>CAYVBT010000011.1:11224-16029 GCA_964449885.1 uncultured Candidatus Saccharibacteria bacterium
TATCACAATGAGCAAGTAGAGCGGCCTTTTTTACTTCTTCATCTGTGGCATTACGTTTTCCATAACGAATATTATCCATGAGAGTTCGATGAAATAAAACTGGGTCTTGTGGAACAAAACCTATTTGCTCGCGTAAATTTTTCTGCGAAATTTTTGTTATATCAATATCATCAATTAAAATTTGACCACTAGTTAAATTAAATAACCTCATTAATAAATTAACAAATGTAGACTTCCCCGCCCCGGACGAACCAACAATAGCAATCTTTTGACCTTTTGGTATTGTAAGTGAAAAATCATCAAAAATTTTCGTTTTATTATTTTTATAAATATAAGTGACATTCTTAAAAACAACTTCTCCGTTTGTTTTATCTAATATTTTTTCTACTTCATCTTTTATTTCATATTCTTTTCCTAAAATAATTGCCATTTCTTCAGCATCAGCAAAAGCTTCATAATATGCTTTAGTAATACTTGCGAATTCCCAAAGGTTTTCCGTCAAACGAAATAAATAACTTTGGATAAGCACAATCACCGGTAAGCCGATTAAACCTAATTTCCAATCACCAATAGCAATCCAAAAAATAATAAATTCAATAGAGATCATATAAAAACCTTGAATGGCTCCTAACCCACCCCAAAGGTACCAATTAAAAATTGTAGCTTTTTTCTGTTTCTCTATAACTTCTCCCACTCTATCATCTTCATAATCATGTCCAGCGAAAAATTGAATAGAGGGATGATTACTAATCGAATCGGCTAAAACACCGTGCGTCTTAGTATCGGCCCGGGCGGCCAAAATATCATATTTAAGTTTAAGCCGAGTATATATAAATGCCGTGACAATAAAGACAACACAAAATACCATCAATAAATATGAATATTTTGGAATAAGCACATAGATAGCAACAACTGTTCCAATTGCTTTAACTACGAGTGAAATACCTTCTCTGATAAATTTATCATTTAATCTCTCAAAAGCTCGAACATATTTATTAATTTTTTGAGTTAAAGAACCACTAAAATTATTGGCGAAAAAAGATTTGGAATGCCCCATCATATAAGAAAAAGCTTGCTTACGTAGCCCGGCCATAACATTGGCCACAAAATAAAACATCGAAAATTCATTTAATCTTCTGATTGCCCAACCAATTAATTTCAAAATTACAATAAAAATTATAATATCACGAGCCTGCTCAACAAGAGAAAAATCGTTTGTACTTAAAACATTCCATAATTTTAAAAATTGAAAAGGAATATAAATATCAAGGACAGATATAAAAGTGATAAAAAATATAACACCAAAAAAAGGAATTTTAAAATTCCTCATAACTTGCCAATAATATTTAAAAACAAGGTTCCTATGTAAATTTGAATAATCTTTTTTGTCCATAAAAAAATAAAAGGCTTTTGAGCCTTTTATAATTATACCATAATAATGATTAATATCAATCTTTACTAAATTTAGCTCCTCGGACAAGGGCTCCGAGCAAAATTGAGAGCTTCATCGTCGCCACCCCCACAACCTTATCAGCTCCCCCATAATAAATATATAGTAAGTCACCTTTGACTACCATTCCACAAGGGAAAACTACATTGTTTACAACTCCAATTTTTTCATAATCTTCAACTGGCTCAAATATCGCATCCGATGAGCGAGCAAGTACTATCGCGGGATCTTTCAAATCAAGAAGCAAAACTCCGACTCGATAAGTATTATGACTTTTTGAAACTCCATGATAAAGAAGTAGCCAACCATGTTTTGTTTTAATTGGGGGAGCAGAAATTCCCACCTTTGAACTATCCCAAGCATTTATTCGAGGGCCAATTATGCGAATACATTTATTAATAACATCTTTATTAAAATCAAGTGAATCCAAATAATCCCCACAAATTTCATTTCCTACTCGATGAAGAACAAAATAACCCTCTTTCAATTTCTCAGGCAAAATACAAGTATCTTTATCATCAAAACCAGGAGGTGTAATTAATGCAGGCTTTGACCAATTCCATTTATGAGCCAAAAAATCTGAAACAGTGATTGATGAGACAGCTACCCTAGGTGGACCAATACTATCATATGCCGTATAGCAAATATATAAATTCTGGCCAATCTGAGTAATTCGTGGATCTTCACAACCAGAATTTCCATTATTAATTTTTTTCATTTCAAAATCTTCTCGGGGAATATAAATTGGCTCAAGTAATCTTTCAGAAATAGTAAAACCATCTTGGCTTGAAGCATAACCAACAAAAGAAGTATTATCGTCGGATAAAGTTCGATATAAAATATGAATTTTATTTTTTAAATAAATCGCAGCTGGGTTAAAAGTCGCAAATGATTCCCATTTGTTTTCTATTTTTGGACTGATGATTGGGTTGGTTAATCCTCTTTTAAAATACCAATCTTCACTTGTCTCAATATACATACTTGAAATTAAATCTTTCAAATTTATATAAGCCACACAAGTTGTCGTATCGGCTGCCCCGTAATAAATACTTAGTCTATCTTTTTCAAGTAGTGTCCCGGTTGGAAAAATTACGTTGGCAATATAGCCAGATAATTCGTAAGATTCCTCGGGTGCTAAAATTGGACCTTTTGTCCGACCAATTATTTTCGTTGGATCATTAATATCTAAAAGTACAGCTTCGATTCCAAATATCCGATCTAAATGATCTGGGTGCTCAAAATAATTTTGAATGTGAGAATAAATAAGTAACCACCCATATTTCGTTTTAACCGGAGGGGCCCCGACTTCTAAATGGTCATATTCATTTCGTCTGAAATCAACGGTCTGGGAATCAATATTTTCTACCCACTCTTGCCAAAATACTGGATCCCATAATTGTTCGATTTTATCAAGTTTAGCAATAGCCATTTTAGCCGGAGGCATATCCGTATGAGCAGAAAAAATAACAGTGATTTTTCCATTTATACGCTCTGGGAATAAAGTCATGGCTTTTGCATTAAATGGAGTAATTAAATGTCTTTCATCAATTTTCTTTAAGTCTTTTGAAATTGCCACCCCGACCTTAATATTATCTTTATTAAATGGATAATCAGATAGTGCCGTATAAAAAATATAATATTTCCCTTCAAAAAAAGTTACTCGAGGGTCTTCACAACCGTGGACATCCCAAGGTTCTTCTGGAATAATAAATGGCATCCTATCTTCAAAGTGAATACCATCTTTACTTTTACCAAGACCAATAATTGAAGTTTGTTGTTGTTTAGTTATTTTATCAACAGCTGAAATAGCCCGATAAAAACCGTAAATTGTTTTACCTTTTTTAACTGGACACATATTGAAAGTTGCAAACTCTTCCCAATAATGGTCTTTATTAGGAATTAGAACTGGGTTATGTTCGGATCTTTTAACTACATACATATATTTTATTCAATTTTCATTTTTTTATTTTTTGTTAATTTTACCGTCGCATTTTCTTTCATTCCTTTAATCAAAGTCTCCAGTTTAATTGAGGCTACTCCCACATATTTATCTCCTCCTCCGTAATAAACATAAAGTTGATCATCTTTAATTACCGCCCCACTGGCATAAATAATACCTGGTTTCCAATCATTCTCATACCATAGGTCTGGTTCTAAAATCGGATTTTGAGCTCGACAAATGACTTTACTTGGGTCATATAAATCAAGAAGCATGGCTCCCAATTTATAACGATTGCCATCTATTTTATCCATCGCATGATAAAGTAATAACCAACCATCTTTTGTTTTAATTGGTGGTGAAGCAGCACTGCGAGTCCTTTTATGCCAAGCAATAATATTATCTGGTAATACTTGTGGATCAGGAGCATCTTTTCCTTGTGGTGTTTCATTGTGGTCTAATTTATTAACATACGTGACTCCTACCCTATTTGGATCGCCAATATCTAGATTGTGAAAAATAGCAAATTTACCATTAAATTTCTCAGGAAATAAGACCCAATTTTTTTGCCTATCCCCTGGTTTTGATAAATAAGCAAAGTTTTGCCATATCCATTTTTTATTTAACAAATCTTCTTCTTTAATTGAAACTACGGCCACTCGCATTGACCCCCAACCATTAAAAACATTAAAGGTCATATATAAAACACCATCAATAATAACTGTTCGTGGATCTTCACAACCACCCCAACCTCCACCGGAGGCATAAATTGTATCGTAAATTGGTCGAGCTGGACTTGTGTATGGCCAGTGTTTTTTTGTCTCTTCTACTTCATTTAAAAAATAAACTGGGTAAAAAAGTCTATCATCAAAATTAATACCATCTTTACTTGAAGCGTAACCAAAACGAGAAATTCCATCGTTCCCCAAGGCTCGATAAAAAAGATGAACTCTACCACCGACGTAAATTGCCGCGGGGTTAAACACCGCTTGTGATTCCCAAGAATATAACCTTGGCTTCATGATTGGATTTGATAATGATTTTTTTAGTTTTAACTTCTTCTCAGTATTTTTGACTGTTTTTTTACTCTTTAAAATAGTTTTTTTGTTTAAGGTAATTTTTTTTGTTTTTATTTTTACAACCTTCTTCTTTTTCGTTTTCACCTTTAAAAGCTTTGCTTTTTTAGATGCAACTGTTTTTTTGACTATTTTCTTTTTTAATTTTTTCTTTTCCATTCCCATTTCGTAATTCGTAATTCGTAATTCTTTACACTCGCCCATATTTATCTTCATAACGAACAATATCTCCTTCATCAAATTCCCCAAATGAAATTTCTAACACTTCTATTCCCTCTGTTCCGGCTTTTATTTGATGTTTTGTTTTAACTGGAACATATTGTTCAGTGCCGATTTCAAC
>CAYVBT010000011.1:16039-21078 GCA_964449885.1 uncultured Candidatus Saccharibacteria bacterium
TTTTATCACCTACTTCAAAAATTCCATCACCACTAATAACTCGCCAAAATTCTTCTCTTTTATTATGGCTTTGCAAACTGAGTTCTTCATTGGCTTTCACTGTTAAAATTTTTACTGTCGAAGGAGTATTATCTGTAAATCTTCGGAAAGCCCCCCACGGCCTTTCTTCTTCGTAAATATTGAGATTATCTTTAAATGTCATTTTTTTATTATATCACAATTATATATACTAACCAGGCACTTATCAACTATTTAACACCTGACCATTTCCAAGAAAAATAGGCAGTCAGCATAAAAAAGAAAAATAAGAGTGTATAAAGCAAGGCTTCAGTCATATTTTTAGTATTAGAAAAAATTTCAACGATTCCATTCAAGAAAACTTGCGGTTTGGCAAAAACATCCCAACTATTAAATCGTAAAAAACGCCCTAAATATATACCAAAACTAATAAAAATGATAATAATCGTAATAATTGCGAGGGCAATATTCTTTTTGTATTTTGTTTTCAATATTTGTTCAATATGATTAATTGAATGTAATCCAAGAAGTAGTCCTACCCAAGCCGAAGAAAAAAGTAGAAAAGAATCATATAACTCGGGTACGGCCCGAACTTCACCAATATGGATAAAGTCAGTAATTATGTATGGAGCATTGGGAATAAGTAATAACCAAATAATACCAATTATAAAAAATAAATAATTTTTTATTTTCTTTTGATTATTTATATTTATAAGTATTGAACTAACTAAAAACGGAAGCAATGCTAAAAATATATTCCAAAGAATATAAATAAAAGAAACCCTATCCCAAATAATTACTCTTAAAATATTCAATACAACAGAAAGAATAATTAATAGAATTATTGATTTTGGAATATTTACTTTAAATACATTCATTTTATTTAAATTTGCTTGAATATTCTTTTAATAAATCCGATGAACTTCTAACTTTACCCCCTCGACCAACATTAAAGACCATTTTTATTTTCAAGTTGTTACATAATTTAAACTCGGGTATATTATCAGCAAACCTATCTCCACCATTAGCAAAAATATTTGGTTTAATTTTTTCAATTTCCCTACAGACGCTCATATCTTTCGTATTTTTAGAATGATTTGAAATCATCACTTCATCAACCCCAACTATTGCTTCAATAATTTCTTTTCTTTCTTTTTCGGGCATAAATGATGATCCTTTTTTGAGACGAAGCCAATTATCATTATTTATCACTACGATTAATTTATTTCCGAGTTTCTTAGCCTCTTGCATATATCTAATATGACCAATATGAATTGGGTCAAACCCCCCACTTACCATAACAACCACCTCCTTTTTTTTATTATTTACTTTTTTCATTTAATTAATTAAAGTTGAGGTACAAAAAGCACACTTTTTAGCATCAATTGGTATTTCGCTTAAACACTCACTACATTTTTTAGTTGTTGGATCAAGTGGTTTTTCTTTTCTGGTGCGTGACACTAAAGTATTGATAGGAGTCACAACGAAAAAATATACAGCCGCCGCGACGACTATAAAAGCAATCAAGGCATTTATAAAATTACCATACATAAAACTAACCCCGTTTATGGTGAATAATAAACCTGAAAAATCAGGAGCCTTAAATATTGCACTAATAAATGGAGTTAAAATATCTTTGACTAATGAATTCACCACCGTTCCAAAAGAAGCCCCAATCACAACTCCAACCGCTAAATCAACGACATTTCCCCGAAGTATAAATTGTTTAAATCCTTTTAACATAAAATTAAAATAAATTAATGACTAATAATCTAATTATAAACAATTATAAACAATAACCCAAATTATTTTAAACTACCCTATTAAATTAATACTGACACTCATTTTAAGTTTTTCTTTTGGTTTAATATTTTTTGGATTATCAATTAATCCGTTCTTATCCCTCATAACTGGTTCAACACAAATGAAATCTAATCCCGGCATAGACCAAACCCAGATTTTTTCAAATTCTATCGATGGGTCGATTATAATCGTACCAAGAGAAGGTATTATCATTTTAATAACAGCTTGTGGATCTTTTATTTTTGGATTATCGATAGAAATATATTCTCCGTTTGCCCATTTTTCTATTTGCTCTTCTATTTCCTTACCACCTTCAAAATCAAACTTGATATTTTTCTTTTCAGAATTTGAAACCTTAAAATAAGGATGTAAGCCCATAGAAACAGGCATCTCTTTTTCTTCTTCTTTATTTTCTATTTCTTGACTTAAAGTAAAAGAACTATCATCTTCAAATTTTCCTATTTGAGAAAAACTAAAATCATAAGGAAATATCTTCTTTATCTCTTCATTTGCATCTAGTGTTTCCTTAAATCCATCATCAATACTTTCTTCCCGCCATTTTAATTTCCGAGCGAAACCATGTCGGTCTAAATCAGGATATAAAGAATTTTTTGAAAGCTCACCTGCATTTGGGAAAAGAACTGGAACTCCACCTCTTACATTTGTATTTTCATCTTTGAATGTATCTTCATCTAAAATAATAATTGGTTTTCCTTTTAATATTATTCCAGTCAAAATTCCTCCTCTCTCAGGACAATATGAAACCTTTCCATTATTCGGTCCTTCAATAGTTTTTATATTATAAAATTGTTTTTGTTCAAAATTATTGTTTTCTTTCATAAATTATATTCCTTTCTTTTTCCTAGCTTCATAAGCCCGAATACCCGGCTCATCAAAACCCAAATGGTGACCTACTTCATGCCGTACGACATCGAAAACCATTTCTCTAATTTTCGTCGGGTCATTTCCTGCAAGCCTCTCAATCGGATGCTTAAAAATAGTTATTTTATCTGGTAAGACCCAAGAATATCCGGTCCCCCGATTAAGCTTGGAAACTCCTTCGTATAAACCAAGCAACAATTCTTGTCTTTTAATTTTCATTTCATTGGCTTTTTGCCTTCGAACCTCAGGTTCAACAATAAAAACCACATTCTGCATGGCTTTTTTACCAGCCGGTGGCAAAGCAGAAATAGCCTCTCTAACTAATTGTTCAAATTCTTCATCTTCCATCTATAAATTATATCACAATTCATAAACGGAAAATTATTAAGAATCTAATAAACTTCTTGTTGATAACATTTCTCACAATATACAATCTCAGGGCGCTCTGGAGAATAAGAGGTTTCAAATTCATTTAAACAACCCTCTTTCATACACGTTCGATGCCAAAGTTTCATGGGATTTCTATATTTGAGTCTATCTGCATGCCTACAATTCAAACAAAGGGTTGGGAGTGGCAAATTCATACGACGGTAAAACTGTAATTCTGGTAAAATTATTTTAAAAGCACCCGTGCATTGTTCATTACATTTACCTTCGTGTTCGCATTTAATAACTTCGTCTATAACACTATCATTTACCTCTAAAATAAATTTTGGTAAATCGTCAATATTCTTAGTAAATTGATAATTCCTTTTTTCTGTATCTCTCCATTTATAACCCATCTTTAAAGCTTTTTCTCTATCTAAAGGAAAAAACTCTTGTGCGGTAGTTTCATTGTAAGAAAAAGGACAAATTTCAATTGGAAAAAATTCACCATATTTATATATTAACCCTTGTTTATCGACGTATGGCATACTATTCATATGTTTTATAATTTCCTCTCTTAATTCAAAAAATTCATCTTTAGAATATTGTTTATTAAAAATACAATATTGTTTCTTTCTTAAACCAACACAACCAAAAAGATCTTTTGAATTAACGCAAAACATTGAATATTCCACATTTTGACAATTTGTTATAACCCAATGAGAAAATTTTATATTAGAATTTTGGTCGCCACTTTGCATTGTCTCATACAGTAATGATGAACCTTGACCAAAAGTACTATGGTCATATGAATCTGTTAATTTACCAGTAACAAAACTACAAAATTTACTATCTTCAACTTCAAAACCAATAAAACAACTCTTAGTATTTTTTGTATCGTTTAAGTAATCACCAGATGACTCAACGTTTCTCCATCCGTGGTAAAATTTTTGTGGATATTCTTTAGACAAAGAATTAATAGTATTTTTTGCCTCAATAATTTTTTCACGTGAAGATGGATATATTTCAAGAAGTTTTTTTTCATATTCCTCCTTAGTATATGGTTTATTAAAAATATGATAACTTTTTTTGTTTAAATTCACACAACCAAAACAATCATTGCAGCCTGAACAATTATTTGAAAACATTACATTATGACAATTATCACAATTAGAGCTGAAAAAAACATTATAACAGCGACTGCAATTTATTGTCTCATAACAGAGTTCACAGTGATTTGCCATTAAATTATCAACACTATCCTTGCTATGGTTTACAAAACTGCCATAAATTAAATTTTCTCCATAATCAGCATAGGTAACCATATATGAATTTTTTTGCCATGCTGACATATTGACGTATTCAGTATTAACCCATGTAGAATATAACCCATAAAGATTCATTATAGGAACCTTATGATACAAGTCATTTATTTGTGAAAATATATCCTTAGTATAATTAAAATCAACTCCATAATTTATACCATCCCAATCATCCCCCCACCAACAAGGAGAGCAATAAACATGAATCTCAGAATCTTCTGAAAAAATAGCAATTATTTTTTTACCACATTTTTCACATGTCCTATGGTGAAAAGTTCTTTCATTTCTACGAGCAAGTCTCCGAACCAGTCGACATTCAGGACAAAAGGTTGGAGGAGGGACTTTAATTTTTTCATAAAAAGAAAAATCATCTGGCTCAATAATGAAGTCTTTTTTACAATTCTGGCACTTCTTTGTTTCTGAATTCATAATTTTGGAGATTTAAATATATTTATTCCTTAAAGTTTAAAAAACCATTCTGTTGTAACCAAAACCACAACATATCAGCACTACGCCCCTCTTGAATTTCTCTTCTTGATAATTTTTCAAAAATTTCTTTCGCCGATAATATAATTGTTTCAATATTCCCCTGTTCATACCCCTCTAATTCTTGTTCACCAAATTCAGCATTATTGACCTTAAAATAAT
>CAYVBT010000011.1:21088-22245 GCA_964449885.1 uncultured Candidatus Saccharibacteria bacterium
CCATTCTACTGATGCGCCATCTTTTGATACACCAAGATATTCATAAGCCCCACCACGAATACCAGCCTCTTCTTTCCCTTCTTTTTCGGCCGCATTTTTTACCATCAGAGATATGTCATCTTCATTTTTTTTACTTAAATCAAACTGTTCTAAGCTATCAAAAACTTTCCCACCAGGCAAACGAAAATCGTAACCCTCAGTTTCACGACGAATTTCTTTCGTCATGAGAAGTGCTTTTTGACCATCTTTTTCCGTTTCTATAATCAGACGAGTTCCTGGTGCCCGAACAGCAACCTCAAATTTAGTATTTGACTGACCTACAAAATTAATAATCTCAAACATTTTCCCTCTATACATCACCTCAAAACCAGGAAGTTTATCCAAATTATTTTGTTTAATACTCAAATGTTTACCCATAATTTGATTATAGCACTCAAATTCTTCGAACGGAAACAACCATATAAAATATAAATACTATACGAAGGGTGCCTACAGGGATTCGCGCCTTACGGTCGCTGGTATTTTTCCGCCTACGGCAAGGAAAAATCTTTCGAATCCCTGACGTAAATGAAGCAGTTCGTTTACTTAGGCCCCAAACAAAAATCCCCTATTCGGGGAATTTGTTGTTTGGGTCCCTACCGCGATTCGAACTGTCTCGGTTCTGAACCATTAATAATAAAACTATAATTCACTTATAAACTTAGTCTCTCCTTCAAAAATCTTATTATTCTTAAAATCTTCGTTAAATTGCTTTGGTAAAATCTCTATACCACTATTAGGAGATATCCATAATATCTCAGCTAATTCATGAGCATGGGTTCTTTCTAATCCATCAATATTTAAATAGTCTTTTCCATTTTTAACTTCAAAGAAAAATTCTACATATTGATTATTGACCTTGAAAGTATTTATATAGAGTAATCTCCCTATCTCAGGACTAACTCCTAGTTCTTCAACAAGTTCCCTTTTAATACAAGTTACAACATCTTCTCCGTATTCTAGATGTCCACCAGGAAGAGCCATAAAGCCAGTACCTAGATGTTTAACAATTAGTAATTTACCCTCATGTGTTATGACTCCTCTAACTTTTATTATTATGTTTTTATTATCCATATAATTATTTTTTAATATCTTCCTTAATCATCTTAACTATCTCT
>CAYVBT010000011.1:22255-24544 GCA_964449885.1 uncultured Candidatus Saccharibacteria bacterium
TTTACTTTCACTTATTTTTTGTGCTTTATGATTTTGAAAGTATTTATATATAACAATCTTCCTATTTCAGGTTCTACTCCAATCTCTTCAATAAGCTCTCTTTTTAAACAAACAATAACATCTTCCCCATATTCTAGATGGCCACCAGGAAGAGCCATAAACTGAGACTGTTTATGTTTTACTATAAGTAATTTACTATCGTGTATTATGACCCCTCTAACTTTTATGATTATATTTTTATTGTCCATATTATTTTTTTAATTCATCTAATACCATAATATCTCTCAAGGAACTATCATTATGAGCTTTGCTATATTCATCCTTAAATCTTTTTTCTGCTATTTCTACATCTATTTCTATTGGTTTTGTCTCTACTATTAATTCTTCATTAGTAAGTTTTAATTCTTTCTTCTTGCCTTTAGTCTTTGCTACATAATACATTATGTATATAACATATTCCTTTCTTACGTTCTCAATAAAACCAATACATTTTATATTATCAATTTCGTAACCCGTTTCTTCTAAGATTTCACGTTTTATTGCTTTAATATTACTCTCATTTTTATCTACACTTCCACCAGGTAGTTTTAATAGATGTTTTATTCCATAACCATTCTCTTCTATGCAAACTAGAATATTTTTATTCTTAAAAATTACCCCTCTAACCTTCTTGCGAATTGGGAGTTTATTTATTTTCTCTTTAGAAAAATTATGTTCATTTATAGTTCCAATTTTTTTCATATATATTATTTTATTATTTCAGTATCAAACCACTTTTCTTGAAAGTTTATTAATTCCATTATTTCTCCATCTTTAAAAAATTGATCCTTGGGAACAACTATCAATTTATCATCATCGTTATCTTTTCTATGAGCTATTGCCATACAAATACCAGTATATTCTCCTACTGGCTCATTTACACCAAGTAAATAAGCATCTAACTCTTCGCCATCAGGAGCTATTACTCCTTCTATATATCCATAATTAACTTCATATACAAAACCATGTTTTGGATGTTTAGAACCAAGAGATCTATCAATGACAACTTTTACTTCTTTGCCTAAATAATTTTTAGCTAGTTCTAAAGATTTAGACATATTATTTAATATCTTCTTTTATCATTTTAACTATCTCTGGAAATTTAGAAATTTTGAAGTGTCCATTTTTGCTTTTATAAATAATAATCTTTGAATTCTTTAATTTATTTCTATATTTTTCAGCATGAGATACAGGAACAGAATCATCATCTGCTGAAAACATAAGAGTTACATCCTTACAATTCTTTTCAATTAAAGAGATATCTGATTTTAATTTAAAACCACCAACCAAATCCTCCACAAAACAAGTATCATCAAAAGGAGGACAAACCATATATACAGACAATATTTTTTTAGGGAATTTATTTTCAGATAAATATTTAGCAAGAAAAATCCCACCCAAAGAACTACCTATTAAAATTATATTATTTTTTAAATAAGGAAAAAATCTCTCAAAATGAATTCTCTATTCTTCATATTTTGAATCTTCAGAGAGAGGAAAGCGGGGTTGTATTATTTGAAATTTTTTACCAAGCTCTTTGATGAAATATTCATCCTGCCAACGTTTATATTTCTCTATCTTTATATCTCTAGTTTTTAAGTATTTAATATAATCCTTCTTATTTTTAAAAGTCATCCCTCCGTGTATTAAAAATATTTGTGTCTTATTTTTCATAAGTTTATTATACCAAAACTCACCAATAAAACACTCCACCCTTTCGGTACACTTAACTATGGTGACCTCCAAGGACTTGAACTTTTAAGTTTTCAGATTTTAAGTTGAGATTAAAAGATATAATTGATTTTTTGACCCTTAGGGTCTAGAACCAGATTTTTAGTGAATATAGAAAAACCTAGACTGTACCGGTCTATTTTTTAGTCGCTGACTGCTGGGTGCTTCCCGCGATTCGAACCGTCTCAATTCTGAATCATTATTAATTATAATTTTCCACTTTGAACTATCTCTAATAATTCATTGTGTAATATTCCATTAGACACAATACATCCAATACCATCTTTATCATATCTTCTTTCATTTCCATTTAAATCAGTAACTTTTCCACCAGCTTCTTCAGTTATTATCTTAAGAGCAGCCACATCATGCCCATATGGGTTATAGAATACTGCTCCAATGAATTTACCATTTGCGACTTGCACCCCACCATAAATAAAAGAAAGAAATCTCATAACAGCACACTTCTTTTCACTTAAAGATTTCATTAATGGTAGATTTGAAAAACCAACTGCTTTA
>CAYVBT010000011.1:24554-25237 GCA_964449885.1 uncultured Candidatus Saccharibacteria bacterium
TTCTGTGATCAAATAAGTATTTTTTAAATTATCATTTTTTGATACAGATAATATTTTTCCATTTCTATACGCTCCACCATTTTTAGTAGCCCAATACATATTTTTTAAAATAGGATCATTAACTACACCCAATATTGGTTGTCCGTTTGATTGATCAACTAAAGCAATAGAAAAAGTAAAAATAGGTAAACCATTTGAAAAAGGCATGGTTCCATCTATCGGATCGCAAACCCAAATATATTTTGAATTTTCTTTTAGTTCACTTTTTTCTTCTCCATATATACTATGCTCGGGGTAAATTTCATTTATTCTTTTAATAACCAAATCATTTATTTCAGTATCTGCTTTTGTAAGAGGAGTGTTGTCTTCTTTTATAATACGTTCAACTTCAAAGCTAAAATATTTCAAAGATATTTCTTCTGCTTCTTTTGCTAGCTTTTTTGCGAATTCTAAATATTGTTCCATTTTTTTATTATATATTCTTTGTGAAAAAATAACCAACCCTCTCGGGACATCTAGTAATCCCGACCTCTAGGGATTAGAACTTTTGATTTTTTAAGTTTTAGATTGATAATAAAGAATATTATTCAATTTTTAGGTTCTATGGTCTAGAACTAGATTTTAGTTGAATCTAGAAAAACCTAGACTGTACCGGTCTATTTTTAGGTTGCTGACTTTTGGGT
>CAYVBT010000012.1:0-697 GCA_964449885.1 uncultured Candidatus Saccharibacteria bacterium
ATAAGTTTAAACAACTTGAGATACCGATACCATCTTTGAATGAACAAAAACAAATAGTATCCATTTTAGACAAGGCATTTACTGATATATCTAAAGCAAAAGAAAAAGCTGAACAAAATCTTAAAAATGCAAAAGAACTCTTTGAGAGTTATTTACAGTCTGTATTTAATAAAAAAAATAATAAATGCGAAGAAAAAATGCTGGGTGATATTTATCAAATTGGTTCCAGTAAAAGAGTCCTAAAATCTCAATGGCGAGCAGAAGGTGTGCCTTTTTATCGCGGTCGTGAAATAACTCGGCTGGCTGCTGACGGATATGTAGATAATGAATTATTTATCTCTGAGTCTCACTACCAGGATTTACTCAAACAATCAGGAGTTCCGAAATCTGGCGATATTGTTATAACTGCTATTGGAACAATAGGAAACTTACATATTGTTAAAGAGGATGACAAGTTTTATTTTAAAGATGCGAGTGTCTTGTGGATGAAAAGAGTTACTAATGTAAATAGTGAGTTTATAAAGTTTTGGCTCAAATCAGCTTTATTTTTTAATCAACTAGATAAAGATAATGGTGCTACTGTTGATACACTGACCATAAAGAAACTGCAAAGTATAGAGATTTGTTTACCAAGCTTAACAGAGCAGCAAGAAATTGTTAAAAAACTTATTGAGCTTTCTTTCCAGACTAAAAAACT
>CAYVBT010000012.1:707-9378 GCA_964449885.1 uncultured Candidatus Saccharibacteria bacterium
AAAACTAGAAAGTATTTATCAGACGAAGATGAACGACCTAGAAGAACTCAAAAAGAGTATTCTACAAAAAGCCTTTAATGGAGAGCTAAAAAGTGTTAAAATATAAACATATATGAATGAAGACGAAACAAGAGCAGAACTTATAGACCCTAAACTAAAAGCTTGTGGCTGGGGTGTTATAGAGGGGTCAAAAGTATTCAGAAATCACCCAATAACTGATGGGAAAATACAACCAGGAGGAGCAAGGGGTAAGATGCTTAGGGCTGACTATGTTTTATCATATAAAGGTATAAAACTTGCTGTAATTGAAGCTAAAAGCGTAGAACTTGAAGTTGGTGAAGGTGTCGCTCAGGCAAAACAGTATGCAGAGAAATTACAACTAGAAACTACATATTCTACAAACGGGAAAGAGATTTATAGTATTTGTATGAAGACTGGCAAGGAGGGTTTAGTTGAAAATTACCTAACTCCTGAAGAACTTTGGAATAAGACTTTTAAGGTTCAGAATGAGTGGAGAGAAAAGTTTTCAAATATACCCAATGAAGGAGAATATGGTAAAAGATTTTATCAAGAAATAGCAATTAACAATACACTTGAAGCAATTGCTAATAACAAAAACAGAATACTTCTTACTCTTGCTACTGGTACAGGTAAAACAGCAATAGCATTTCAAGTTGCTTGGAAACTTTTCCAAAGTAGATGGAACTTAAAACGTGATGGAAGTAGAAGACCAAGAATACTTTTCTTAGCAGATAGAAACATACTAGCAAACCAAGCCTTCAATGCTTTTTCTGCTTTTCCTGAAGATGCTTTAGTTCGTATCAGCCCTAAGGAAATAAGCAAGAAAGGAAGTGTTCCAACTAATGGAAGTATTTTCTTTACCATCTTTCAAACATTTATGAGTGGTAGAGATGCCGAAGGTAATTCAACTCCTTATTTTGGAGAGTACCCACCAGATTATTTTGATTTTATTATTATAGATGAGTGTCACCGTGGAGGAGCAAATGACGAAGGAAACTGGAGAGGAATATTAGAATATTTTTCACCAGCCGTTCAACTAGGACTAACAGCTACACCAAAAAGAAAAGACAACGTAGATACTTATCGTTATTTCGGTGAACCAGTTTACATATATTCACTTAAAGAAGGTATAAATGACGGCTTTTTAACTCCTTTTAAAGTAAAAAGAATAAAAACAACACTTGATGATTATCTTTATACGAGTGATGACCAAATTGTTGAAGGAGAGATTGAAGAAGGAAAACTTTATACTGAAAAAGAGTTTAATAGAAATATTGAAATTGTTGAAAGAGAAGCTAAACGGGTTCATATATTTATGGACGATGCTAATCAAAATGAAAAATCTATTATCTTTTGTTCCACTCAAGAACACGCAGCTTTAGTAAGAGATTTAGTAAATCAATATAAAAAAAGTACAGATACAAATTATTGTGTACGTGTTACCGCAAATGATGGTGAAATAGGTGAACAATTTTTAAGAGAATTCCAAGATAATGAGAAAACAATTCCTACTATACTTACAACCTCTCAGAAGCTTTCAACAGGAGTAGACGCAAGAAATATTCGTAACATTGTTTTAATGAGACCAGTTAATTCTATGATTGAGTTTAAGCAGATAGTAGGAAGAGGAACACGTTTGTTTGATGGAAAAGAGTTCTTCACTATCTATGACTTTGTAGATGCTTATCACCATTTTGCAGACCCTGAATGGGACGGTAATCCTATAGAGGAAGACCCTTGTCCTAAATGTGGACAGATACCTTGTGTATGTTTAAATACACCACCAAAACCTTGTTCTACTTGTGGTAAGTCTCCGTGTGTGTGTATAGTTGAACCACCAGCAGAATGTCCTGATTGTGGTAAATCTCCTTGTATTTGTAAAAAGAAAATAAAAGTTAAATTAAGAGGAGGAAAGGAATTAGAAATACAACATATGATTTCTACTTCTTTCTGGGGTGCTGATGGTAAACCAATTTCGGTTGAAGAATTTTTACAAAACTTATTTGGAGCATTGCCAAAGTTATTCAATAGCGAAGAAGAACTAAGAACAATATGGAGTAACCCCGTTACTAGAAAAAGTCTATTGGAAAAACTAGACCAAGCTGGTTACGGAAAAGATGAATTGGAAACTCTACAAAAACTTATTGATGCCGAAAAGAGCGACTTATTTGATGTATTAGAATATGTATTTAATAGTGACAACAAACCTATAACTAGAGAAGTTAGAGTATCAAACGCGGAGTCAGTTATGTTTGCTTCACTTGATGACAAACAAAAAGATTTTATTGAGTTTGTTTTAAGTAAATACATTGAGACAGGAGTAGAATAATTAGGAGAAGATAAACTTTCTAAACTTCTAGAACTAAAATATCAATCACTAGAAGATGCTAAAGAAGTCCTAGGTGACCCTACAAAAATCAGGTCCTTATTCTTTGACTTCCAAAAGTATTTATATAATCAAAAAAGCTTAACATAAAATATTAAAAATTATGTCAATAAATGAAATAGATAAAATACTAGAAAAACTTACACCAGATCAAATACTCGCGGTTTCTCATAAAAACTCTCACGCACGTTTGCTGGCTGGACCTGGGACAGGGAAAACATTTACTCTTACTCATAGGGTTCTCTCAATGATATTAAAAGAAAATATAGACCCAGAAGGTATATTACTTTTAACATTTACAAGATTAGCAGCACGACAGCTTAGAGAAGAACTTGAAAAAATACTAAAACCTCACGATAAATCAATTCCTACGGTTGCTACTCTTCATTCATTTGCATTGAGACAAATATTATCTAATTCAAGGGTTGTGGACTCTTTACCAACACCTATACGTATTGCTGATGATTGGGAGGAGAGACATATTATATTAGAAGACTTAAAAATAATGTTAGGTCTTAAGGAAATTGATCAAGTAAAAAAACTTCTTAATAGACTTTCAGCTGATTGGGGAAATCTTAATGCGGATGAACAAGGCTGGGAAGAAAGTTTTGAGATACCACAATTTATTTCTGCATTTAGAGACCACAAGGTTAATTATGGAGAAACATTAAGAGCAGAACTTGTTTATCAACTTAAAAAAAGTCTTAACCAAAATGGTGCTTTTAAATTAGATAAGGAATATAAATATATTTTAATTGATGAATATCAAGATTTAAACCCTTGTGATTTGGCAATAGTAAAAGAGTTTGCAGATAAAGGAGCAGAACTTTATGTTGTTGGAGATGACGATCAAAGTATTTATGGTTTTAGGTATGCTAATCCGCGTGGAATAAGAGATTTTCCTGTTAATTTTAAAGGAGCTATAAAACTTGCCCTTGAAACTTGTTATCGTTGTGATAAAAAAATACTTACAGTGGCAGAGTTTGTTGCAAATCTAGATAGAGACAGATTACCTAAACCAACTAGACCTCGCGAAGACGCAGAAGACGGAGAAGTAAAACTTCTAAGATTTAATGACCAATATCACGAAGCAAAAACTATTGCTTTAAAAATTAAATCACTTATAGATGAGGGTATTTCACCAAAAGAGATAGTACTTCTTTTTAGGGGAAGTAAAGATAAACTTGTTTCTCCTTTTACTGATGAGTTTATTAAATTGGGTATTCCATACAAAGAAACAATTGAGTCTGAGATTGAAGATAATAAAGAATACAGGGTTATTTTGTCGTTATTACGTTTAATTAGTGAGTCAAACGACTGTCTTGCTTATCGTACGTTATTACAACTTGAAGATAATAATCTTGGAACTAAATGTATAGAAAGTATACATTCAATTTGTTTTACCAAAAAGATTTCATTTATTAAGGCATTAGATGAGATAAAAGTTAATCCTTCAATTATAAAACAAGGTAAAAAAATAAATGAATATCTTGAAAATGTTACTTCTAAATTAGAAAAATACAAAAAAATTATAAAACTTGAAGATTTAATTCCTTTAATGATAGAGGAAAATATGACAGCGAGTCCTCTAAGAGATAAAGTTCTGTCATCACTTATAACAGTTATCACGGGAGAAGATCAGAAAATAGAAGATTTTCTAAGATCTTTAACAACTGCATCCGATGAAATAGAACAGGATACAGAAGGTGAAGGAGTTAGTCTTTTAACTATGCACCAGGCTAAGGGATTAACATTTGATGTTTGCTTCATCGTAGCACTTGAAGATGAGTTCATTCCAGGTAAAAATGAAGATACTAATATTGATGATGAACGAAGATTGCTGTACGTATCAATGACTAGACCACGACATAAATTATATATGACTTATTGTAATAAAAGGATTGGAATACAAAGACATTCAGGAAGAAATAGTGGAACAGAACAAAGAAATCTTACTCGCTTTTTGAAAGATATTCCATCTGTTGTTCTTCCGATTAAAATTGTTGCTTGATCTAGTTTTGTAACTGACCCTTCAAAACCTTTTTAATGATTTTACCTATATCAGAGATGTCAGCTCTAAGAGTACCCCCATCAACTGTGGTTTGATATTTTTCTCTTGATTTATAATCTTCTTGGTCACTTACACTAATATCAACTTCATTCATTCCAAGGTTGAATAAGCCAGTATTTAGGAGTTCACTGATGTCCTCTATTGAAGAAGAATAATTATCATCAGTATTTTCTACAAATCTAACTAAATCTTGAATAAATATATTATTAACAATTGTTGAAGCTTTTAAAAACTCAGAATAAGTTATTTCTTTCTTTAAAAAAGCTGCAAAAAGTTTTGCTATAATTTCCGCTGATTTATAATCATCACTTTTATCAATAATATAAAGTAGTTTTTCCCCAACTTTTATTCTAAACTTTCCAGATATATCTATCTGTTTTATTACTTCTTCTCTTTCTTTTTGTGGGATATTATTTATTTGAGAAAGAAAATATATGATTTTTTTTGCAAATAATCTATTATGAATATTAAAGGCTGTTTTACCTAAACCAACAAGAATTGAAATTATGGGTATATTTTTTAATAAACCATCATCAAGCAATTGATCTAATGATGTTTCAGCTAATTCAGTAGTTATTGAAGTTATATTTGAACTTATTAAAGTATCTTCTAGAGATAATGATATTTCATTGAATTGATTTTCTTTCATAATCTATATTATATATATTTTTTCAGTTTTCTTCTATTATTGAAATCCGAACATCATCCCAAGCTCGGAGCAAATATTTTTTAACCTTATCAAATAAGGCTATTTAGCATTGACAAAATCATACTAATATGCTATACTATTAGGAGTAGTATAGTTCTTTGATATTTGATTTTATTGTGAAGGTTAAATTGGTTTTCTAAGTTTCTTTATGGAGATTTAGAAAATCAATTTAACTCAATTCAATTATTTATTCACAAAAAAATCAACAAAATGAAAACAAAAATTTTTTCTCTCGTCGTTGCTTTAATTAGCACAGTAGTAATCTTTTCTTCTTGCGAAAGTAAGAGCGGAAAACGTGTAAGTGAAAAGGCAAAAGTGGAAACACAAAAATCTGACACCCTTTTATTTTCTCCTGAAAAGATCGGGGCAACAGCGTTGTTAACGGAATTTATTCCTTACCCAAAGTATGACGGTGGAACTGGTATCAGAGTAAGCTTTTCTTTTGGAATACAATACAAGGGGAAAACTTATGAAGTTGATGTTCGGGGCAGTAAATTTTTCCGTGAAAATGCAACAGAAGAAAAAGCGAAAAATGACCCCAGTATATCAGAATTGGTATTAGCTCACTATCTTGTATCAAATACCCCTAAAGATTACATTGACGTTACTGTTGTGAAAGGAGAAGTGATTAAGCTGACCAGACGTTCCGCTTTTATTGCGGATGAGTTCTATCCTACAGAACTAATCTGGGTAAAAAAATAATACAAACACAAGCCCGCCAATTGAAGTTTATCTTCACTGGTGGGCTTCTTTTTATATAAATTAGTTTTTATTTCATTATTTTCATTCGAACATAGTCCCAAGTTCGGAGCAAAATTTTAAACCATATTTTATAATGGTTATTTTTCGTACTCTGGATAGGTTACGAACTTTTTGATATAATCACATTATGAATTTTAATAAAAAAATGGAAAATCCGAGAACTCCTGAAACTAAAATACAGCCAGAAAAATTAGTAATCAAGTCTCATTTTTTGAACAAACTTTTTTGGATAAAACAAGATTCAGAAGAAATAATTAAAGTAATAGATTTAAATTCAAAGGCTGAGAGGAGAATTGGAGATGAAGTTTTTTCGAGTGGCAGATTTTTAGAAAAGGGAGTAAAAGGTATTATAAAAAACTTTAAAGATGATACTTGTTATATAGGAGTGGAATGGGAAGATGGAACAACTTCTTTTGTAAAAGATAAAGATTTGATGGAATTATACGGAGATGAAAAATTAGAAAAAGATTTCATAATTAAAAAAGGAATTGAAGTTTTTGATACTGCATATGCCATAGCTCTAGAAAAAGGAAACAATAGACTTGCAAGCAGAATAATCACGTTTAAAAGAGAGATAGGAAGTGCAGATCTAAAAATGGATGACCTTTTGTATACGATAAAAGAGTGTCAAAAATTTATTGATAAGAAGTAATACATAATTAGACTCTTTTTCATTTGTTCAAAATACTCATTCGAACATCCGCCTCGGCTAAATCGTAGGCGAGACGGGTCGTCCCAAGTTCGGAGCAAAATTTTCAGCCATATTTAACAATGGTTATTTTTTGTACCCTAGATAGGTTGCGAACCTAGATTGACTTTTTTGTTGCTTAGAAGTAATGTGAAGGAAAAAATTATATAACTAAAATCCAAATTATGGGAACAAGACATGAAGATGAATTAAGCGCAGAGTTGGCTGAACACCTGCGTTGTGGTAATACCCAGATGGCGTTTGATCCTTATTATAGGAATGTGGTCGATATACCTTACAACAATGGTGCATCACTGCGAGAACGCGCAAAAACTAAGGATGTAGATGATCTTAATCGTCGGTCTGATAGATTTCATGATCGATAATCTTATCCCGCTAGTCGGATAACAGAAAAACCTGCTATCTACTAGCGGTTTTTCTTTTGTCTAAAATACCTATTAATTGTTTAATCTCCCTTATCGAAACAGTCGGGCTAGGGAACACCTCCTCCCATCTAATAGTTCGTAAGTTATCTCTCCAAGCGAGCCAGCTAGACAAACTAATATTTATATGTTATTGTACAAATAATAACAGTTTTTTAATATTAGGTTTTATTGGTTCTCAGAGTAGATAAATAATTTGTCTTTTGTGAGAACCAATTAAAAACCATCATATGAAAACAAAAATTATTGTTCTTGATACTGACAATCTAAACATGATTGTAGAAGCATTAGAAGATCTTTATGGAGATAAGGCTGAAATAAAAAAACTTTATGATGCAATTGATTTTGAAAAAGAAGAAATTGTAGATTTGTATTTTATTCAGGCAACCTTCATAAATAGGGGTATCATTTCCCTGAAAGAGATAGTTGATAAGAATAAAAATTCTAAAATAGTGGCTATTTCAGCCATGGAAAGTTTTCTTGAGGAGGCAAAAAGAATTCCACTTGTCACTTCTGTTTTTAACAAGTTAGTAATTATAGATGACAGAAGAGACAAGAATGAAACCTTAAGATTACTTAATCTGCTTAACTAAAATAAAAGTAAATTTTTAAAAATTATCAAATAAAAGGAGGTAATTGTGAAAGAAAATTAGTATAAACTAAAAACAGGAGGTCACAATGTTGCATTTAGATCACAAGTATTTTGTACCATTTCCAGAATTTTTCTTGGACAGAAATTATGATTCAGAGGTGTATTTGGGTATTGATTTCACCTACCAAAATGCCCCTACTTCTGTGAATATAATTTTCACGAGAAGCGATAATCTGGAAGAAATAAAAGAGGCAGCTGGTAATGATTACGAAGAAACAAAAGACATGAATTTACCTGGTGATGTAAAATTGGCTATTGTAAAAGCTTACGACAAGCTAAATAATACAAAACCAAGTGAACCAAAATTTAAGCTGGAGTTTCAGAGAGGGAATGAGGGTTATCATTTTTCTGAAGAAAATACCACTTTAACAATTTTTGTTGATAGTAATCGATTACCAAATCCCGAGAAAGCTTTCTTTTATACCGCGGACATTTAACCGTTTATTAAATTTAAAGAAGGCCTCACACAAAGTGGGGCTTTTTTGTTTCTTTTTTAATGAGAGATATATAGTTTTAGCGGCTGTGGGGTAAAATTACTTTAATGATAGTAATTGATTGATTTGCATCACCGAAACACTCGGGTTAGGGAACACCTCTTCCCATTTAATAGTTCGTAAGTTATCCCTCCAAGCGAGCAGAAATTGACAAATCTAGAAATTATGATATTATATACAAATTGATAGTTCTTTGATATTGAGATTTTAGGGGTTTCTTAAGTTTCTTTGTGGAGATTTAAGTAACCTCTAAAACTTGAACGAATGGAACATATATTAATTCACGCTGAAAATCTCGCAGTCTTATTAATAGATATGCAAAAAGATTTTATTGACACTGCTATAAAAAGAGCACTCATTCCAAACCAAATTATTGTATTAAAGTTTTGTAAAGAACGAGGAATTCCACTTGCTGTTATTGAATATTATGGTTCTGGTAAAACAA
>CAYVBT010000012.1:9388-13298 GCA_964449885.1 uncultured Candidatus Saccharibacteria bacterium
TTATTACAGAATGAAATTGATAAAATTCCTACTGAAAATGTTCATGTATTTATAAAACATTATGATGATGCTTTCCAAAATGAAAATTTGGACCCCTGGCTGAAAGAAAAGAAAGCTAAAACATTATTACTTATGGGAATACATTCATGTGCTTGTGTACTTAGCACTGCAAAAAGTGCTATAAACCTTGGATATGATATTGTAACAAGTCATGACTTGGTTACTCGATGTAATCTTTCTTCGTGTGTGGGGGGTGAACATGATTGGTATGCAAAAAATGGTGTTTATGTGATGAATCATTCCACGTTACTTTAACAATATAATAGGCAGGTCTTTTTAAGGCCTGTCTTTTTATTTCTCTAATATACTCATTCGAACATCGTCCCAAGTTTGTATCGTTATTGACATAATACTATAATTATGCTACTATATATAAAATAGTAGTTCTTTTACATTTAGTTTTTAGTTGTGAAAGTTAGATTGGTTTTCCGAGTTTCTTTATGGAAATTTAGAAAATCAATTTAACTTAATTAATCACATAAAAAAAGCCAAATGAAAACTGACAAAATTTTAGTTAAAGTAACTGCCACTATTGCAATATTTATGGTGGTCACATTGTTCATTTACTTCGCTTCTAAAGAAAATGCCCTTGATGGTAGCTGGAGACACACATATTTCTTTGGCATGATTTTAATTTTTTGTATTTTCGGACTGATTGGATTTTTTATCCAAAAAAGAAAAGACAAAAGAAATAAAATTAAAAACTATTCCTTTGAGGAAAGATGCCAATGGATGGCAAGGGAAATAAAAGCTGGTAAAAGAGACTGGTATTTAAATCCATTAAATGATGAATCTGGAAAATATCTTGTTGTTCCTCTTTCTTCTAAAAATATGAATGAGATGGGTGGCGGTCTTCATCTTCATACTAACTTGGATGAAGTTAATAAACTTATTGAAAAAGAAAAAATTAACAATCTGCAGACCTTTCAAACAATTTTAAAATATCTGTAAATTGATTAATCATCAAAGCCCATAAAGAAAGCCTATGCTTACTTATGGGTTTTCTTTATTTTAGTATTTCCTTTCGAACATCATCCCAATTTACAACTTCGCTAAGGGTACGTCGGTATACAATAGGAGCAAAATTTTAAGCCATATTTTATAATGGTTAATTTTCCTACCTTAGTATAAGTTCGAACCTAATTAATTTTGGTGTATAATAAATATATTATGAAAATAATTTTTATGGCGGGGCCGTTTCGTGGAGATGGAAGTAAAGAAGCTAAAGAGAAAAATATTGAAGTGGCAAGAAGATTTGCACATGTATTTATAGATAATAATATTCCTTATTATTCACCACATTTAAATATAGACCAAGAAATGACGTTTTTGGAAATAGATAAAAGTGAATTAGCTTGGAATTTAAATGGTGAATTTTTACTTCGTTGCGATGCTTTAGCAGTTTTACCTGGATGGGAAACATCTGATGGGACAAAAATAGAAATTAAGAATGCAGTAAAAAGGTCTTTGCCTATTTTTTACTTAGATAAAGAGGGAGTAATAATAGAAATTATTGATTGGTTAAAATAGCTATTCGAATGTCCTCCCAAGTTCGAAACCTCGTGAACTTTGTGAACTTCCTAGAAGGGAAGTATTTTGTACTTGACTTTACAAGTCGTAAAATGTAATGTGAAAGAAAAATATAGTAAAATAATTAATTCACATTTAAACAAGGAGGTAAACATGCCTAAAAAAGTAAGACCTTTTTTGGTCGAAAATATTCTTTTACCGTATTCGCCGGTAGTACAAATTGGAAACCATTTCCATTTTTCTGGTGTAATACCTAACCTGGGTGCAGACAATAAGCCCGATGCTCCAACAGCACGATTACAGGCCGCAGAAATTCTGCTAAAAATGAAATCGTTGCTTGAAAAGTGTGGTCTCACATTTAACGATCTTTTTCATGTGACCATAATGTTAAGTGGTTCAATGGAAGGATACAAGAGTGTGAACGAGGAATATTCCGCGGCGTTAAAAGATGTTGAAATAATGCCCGCAAGGAAATGCTTCGCTGTTGCCGGTCTTCCGTTTGGAGCCCTGGTTGAGATTGAATTCGAAGCTGTAAAACAGGACTGAGAAAGCAATCACATAGAGTAAAAGAAAAGCCACGAAATTTAAGTAGTGGCTTTTTTATTTCTTCACTATACTTATTCGAACATCACCCCAAGTTCGGAGCTTACATAAAATTGGAAGAACTATTTCAGACAAAAGATATTTATGTTAATATTAAAATATGAAATTAATTGTTGGTTTAGGTAATCCAGGGGAAGAATATAAAATATCCAGACATAATACTGGTTTTATTGTCCTTGGTAATGTTTTAGGAAATGTTGACTGGAAACAAAGTTCTGGAACAAAAGCTCTTTTTTATAAAGATTCAATTTTAAAAAAGCCAGTTTTATATTTAAAACCACAAACATTTATGAACAATTCTGGTGTGGCTGTTTCTTATACTCAAAATGAAAAAGCTTTGATTAAATCAGAAGATATAATTGTCATCTATGACGATATTGATTTACCACTTGGTAGTTTAAAAATTTCTTTTAATCGTTCATCCGGTGGGCACAATGGGCTTGAGTCAATAATTAAAAAAGTTAAATCAAAAGAATTTATTCGTATCCGTGTCGGTATTTCGCCAACTACGCCGTCAGGAAAAATTCGAAAACCAAAAGGAGAGGAAGCAATACTTAAATTTTTACTTGGTAAATTTAAGGAAGATGAATTAAAAGAATTGAAAAAGATTTCAAAAAAAGTATCAGAAATTATTGAAATGATTGTAATTGAAGGAAAAGAAAAAGCTATGAGCGTGTTTAATTAGGTTCTAGTATTTAGTTTCTAGTGATTAGTCAAAAGGCCAGTCGACGAAATCGACTAGCCTTTTGAGTTTTTCCTAGAACCTAGAAACTAGTTACTAGAACCTGCCTTATTGTCTTCTAGATAAACCAATGTCATTCTTTGGTCTTTTGGTTCAAAGAGAGTCACTTGGAAATTATATGTTTTACCAAGTTCGAGCGTCTTTTTCAATTTCTCTTCAGAGCCAAATCCTGAATTGTGAGCAAGTCCAGCCACCCCTTGTTTAATAGAGATAAGAGCTCCGTGTTTATTGAATTTAATAACAACCCCGGAAACGATATCGCCCTTTTTTAGGGTATTTTCAAATTCTTTCCAGGGATTTTCTTTTAAGGCTTTAACTGAAAGTGATATTTTACCATCTTTAATTTCTATAATTCTTGCTTTAACTTTATCACCAACTTTAAACATTGTTCTTGGATCTTCAACTAGACCCCAATCAATTTCAGAAATGTGAACTAAACCTTCAAGACCCTCTTCAACTTTTAAGAAAATACCAAAGTCGACAATTCCAGCCACAGTACATTCAATATCGTCACCAACAGCATATTTACCAACGATTTCTTGTCTCTCTTCTGGATTATTGTCTTTTTCAGAGAAAATAAGTTTTCCTTCTTTAGGTAAAGCAGAAATCATAACAACACTGATTCTTTTACCAATCAGTAATTTCAAGGCCTTCAAAATTTTATCTTTATCAGAATCTTCTACTCTTGGATAGTGTTCACTCTTAAGTTGAGAAGCCGGAAGGAAGCCTGCGATTCCTTGCCATTCTAATATTAAACCACCTTTATTAGCTTCTTTAATTGTTAATTCAAGAGCAACTTTTGATTTAATAGCTTTTTCAGCTTCACTCCAAATCAAAGCTTGTTTGGCTTCTTTTAATGATAATTCAAAATATCCTTCTTCATTATCAATTGAAACAACTTTCGCTTTAACAACATCGCCGATATTTATTTTCTTAATAATATCTTTGGCGTTAATAAATTCACGGCCATAAATA
>CAYVBT010000012.1:13384-14002 GCA_964449885.1 uncultured Candidatus Saccharibacteria bacterium
GATTTTGCCATTTTCGCAATTCCTACCTATACCTCCTTTTTCTTCTTTTTCCATAATTTTATCGATATTTTAGTTTCCGGAAATTCTTTTCTGGCACTAAAAAAACCGCATCTTGCGGCACAGTTGAAGATCTTTTTGTTTTACTTAATCAAACTACAAAAAGGGGTAACCTTCAAACCGAGCTTATAATTTAATTAATATACTATATATATAATAATTAATCAAGCCAAATGAATATATTATCTCTTTCAATTTTTTATTAATTTTGATATAATATACTTATGATTATCACATATTTAGGAAAGCAATTCTTTAAAATCGGTCAAGGTAGTTTAACAGTGGCTTTTAATCCTATCAGTAAAGATTCAAAATTTGCTTCACTTGCAAGTCGTTTTGGTTCGGATATTGCCCTTTCGACTATTAATCATCCAGATTATAATGGTTTTGAAATGGTTACTCACGGAGAAACGGTACCTTTTGAAATAAAAGGCCCAGGTGATTATGAAATTAAAGATATTTTTATTAAAGGAGTAATGACTAGCACCGAAATAGATGGAAAGAAATATATTAATACAATATATTCATTGTCTATTGAAAATATTTCCCTTTGTTTTTTGG
>CAYVBT010000012.1:14012-18446 GCA_964449885.1 uncultured Candidatus Saccharibacteria bacterium
AGATGAAAAATTTAATGCTATAGTTCGCGAACAGATAGAATCACCAGATATACTATTTGTGCCAATTGGCAACAATGATTTACTAAGCCCAATCGAAGCTTATAAATTAGCTGTGACCTTAGAACCCAAAATAATTATCCCAATGGATTATGATGAAAAAACGTTAAAAATATTTTTGAAAGAAGCTGGTCAAGAAAAAGTAGCATCGATTGAGAAACTTACAATAAAAGCTAAAGAGTTAATTGGTCGTGAAGGGGAGATTGTCGTATTATCATCATAATTTTTAATTTATTTTATGCGAGCATATATAAAAAAATTGCAATCTAAATCAGAAATCGCCAGAAAACAAATTTTTATTGGTTCACTTGTTGTTTGTATGTCGGTAGTGGGTGTTGTTTGGGTTAGTAGTTTGGGTTATAAATTTAATAAAGAAAGTACAGCCAAGGTTCAAGAAGATATAAAACCATTTGCATTGTTCGGGCAAACTATTTCTGAGACATATAACAATGTGACTGCTAGTGTTGGAAATATTTCAACTAAAAAGATTGAAGAAAAGAATGACGAAAAGATTATAGAGCTTATTCCGGTTGAATACCAATAGATTATGGATAAAAAAGATGAAGAGATAAAAGATAAGCATATTAACGTTGTTTCTGTCGATATTGGATCAGAAATGAAAGAATCGTTCATCGATTACGCGATGTCGGTTATTACTGATCGAGCATTACCTGATGTTCGAGATGGTTTAAAACCAGTTCATCGTCGTATTTTATATGCCATGTATGAAATGGGTCTAACTCATCAAGGGCGTTTTCGTAAAAGTGCGGCTGTAGTCGGAGATGTTCTCGGAAAATATCATCCTCATGGTGATGTGGCTGTGTATGATTCGATGGTTAATATGGCCCAAGATTTTTCTTATCGTTATCCACTTATTCACGGTCAAGGAAACTTTGGTTCGATCGATGGTGATGGAGCGGCGGCTATGCGTTATACTGAAGCAAAAATGTCAAAAGTTTCATCACTTTTATTACTCGATTTAGAAAAAGAGACAGTTGATTTCCGTCCCAATTATGACCAAACTCGCAAAGAACCAATTGTTTTACCGACCGCAGTGCCAAGTTTAATTTTAAATGGAACATTAGGTATCGCTGTTGGAATGGCTACTAATATTCCACCTCATAATTTAGCTGAAGTCGTTGATGCGACAATTCACTTAATCGACAATAAAGATGCAACAACTGAAGATTTAATGCAATTTATTAAAGGTCCTGATTTTCCAGTCGGAGGAATAGTTTACGGCCAAGCCGATTTACTTCACGCCTATTCCACTGGCCGAGGTGGAGTAGTGACTCGGGGAGAAGCAGAAATTGTTGAACAAAAAAGTGGGACATTCCAAATTATAATTACCTCTATTCCTTATCGAGTTAATAAGTCAGCTTTAATTGAAGCAATTGCGGCTCTTATTCAAGATAAGAAATTAGAAGATAGAAAAGGACTTCGAGGTGAACCAACAAAAGATATTCGAGTTGTTATTGATTTAAAAAATGGAGTTATTCCTCAGAAAGTCTTAAATTATATTTACAAGCACACTCAACTTGAACAATCTTTCAATTTTAATATTGTGGCACTAGTTGATGGTGTCCCTCAGACATTATCGCTTAAGAGTTTACTTTCTGAATTTATTTCTCATCGAGTTGTCGTTGTTCGACGTCGAACAGAATATGATTTGCGTAAAGCGAAAGACCGAGAACATATTTTACTTGGTTTAAAAAAAGCCCTCGACCATATAGATCGCGTAATTTCAATTATTCGAGCTTCGAAAGATACAGCCGTGGCTAAATTAAATTTAATGAAAGAATTTAAATTCTCTGATATTCAAGCCACAGCTATTTTAGAAATGAAACTTCAAAAATTAGCTGGACTTGAAAGAAAGAATGTTGAGCTTGAATTAAAAGAAAAACAAGAATTGATTAAAGAATTAGAAGCTTTACTTGCCAGTCCTAAAAAAATGCTCAAAATTATTGGAGATGAGCTCAAGGAAATTAAAGAAAAATATAACGATATAAGAAAAACAAGAATTGTCAAAGGTGGAGTTAAGGCTATTAATGAAGAAGATTTAATTCCAGAAAAAGAATCAGTCTGGGTCTTTACAAAAGGTGGCTATGTTAAAAGAACTGACCCAAGTGAGTATCACACTCAAAAACGTGGAGGGGTTGGGGTGATTGACATTGAGACGAAAGAAGAAGATTTTGTCACGATGCTTGTCTCGGCTAATACACATTCGGATTTACTTTTCTTTACGAATTTAGGCAAAGCGTATCAAATTAAAATGTACGATATCCCTGAAGGCAAACGCGCCACAAAAGGTAAGTCAATTATGAATTTTATTTCACTAGGTGGTGAAGAAAAAGTTACTTCAATTTTACCAATAGATAAAGAAACTAAAAAGACAATAGAAACACTGATGATGGTGACAAAAATGGGTATTACTAAAAAAGTTGGAGCTGAAAGCTTTAAGGATGTTCGCCGAAGTGGTTTGATTGCTATTAAACTAGATGATGGAGATGAACTTCAGGCTGTGCTTTCAATTTCAAAGGGCGATGATGTAATGCTCGCAACAACACTCGGTCAATCTATTCGTTTTCAAGAAAAGGATGTTCGCGAAATGGGCCGAAGTGCCGGAGGAGTTCGAGCTATTAAACTTAGTAAAGGGGATTTTGTGATTGGGGTAGATAAAGTTCCAAAAGGGGAGAATTCACTTTCAATTTTAACTTTGTCATCTAATGGTTTAGGTAAAAAAACAAATATTAAAGAATATAAAACACAAAATAGAGGTGGGTCTGGAATTAAAACAGCCAAAGTTACACCTAAAACTGGTAAATTAATTGTGGCTAAAATTGTTAAAGACGAAACTGAAATTATTGCAGTCTCTCAAAAAGGCCAAGTGATCAGGGTCAGCCTTGATTCATTGCCGACTTCTGGTCGTCAAACTCAAGGAGTGACGGTTATGAAATTGCGACCTGGGGATAATATTGCTTCAATCACATTTTTGTAATATTTATTTTTAATTTGTGATATAATATAAACATGTTTACAAACCCAGAACAAAATATTTTACCACTCGGCTTAAGAGATGGAATGAAAGTAGCGGATTTTGGAGCAGGGACTGGTTTTTACTCCAAAGCAGCAAGTCATATAGTTGGATATTCTGGAAAAGTTTATGCTATTGAGGTTCAAAAAGATTTAGTAAAAAAATTAGAAAGTGAAATAAAACACTGGGGACTGAAAAATGTAGAATGTATTTGGGGTGATATTGAAAGAAGCGGGGGAACTAAAATTTCTGATCATTCTATGGATGCAGTTATAATTTCGAATGTTTTATTCCAAACTGAGGATAGATTTGGCTTAATTGATGAAGCTAAAAGAGTTTTGAAAATAGGTGGGCACATTCTCTTGATTGACTGGAGTGATTCTTTTGGAGGTATGGGTCCAACAGCTCATAATGTTGTGAATGAAAGTATGAGTAATTTCCAAACAATTTTAATTGCTATTTTTCTTTCCTTTTTTGTTTTTGGAGTTTTAATTTTCTCAGGTCTAATTGATATTGGTAAAACCAAAGAAAATACTAGCCTACAAGGTAAGGTTGTTATTTGGGGTACTTTTCCAAGTGGAGTGATGATTGATGTGATTAAAAATATTAAATCAAATAATAAAGATTTAAATATAAGTTATACTAGAAAAGATCAAATGACTTACCAACAAGATTTAATTGAAGCATTTGCCAATGGAGTTGCCCCTGATTTGTTTATAATTACTCCAGATATGATAATCAGGAATACCAATTTCTTCTATAAAATCCCTTATGAAAGTTATGCGGAAAAAACTTATCGAGATACATTTATAAATGGAGCAGAAATTTATTTAGACACAGAAGGGACTTTAGCCTTTCCACTAGTCGTAGACCCAATGGTTTTGTATTATAACAAAGACATTTTATCGAATGAAGGTATTGTTTCTCCTCCGACAACATGGGATGAATTATTTACTTTAAATTCGACATTAACTAAAAAAGAAAACAGCGGAACTATTAGTCAAAGTATGATTGCTCTTGGGCAGTACGATAATGTTAATAATGCAAAAGATATTTTAGTAGAAAAGATACCAGATGAAACCAAACGATTTATTACAAAATAATAATTCCTTAATTAAGAAAAATGAAAAAGGTCTATATATTTCAACTCTAAGTAGTAATCCATCAAATCTATCAGTCACTCCAGCCCAATCGGTTTTGACCTTCTATAATGAGTTTTCAAATCCATCAAATATTGCTTATTCATGGAATAAATCTCTACCAGAGTCACGAGATATGTTTACGAGTGGCAAAATGGCATTTTATTTAGGACGGGCTAGTGAATTATTTAGTATTGAATCGAT
>CAYVBT010000012.1:18456-22451 GCA_964449885.1 uncultured Candidatus Saccharibacteria bacterium
GAGATGAGGCGAAAAATTTTGCTACCGCATCTTCACTCCCACCAGCATCGAAAGTTTTACTTTCTGATAAGCCTAAAGACCCATATCTATTTACTTTTTTTAATTCGGCTTTAATTGTCCGTTCATGGATAGACCCAGATAAAATTAAAAGTGATTTAATTTTTAGTGAATTAGTAGATAACATATTATCAAATAGATTGTCGATGAGTGAGGCTATTAATAAAGCTCAAGGCCAACTTGAGATTTTAATTAAATAATAAATATGATTAAAAAATCGTTAATGTTTGTGCTGGCTTTTGTTATAATTTTCTTACCATCTTTTTTTGTCCTTGAGGCAAAAGAAGTTCAATTTAAAGGACTAGTGCCAATTTGTAATACTATGGTTGATGGAGCCAAAGGTGGTTTTTCTGATCCTTGTGATTTTGATGTGTTACTTGCTTTTGTAAATAAAATAATTAATTTTCTTTTAGTTGTCATGGCTACACCACTTTTTGCTCTTATTTTAGTTTATGTGGGTTGGTTGTACCTTAGTGATATGGGTAGTGCTGAAAATATTGGCAAAGCTAAAAAGATTTTGAAAAATGTTGTCATTGGTTATATCATAGCACTGGCTGCGTGGTTAATTGTTAAAACCATACTTTCAACATTAGGCTTTAATCCAAAAGATGCATTTTTGCTTTTTTAATTATTATTAATCGTCGTCTTTAATATAGAATATATTTAATAAAAAAATGAAGTTTTTAAAAAGAAGAAAATATGGTTTGATGTCAAATATTTTAAAGTATAGTTTTGTTATAGTTTTTGCATTAATGTTGATCACTCCAGTTTTATTGGTAAATGCAGAATTTGAGACAGGCGATGGTGTAAGCACTGGTACAAATATTACTACCGGTATTGAAAACCCACTAGGTCAAGATGGCCCTCAAGATATCCCGGCATTCATTCGTCTTATTGTCCGAGCGATTTTATATGTCGGAGTACCAATTGTCGCTTTAGCTATTATTTATACTGGATTTTTATTTGTGGAAGCGCAAGGCAATCCGGAGAAAATTACGAAAGCTAAGAAGGCTTTAACCTATACACTGATTGGGGCAGCATTATTATTAGGAGCATTTGTTGTCGCAGAAGCGATACAAGCAACGGTCGAAGAAATTACAAGCACAACATAATATTATGTTGATTATTAATAAATATTAATTTATGAAGAAAAAATTTGTATTACTCAGTAGTTTAATTATTGTTGGGGTTTTAATGTTTACATCCGTAGGGGCAGTTGATAATCCAAATACTTCGGGTACAGTCGAGAGAGTTTGTAGTAATAATTCTCTGAAAGATATAACAGGGATAATTAATTGGGCTAGTTGTTTGTTGGTTAAAACAATAATTCCATTTTTATTTGCTCTGGCAACAGTAGCCTTTATTTGGGGAGTGATTCAATATTATTTGAATCCTGATAATGAAGAGAAAAGAAAAAAAGGTAAAAGTTTTATTATTGGAGGTTTGATTGCATTATTTGTCATGTTGTCAGTCTGGGGCCTAGTCGCAATCTTAACTAACACATTTGGGTTGAGTAATACTATTCCACAGCTTCCACAATAGGGTAGATATTGTTTTTTGTTTTTGTGTTATACTTAGTTAGTAAAGGTAAAAGTCTTTTTCACTTTGGTCGGTAGAAAAGACAATATTATAAAAATGTTTTATTATTAAAAATATATGAAGAAAATTATTTCGTTTGGGGCAGTTTTGAGAGCTTTCCCAGTTGTGGCTTTAGCTGCTGATGCTTGGTCAATTTTGGGTAATATTGGTAATCTATTAGGATTTGTTATTCCAATACTTATAACTTTAGCGGTTGTTTATTTTATCTGGGGTGTCATTCAATACACTGTTTCAAATGATGAAGAAGCTAAGAAGGGTGCTCGTGGTAAAATTATTCAAGGACTTATCGGTTTGTTTGTTATTGTGGCTTTCTGGGGCATTTTATCACTTATAACAAGTACATTTGGAGTAGGACCTGAACAATTAGACCCAAGTATGATTCCTTGTATTGAAAATCCACAAGCTGGAGTATTTTGTAATTAATATATGTTTCAAATCATTCCCATTGCTGAAGCTAATATTGTGACTTTAATGGAAAGTATTAATCGGGTTATTATTAATCCATTAATTATTTTACTTTTTGCTTTGGCTGCCGTTTACTTCCTATTTGGCGTGGCTAAATTTTTATTAGCCCAAGGCAATGAAGAAGTTAGAAAGACAAGCAAAAGTCATATGGTTTGGGGAATAGTTGGAATGTTTATTATGATTGCCGTTTTCGGAATAATGAATATTATTCTTACAACTCTAGATGAGGATAGAATAAATTTAGAAGATAATGGTAATTACACAATACAAGAGATGGTTCAATAGTATAAACAAAAATATACAAAAGAAAAACGCCTCCTCATTTGATTGAGGGGGCGTTTTGTTTTTTGAAATGTACAAATTATATATCTCGCTTTCGCAAGATTAAGTAACCAGATTCTCCATTGCTTGATTTAAACCAAAGTTGTTCATTGTGCTCTGATTTTCCAAACTTAGAGGAAATGTCTTGTTTCTTTTGTCCACATTTTTCAACACCATTCGCATTTATTACGCAGTATGGCTGTGTTGAATTTAGGAAAGCTCCACGACAAGAGCTGGGCACATAAACAGGATCTCCATATTCACCAGTATAATACACTGTGTCGTATGTGTATTCGATATTGGCGACGGTAGTGGAAGAATTTGCTCCAGGACTATACTCCATTTTTGGCGGATCATAATTCAATTCATCGTTATCTTTTGCTTTGGAATTTTTTATTCCGGAGATGATAAAAGGAATTACGATAATCAAAATGAGTGCAATACTCAAGAAAATTTTTAACTTATTCATGATTTGCCTCCTTTCATAATGTTAGAAATTAAATCACCAATTCCAGCGATATTTCCTAAAGAACCTTCATAAATAAATCCAGTTCCTGGTTTAAAGTTTTTCCATTTCATGATAGCATTATAGCAATCAATATATGGAACATTCGGTACACCACTCTTTTCTAACGCGGACCTAAGAAGGTCCACTTTTTTGATATCCGTTTCTACTTCATAGGTTTCTGAATTTCGCTCTTTTTCTTCTTTCTGAAGAGCAATATCAGCTAAATAGATATCCCCAAATGGTTTAACATCACCGACCGTCAACCTTTTTAGATAGGTGCCAGTATTAGCGATCTTAATTCTGGCGTTACCATTTTTAATTTTTTCGAGCAGAATTTTCCTTTTTTTTATCTTATCTCTAAGAATGTCGATGTCAATATTTAGGCGGTTAATCGTACTTAAGAGTTTTTCCCAATTAAGGTTAAATTGATCAGACCAATCATCTTTAAAATCTTTCCCATCCCCCCATTCTTCTCTAATAATTGCATTTTGCGGATTTTTATTAAGATACCAATCCAAAAGAATAGGAGTAGGAATATGATCATTAATTTTTTCAAAATGATCATATCCATCGTTAGGAGGGTTGTCTTCAGAAGAACAAAGAGATTTAGCTAGAAAATCTAAGGTTTTTAATCCTGAACTTATCATTTCTTTCCATTCCATAGGTCCCTCAGTTATACTTCTTGAATATTCCCTAAGACCACCTTCTAAAATATCAGAAATGTGTTTATCAACCTTAGAATCTTCCCCAATTTCAATAAAAGTTCGAATATCTTCTTCCACTATATTCCACTCAAGTGAAATAGGAATTTTAATATTTATATTGTCTGGAGTTAATACATCTTGCGGATCAAGATCTTTTATTCGACGATCTACTGAAAAAATTAGAATATCAAACAGTAATCTTTTTAAGAAGATCCAGTTATAACCTTCTCTCAAAATTACAGGTTTGTTATCAGGTTTCCAAATTTTTTTGTTTAATCTTGTTAGAACTCCAATTTGAGGAGGTCGATTTTTTATACTATCGTCGATTCCCTGAATTATTA
>CAYVBT010000012.1:22461-22896 GCA_964449885.1 uncultured Candidatus Saccharibacteria bacterium
GTCCAAAGATTTGGAAAAAGAAAAATGAAGATAATTAGGATAATCATTAAAATGATTAGAACCCAGAGTGTGTTTTTCATGTCGTTTTGTTTTTTTGTATTAGTTGTTTATGATTTATTGATTTGATTATTTCATCGCCAATTATTTTGAGGGGGGATTAGCGCACAAAATAATCAAATCAATATAAATAACAACATTTGTCAAAAAGCTTTATATTTAAATGTATTATATCACACATAATGGCTATTTGTCAAGGTAAATATTTCAGACAAATAGTTATATTATAAGGCATTTATTGGGTGAATATTTGATTTTTATGATATAAATGCTATACTCACAAGTAATTAATGATAATAGATTACTGATTATAAACTTGGATTCATTTTTTTAATTCGTAATTCTTAATTCTTAATTATTAATTCGTAATTATTTTAC
>CAYVBT010000013.1:0-7644 GCA_964449885.1 uncultured Candidatus Saccharibacteria bacterium
TATATGCTTGGGCTAAAGACGCTTCTGGAAATGTTTCTGCTTCATTAAGTGACCAAGTGGTAATTAATTTACCAGATACGACACCTCCAGTTGTTAACACTTTTGTTATCCCATCTACTTCAACATCTTTAACTATTCCAATCACATCATTTACGGCAACAGACGATATAGGTGTCAGTGGTTATCTTTTAACTGAAACATCAGATACTCCAAGTGCCGGATTAGGCTCATGGACTTTATCAGCTCCAACTAATTATACATTTACCACAGAAGGGACAAAGACTCTATATGCTTGGGCTAAAGACGCTTCTGGAAATGTTTCTGCTTCATTAAGTGACCAGGTGGTAATTAATTTACCAGATACGACACTCCCAATTGTTAAAAAATATAAGACAAGTGGTAGTTTGCCTTATGTATTAGATAATTCATATTTTATAAATTCGGATATAAATCAAAATTATAATTTTTCTATTTGTGATCCATATCTTCTTAGTTATATTAAATTAGGAGAGAAAAATAATTCAAAAGAAGTTGAGAAGCTTCAAGTTTTTATGAATGAATACGAAGGAGCTGATTTAGTTGTAGATGGTATATATAAACAAACTGATATGAATGTTGTCAAAAATTTTCAATTAAAATATAAGGATCCAATACTTACTTTTTGGAATATAGAAGAACCCACTGGTTATGTATACGCTTCAACTCTTAAAACGATAAATCGTATTTATTGTGAAAAAACCAAAATTTTATCTTGCCCATATTTTAGTGAATATCATAAATTTGGTGATTCATCTTCAGAAATTTTGAATATCCGTAAGTTTTTATCAGAAACTCAAAATGAAAAAATTTCAATTTCATCTTCTGTTTTTGACTTAGAGCTTAAAGAGGCCGTCGAACGTTTTCAGATAAAATATGCAAATAAAATTTTAAATCCATGGGGTTTAAAATTACCAACCGGTAATTGGTATCAATCAACAAAAAAATTTGCCGATGGGCTTATAGGCTGTTATTATCCCCTAAGGTTAGATAATGGTATTATTTTAGATTAATTCAAGGTTTTTTCGGAGATTTCTTTTTGGATTTTCTCGAGGAATGATTCCACTGTGATACCATCTAGTTTTTCATTTCGGCCTTCGACGGTTATGACATTTCCTTCTCTTTCTTTATCACCGATAACAATAACATAGGGGACTTTTTGCATTTTTGCATTTCGAATACGTTTACCAAGGGATTCATTTGAATCATCTAATTTAACCCGGATACCAGATTCTTTTATTTTTTTATAAATCATTTCTGCGTATTCTTTTTGTTTTTCACTGATGGGAGTAATCGTAGCTTGTATAGGTGAAAGCCAAAGTGGAAAGGCTCCGGCGAAGTGTTCTATTAAAATTCCCATAAATCTTTCAAATGAACCAAATATTGCAACATGTAAAACTACTACTCGATGTTTTTTACCATCATCCCCAGTATAATCCATTTCAAAATTTTCAGGTTGATTAAAATCAAGCTGAATTGTGGTTAATTGCCATTCTCGCCCAATCGAATCTTTAACTTTAATATCAATTTTGGGTCCATAAAAAGCTGCTTCACCTTCTTCAACGCTATAGTTTAATCCAATTTTTTTTGCAGAATCTATTAAAATATTTTCAGCCTTATTCCAAACTTCATCACTACCGAAATATTTCTCTTTATTTTTAGGGTCACGAACGGAGACTTCAACTTTGTAGTCATTAAAATTAAATAAATTATAAACCTTTTGCATTAATCCAAAAATCATTTTTATTTCGGACTCAATTTGGTCTGTTCGGATAAAATGATGAGTGTCATCTTGGGTTAGATTTTTAACGCGTAAAAGACCTGACAGTTCTCCACTTTTCTCATTTCGATAAACTGTTGTATTTTCAGCAATTCTAAGTGGTAAATCACGATAACTATGCGGTTCAGCATTATATATTTCAAAATGGTGGGGACAATTCATGGCTTTCATAACAAATTCATCCCCATTTTCATCGGTCATCGTCGGCATCATGGCATCATACTTACCCATATGGCCACTTTTAATGTATAGTTCTTTTTTAGCGATATGAGGAATGGTGACAAAAGAATAACCTAAATCCTCTTTTTCTTTTCTGATGAAATTTTCTAATTCAGTTCGAACAATATTACCTTTTGGTAAATACATTGGTAATCCTTTGCCAACTAATTCTGATATTGTAAATAAACCTAGTTCCTTCCCGATTTTTTTGTGATCTCTTTTTTTTGCTTCTTCTAATTGTTCTATATAAATAGTGAGTTCTTTTTTGTTTTCAAATGCAAGTCCGTATATTCTCGTTAACATTTTATTCTCTTCACTTCCACGCCAATAGGCTCCCGCCACCCGGTCGAGCTTAAAAGAATCAATGGAAATTTCTTTTGAAGGATTATCAACATGTCCACCACGACATAAATCAGTAAAATCGCCACAAGTATAAAGAGTTATATTTTCTCCGCGAGAAATAATTTCATCTATCAATTCAGTTTTATAAATGTTGCCGGCAAAATATTCTTTAGCTTCACTTTCGGATACTTCTTTGTGAGTAAATTCTTTCCATGAAGGAAGATTTTTCTTCATTGTTTTTTCAAGTTCAATTAAATCTGTATCATTTATTTTATCTGCCCCAAAATCGATATCATAATAAAAACCGTTATCGACGGCTGGACCGAGGGTTAATTGTGCATCTTTGTAGTGCTCTTTTGCGGCTTGAGCAAGCAAATGTGCCAGAGTGTGGCGGATATGAGATAAATGTTCGTTGTTTTCCATCCTATTAGAAATTATACTATTCGTACATATAATTTTATTTATATATAAAAATAAATAATTGTTTGTTAGTGATTTATTAATGTTCCGTTAATTTCTAACGGGACAAGTATATTTCAGGTTGATAAATTAAAAATACCCCGACAAAAAGTGAATTTTTCACTTTTTGTCGGGGCGAGTCAGATCGCGGTTCCACCCAACTTTGTTCTTTTATGTAATGTGTAGATTAGCGTATTGTTCCATTTTTATGGAATTATGGTTGGTAGCCATAACAATCTCTACATAAATAATAATACAATTAATTATAATTAAATACAAGCTGGGTGTAGGGATTTGCCCCCACACCTATTCTCCTGTTGTTTTTATTGTGCCAGCGACTTAAAACCAACCTTTAAATAATAACAATAAATAAAATTTGGTTAGCCAATACTAAAACAAAAAAACACAATAACAGAAGAATAGGTGTAGGGATTTGCCCCCACACCTATTCTCCTGTTGTTTTTATTGTGCCAGCGACTTAAAACCAACCTTTAAATAATAACAATAAATAAAATTTGGTTAGCCAATACTAAAACAAAAAAACACAATAACAGGAGAATAGGTGTGGGGGTTTGCATTTTTACAAAAAATAGCTATACTATCAATATGGTAATACGAATGCGACATACACGGGCCCATACCGGGAACCGAAGATCACATCACGCTCTTAAGGCAGTGATTTTTACTACATGTACAAATTGTAAAGAGAAGAAGGAGACTCATATTGTTTGTAAGCATTGTGGTTTTTATCGAGGCCGTAAGGTTCTTGATGTGGTTAAAAAAGTAGAAAAGAAACAAGCTAAGAAAAAAAGTAGCAAGTAGCAAGTAGCAAGTAGCAAGTAGTAAGTAGCAAGTAGTAAATTAGAAAAAAGGTTATTTAAACCGTTCTACTTACTACCTACTACTTTCTACTTATATAACTTATGGCAAATCGGCACCTTTCACGTTCAATTGTTCTGCAGACACTCTTCGAGTGGGATTTTGCTGTCTCGGGTGATACGACAAGCGAGATGCTTGAGCGTAATATTCTAGAATTTGGTCCAGGGCTTGATGATGGGGCATTTATGTCCGAACTTTTTCTTGGTGTCGTCAAAAAAAAGGATATCATCGATGAAATAATTGAAAAAGCCGCACCAGATTGGCCAATAGATAAAATTTCGATTATTGATCGGAATATTTTGCGTATTGGATTATACGAATTGTTATTCGGCGATCGAGAGCAAGTTCCCCCAAAAGTCGCGATTAACGAATCGATTGAATTGGCTAAAAGTTTTGGTGGAGAAAATTCTGGAAAATTTATTAATGGTGTTTTAGGTGGCGTCTATAAAGAAATAGGTGAACCGGGTAAAGATGATATTAGTAAAAAGAAAAATAAACACATTGAAACTGATCCAGCTAAATTTCCAATTGAGAAAAAAGCCGGAGCGGTTATTTATGCTCGCCACGAAGGACAAATTTATTTTGCTTTCGTTCACGATGTATTTGGATATTGGACATTTTCAAAGGGAGGGATAGAAGAAGAAATAAACGAAGAAGAAGGTGCAGTTCGTGAGATTAAAGAAGAAATGGGTCTTGATATTAAAATAAAGAATTTACTTGGACGCAATGAATATATTGCTAATCATCCAGAGAAAGGTAAAATTCGAAAACAAGTTGTGTTTTTCTTAGCTGAATCAGAATATACAGACATTGTATTAGAAAAAGGGACAGGTGGGCTTGATGATGCTCGTTGGTTCCCAGTAACTGAAGTATCTGGGCTTAAAATATACGACAATATGATTCCACTTTTAACGAAAGCGATTGAAATATTAACAACTAATAATTAGGTGCTAGTTTCTATTGATTAGGTTTTAGAATTAATAATTTTAAAAACCTTACTAGTCACTAGAAACTAGAACCTAGAACCTAATTTATGATTGATTTCTCGGGATTTGAAAAAAAGACAAATATAATTTTTAATGATAAAAAGCTACTCGAACAAGCTTTTATTCATCGTTCATATATAAATGAAAATACTGGTTTATCATTGTGCCATAATGAACGCCTGGAATTTTTAGGTGATGCAGTCCTTGAATTAATTGTGACTGATTATTTATATAATAAATATCCTGACCACGATGAGGGTGATTTGACGGCTTATCGTTCAGCCCTCGTTAACGCTGTGATTATTGGAGAAGTTGCACTGTCTCTTGGGATGAATGAATATTTGCTTTTATCAAAAGGGGAAGCTAAAGATATTGGTAAAGCCAGGGGGTATATTTTAGCCAATACTTATGAAGCATATGTTGGAGCAGTATATCTTGATTGTGGCTACGAAGTCGCAAAAAGTTTTATTGCCAAAACCTTAATGAATAAAATTGACACAATAGTAGCAAAAAAATTATGGCGTGACCCAAAAAGTTTAGTCCAAGAAAAATCACAAGAATTTTTGAATGTTACACCTTCTTATAAAGTTCTTCATGAAGCAGGGCCTGATCACGATAAACATTTTACAATTGGAATTTTCTTCGGAGTAGATTTAATAGCTGAAGGGAAAGGAAAATCTAAACAAGAAGCAGAACAAGCGGCAGCCCGATCGGCATTAGAAACTAAAGAATGGCTTGATTAAAATGACATTAAAATCAATTGAACTAATAGGATTTAAATCGTTTGGTAAAAAAAGTGTTGTTGATTTTACAACACCAATTACTTCTATTGTTGGTCCGAATGGTTCTGGTAAATCAAATATCGTTGAAGCTATTCGCTTTGTCTTAGGTGAACAATCAATGAAATCACTTCGTGGAAAGGGTGGAGTTGATCTTATTTTCAAAGGCTCAAAAGGTTTATCGTCATCAAATCGGGCGCAAGTATTAATTACTTTTGATAATACAAATAAAATTTTTTCTTTTACAAATAGTGGGTTGGGAGTTTCGCTTGATTTCGATGAAATAATTATTGGCCGAGAAGTTTTTGCTGACGGGGCAAATAAATATTCTATTAACCGCACAGAAGTTCGTTTAAAAGATGTGGTAGATTTGTTGGCCTCAGTTAATATTGGTAGTTCTGGACATCATATTATTTCTCAAGGAGAAGCCGATCGAGTCTTGAATGCTTCAAATAAAGAACGCCGAGGGATGATTGAAGATGCCCTGGGTCTTAAGGTTTATCAATTTCGAATTAAAGAATCAACTCGAAAATTAGAAAAAACACTTTTAAATATAAAAGAGGTTTCAGCTTTGCGCAGGGAGATTGCCCCGCATTTAGCATTCTTGAAAAAACAAGTTTTGGTTGTTGAGAAGGCCCGAGAGATGCGTGAAGAATTAAAGAATTTATATAGAACTTATTTATCAAATGAAGGGACTTATATAAAAAAAGAAGGTGTTCGCTTGGTTAATTTAAGACAAAACCTAGAAGAAAAAGGAACAAATCTTGATGTGCGGATAAGTGAATTACAGAAACAAAAAGATGAAAATAAAATTGAAAATATTTTCGAAAAAGAAATAAAAGAAAATGAAAATTTAGTCTCTACTATACGCGAAAATAAAAACGAGCTTGTTAGAAAATTAGGCCGAATTGAAGGAATTATTGAAGGTATTGAGCATCAATATAAACAAGTCAAAGAAGTTAAAAATAAAAATGTTAGTGAAAGTGAAATGAGAGTATTTATCGATGATCTATCGGTGCAAATCGATGAAGCAATTTCGAGTGAAAATTTGCCAAATATTATTGAAACTCTTAAAAGGATTAAATTACATCTAGCAGAATTTTTTGATAAAAAAGAAGAAAATTTCGATGCTCCAAAACCATTAAATGAAAATACTGAGTATCAAGAAATGCAAAAGACTAAAGAGGGTATGGTAAATGATATTGAGAAAATAAAAATTGATGAGGAAAAAATTATCAATATAATCAGAGAGCTTAAACAAAAAGAGCAAGAAAATTTATCATCTTATCGTGATAGTGAGCGTAATTTATATGAACTTCTTAATCAGAAAAATGAAGTCATTTCAAATACCCATTCTCTTTCTTTTGAAGAAGAGAAAATCTCTATTCTTAAGAATGCATTTGAAATGGAATTAATGGAAGCTGGAGTCTTAATTGGCCGAGAAATAATGACTTTTGCTCAGACAGAAATAGAGGGTGAAATAAATAGACAAGCTCAAGAAGATTTGCGCCGTAAAATAGAAAGAATAAAAATTAAAATTGAAGATGCTGGTTCCGGTGGTGGTGGGGATATAATGAAAGAATTTGAAGAAACAACAGAACGCGATCAATTTTTAGCTAAAGAGATTGATGATTTAAATAAAAGTATTAAAGATTGTAATATTTTAATTCAGGAATTAAAAGAAAAGTTAGATACAGAATTCAAGGGAGGAGTAGAAAAAATAAATAAACAGTTTCAGGAATTTTTTGCTCTAATGTTTGGTGGTGGAGGTGCTTTTTTAGCGATTACAATGGAGCATAAAAAATTAAAGAAAAATAGCGATGAATCAATCGAAGATGAAGATGAAGACACGCCCGACGATGAGGCGGGAGAAAGTGAACTTGGTTTTGAGCGGGGGATAGAGATTAATGTTAATTTACCGCATAAAAAAGTTAAAGATTTACATATGCTCTCAGGAGGTGAAAGATCTCTGACTTCTATCGCTCTTCTTTTTGCTATCTCACAAGTCAATCCACCACCATTCTTGGTTCTTGATGAAACTGATGCGGCCCTTGATGAAGCCAATTCTCGTAAATACGGAAATATGCTTGAGAATTTATCAAAGTATTCTCAGCTTATAGTTGTGACTCATAATCGCGAAACAATGTCTCGAGCCCAAGTCCTC
>CAYVBT010000013.1:7654-18501 GCA_964449885.1 uncultured Candidatus Saccharibacteria bacterium
GTGACGATGAGCGCTGAAGGGGCATCGAAACTTTTGTCTATTCACCTCAAAGACGCCACCTCCTACGCCAAATAAATCTTTGGAAGACTTCCAAACTTCCGGAGATTGTTGTATTTCTCAATTTATATTGATGTGTATTTTATTGGGTAATAATATTGACAAACAGTCAATATTATGCTAATATTTAAAAGAATGAGAGTGAGCAAATTAGTGTCTAAAGAATTGGTCCTACGGGAGCCAGTCGGATAGCTAGTCCTCAGCGATCATCGTCCTTTAATAATTTTTATCATGAAAAAAGCAATTTTTTCAGTAATGATGGCGTTTCTGTTGGTATGCGCCTCGCTGTCCTCTTTTGGGCTGAAGACTAACACTGAGATCTACAACATAATCCAAATGAGCAAGGAATACAACTCCTCGCATGGGATTAAAAACCCTAATGAAATTTGGCCTGGTCAAATTCTTACATTTCTATTTGAGGATGGAACCTGGAATGAAGTAATCGTTGAAAAAGGCGACAATCAATGGAAGATTATTCGCAAGCTGGATAAGCTAAAGAACGAGCACGGTGAGATTATTTCTCCTGTTAAAGATACGCTGGTGCCACTTTTGCCTCAACCTATGCCAATTGATTCTTCCATCACGGAACCATTTCATTGGTGGTGGTCATTTCCATGGGGATGGTTACTTCTTGTTATTGCTGTATTGGTTATTGGTGGTAAGCTTTTTGAGATGCTGTATAACAACAGAAGACAAAATCCCGTAACTGCAGGCCCTCCGCAAGTAAATGGAGGAGTTAGAGACAACGAAGCGTATTCCAGAATGAATCAGGTTGCACAAAACAGATTTCCTGGATCACAAATCGTTATTAAAAACATTAGGCGTGGATGGCTCTCTGGTTGGGCTCAGGTGTTTTACGCAGATGGTAAAACAAAAACACTCAAATTAAAAGATGTTGCAGCTTACGCAGGTGAGGCAACGATCAACGGAAGAGAGCAGACTATATACTTTCTTCAGGGATGCGGCAATGATGCACGCGGGGGAAATTATATGACTGGAGATGATCTTGAGTTCCGGCCACATGTGATTATTAATCAGGATGGGTCTGAAAGTCCGCTTCCAGCAGAGGCTGCGGAAATTGCTGAGACTGAGCAGGTTGTAGAAGAGCAGATACTTCCTACAACACCAACGCCAGTAACTCTCGGATCAGAGACTCATCAACAAAAAATGTTAATTCTTGATATTGCTAAAATCCTTGCTGCCAGGGAAGATATTCATGAGTTAACAATTGATGGTAACGCTGAAGCATTAGGACTGCAGGCAAAATTCAAATTTACCCCTGCGGAGAAAAAAGTTTCAGAAAAATCTGGCGTTGATGAAAAAAAATAGTGGTAAACCACTAAACAAATGCAAACAGGCTCTCACGAAAGTGGAGCCTGTTTTTTATTTCATCTATATATTTTCTTTTAAGAATTCGGTAATTGTTAGTCCTCCGTCTTTTATTTTTTTAGCATTTTCAAGTCCAACATAACGATAGTGCCATGATTCATATCTGTAGCCAGTAGTCTCTTCTTTGCCTTGTGGGTAACTTTGCACAAAACCAAATAAATGTGCATTTTCTCTAAGCCAAAAATCTTCCGGTGTGTCGCTAAACTTACCTGTAGCTGAAGAGTAATTGACTGTTGGCCCGGTAATATCTACGGCTGTTCCTAATTGATGTTCCGAATGACCAGGTTTAGCGATAGAAATTCTTGCTCTTTTTTCATCAACTTTCAAAGCATTATTAAATAAAGTTTTTTGCGTCTCATAACTTCTAAAGCCTGAAGTTGCTTTGATAACATAACCATCAGAAAGAGCGGCTTGGGCCATTTTTTCGAAAGCGTCTCTTGCTTCATCGATTAGACAAATGACTTTTCTGGTACTATATTTAGTATCAATTTCTCTTAGTTTTTTGGGGATATAATTTATATCTGGTAATTTTATTTCTTGTCCTAAATCAAGTAATAATAAATCATCATAATCTTCATCTGACTTCATGCAGGCTGTATTATTTTCTTCATCCTGTTCTTTTATTTCTTCTGGACTTGAAATTCCTTCAGGTTGATATTTTTTATTTAAAGTAATTATTCGGTGACTCGTTTCTTTTAAAATTGTATTTTCAAAAGTGGCAGAGTAAAGCATTCCGCGCATTGTGTCAGTCGAGAAATATTGGTCAAAAATAAAATTACCAAGTGAGTAGACTATTATTTTACCTTTATATTCTTCGATATCTTGTATTACATGGGGATGGTGCCCAATAATCATATCAGCACCATTATCTATTGCATTGTGGGCTAGTTCTTCTTGTCTACTATTATGGATTGTTTTATATTCAATACCCCAGTGGAATGAAACAATAAGTACATCACATTTTGTTTTGGCGTTTGTGATTATTGTATTTATGTTAGGGTCACTTGCAAGTAATATTCCCGGAGCATCATCTTTGGCTTCAAGCCAATTGGGTCCAACATCTGTAAATCCTAAAAAGCCAAATTTAATTCCATTTTTTTTGATGATAGTTGGAGAAGTTGCATCAATTTTATTGATACCGGCCCCAGTTTTTAATATTCCATTTTCTTCTAATCGCATTAAGGTATCTTTGAAGGCCGTCATATTCCAATCACCAACATGATTATTAGCAAAAGAGACAATATCAAAACCAGCCTCTTTTATTGCAGGTAAAATGCTCGGGTCCATCCGGAAAGAATATTTACTTCCGACATTATTCCCAACATCAGAGACTGCCCCTTCTAGGTTTGCAAATAAAATATCGGCTTCTTTTAATTCACCTAAGTTTTCAAATAGTCGATTATAATCTCCTTCAAAATTTTTATCAATTGAGCTTTTAACTCCGCGGGCCAGCATCATATCTCCGACGAAATATATCGTAGTATTTTTTACAATAGGTTCTTCTTGTTTAGGTTTTAGGGCTTGAGCGGTTTGATTGGTTGCTTTGATATTTATTTTTTCATTTATAAAAACTATCCCAACAAAGAAAATTATTGAGATGAGTAGTGATATTGAAATAATTTTTATATTTTTCATATTAACAAAAAGGGGATTATCGTAATTCGTAATCGATTGTCTTTTTATTCATGTCAGCATTTTTAACTACAAATTTAACTTTATCACCGAGAGTATATTTTTTGTGAGTTCTTTTACCTTTAATACTCATGCCTTCTTTATCAAAAGTATAATAATCATCTTTTAAATCTCTCATGCGAACCATTCCTTCACATTTTGTTTTCTTATCTTCAACATACAGACCCCATTCTGTGACTCCAGTAATTATACCATCATATTTTTGACCTATACGCATTGACATGTATTCCACTTGTTTATATTTAATAGATGATCGTTCAGCTTCGGCGGCTTCTTTCTCACGCAATGATGCATCTTGGCTCATTTGTTCATATTCGAACCATCGCTCTTTTGGAATAGTTTTATTTTCCAGAAAATCAGAAAGTAAACGATGAACAATAACATCTGGATACCGGCGAATAGGGGAAGTAAAGTGAGTGTAATATTTAAAACCTAAACCATAGTGACCAATATTTTTTGTTGAATATATAGCTTTGGCCATTGTACGGATGATTGCCGTATTTATCGTATCTCGGATTGGACTATGTTCAAGTTTAATTATTAATTTATTTATTTCTTCAGTTGGGATTAATCCATTTTTTAGTGTCACTTTATGTCCAAGCCTTTTTAGAAAGGTAGCTAAATCTTTTATTTTTTCTTTATTGGGGAAATCGTGAATTCGATATACGAAAACTCCGTCTGTTCCATCTTTCTTTTTCTTTGACATAAATTCAGCCACACGCCGATTAGCCAGGAGCATAAATTCTTCAATCAGTTTATTGGTGTCACCCCGGACTTTAGTAAAGACAGATAAAGGAACACCGTTTTTATCTAATTGGAATTTGACTTCGTCTTGCTCAAGAGATATAGCTCCTTCGTCAAAACGTTTCTTTAGAAGTTTCTTGGCAATATTATTTAGAATAGAAAGTTCTTCAAATAAAATTCCATTTTTATCATCCAAGACTTTTTGGGCTTCTTCATATGAAAATCTTTTATCAGAGTATATTATTGTTCGTCCAAACCATTCATTATGAATTTGCCCTATTTTATCGATTTCAAAAATTGCCCCAAAAGTTAGTCTGTCAACATTAGGATTTAAACTACAAATTCCATTCGAGAGTTCCTCCGGAAGCATTGGTATTGTCCGGTCAACTAAATAAACAGAGGTTCCACGATTTTTTGCCTCATTATCTAATTCTGTCCCTAATCGGACATAGTGAGAAACATCAGCAATATGGATGCCGATTTCAAAATGGCCATTTGGAAGTTTTTTAAACGAAATAGCATCATCAAAATCTTTAGCATCAATTGGATCAATGGTAAAGGTTGTCGTATTTCTCATATCTTTTCTACCTTTTAAATCTTTTTCGGTGATTCCTAAATTAGATATTTTTTGGGCTTCTTTTAAAATAAAAGTCGGGAAGGTGGCATTGAATCCTTTTTCAAGAGCGATAGCTTCCATCTCAGCATTGTGTTCCATTGGCATACCCAATATATTTGTGATTTCTCCGATTGGAGCTTTTTTGGCATCAGTCCATTCGGTGATAGTCACAAAAACTTTTTGGCCAATTTTTGCCCCCGCCAATTTATTTTGTGGAATTATAATATCTGAATACATTTTTAAATCAGACGGAATTAGAAAATATATTTCATTTTCTTTTTCAAGTACACCGGCATAGCCCTTTTTTGAACGATTGATTATTTTCAATACTTCTCCAGTTTGGGCTCCGTCTTTTTTTTGTGGGTGCAGTAAAACAGAAACAGTATCTCCATTACAAGCTGTTCGCAAAAAACTATGTTCGATTTCAATAACATTGTTATTACCGATACTTCTAACTGAGCCTGTGCCCCTATGAGAAATATTGATTATTCCTTCAATTTTATTATTAAAATTTTTGCCTTTCGGTATTTCTTTCATTATTTGAGTATAGCATAAAACAACGAATCATATTGATTTTTTAATGCTCATATGGTAGGATACTTTTATGTTAAAAATTAGATTACAAAGAATAGGGCGCAAAAATGATCCAGCTTTCCGAGTCCTTTTAACAGATTCTAAGAATTCTGCTAAAAGTGGTAAATTTAAAGAAATATTGGGCTCATATAATTTAAAAAAAGGGGAAGTAATTTTCAAAACTGACCGAATAAAATATTGGATGAGTATGGGAGCACAAACTTCTGACACCGTTCATAATTTCCTTGTCCACCAGAAATTGATTGAAGGTAAAAAGAAGAATGTCTTATCTAAAAAATCTCCAACAAAAGCCCGCAAAGAATTAAAGAAATCCTAAATAAAACCCGCTTTTAAGCGGGTTTTATTAAATTAAAATACTTTAGGTTTTTGTGTTGCAAGTAAGAAGAACATTGTGATATAATAATTAAGAGCAGTCGTAGTCGGTACACTGCAGATATTTACGAATAATACTATAAAAAATATGTCAGACGATAAAGCATTTTTAGAATATATTGTGAAAGCCTTGGTTGATAATCCAAATGATGTAAAGATTGACCGCACAGTAGATGAGATGGGTGTACTTATAACCATGACAGTTAATAGTGCAGATATGGGTAAAATTATTGGTCGCCAAGGAAACACAGCAAAAGCTATTCGAACACTTCTTCGAGTAATCGGAATGAAGAATAATGCTCGTGTGAACCTAAAGATCAATGAACCAGAAGGTGGAAGAGTTGAAGCGCCAGTAACAGCTGATGTAGAGCAACCAACAATGACAGCAAGCGAAGCTTCAAAATCAGTTGATTCAGCACTTGAAGATTTGAAAGGAATATAAAATAATTACAAATTTAGGAAAAGCCCGACGGCGTAGCCATCGGGCTTTTCTTGTGTTAATATATAAATATGAAAGGAAAGATAGAAAATTAATTCTGTATGCCTATATATAAAAAAAATCAATTTCTAAATAAATTCTTGGCCACTATTATTTTTTCGGTTTTATTTTTCCTTCTGTCTCCATCTTTGAGTCAGGCTCAATATTTAGAACAGGCACCTCAATCACTTGGAGGTGATTCGCCTTATGCACCCGGCGAAGTAATTGTTAAATTTAAGGATTCAAGTCTTGGTTTAGGTAAAATTGAAAGTTTTGGCAAAATGAATGCCTCGGCGATGGCTGTTCGAGAACAAGCAATAGAAAATGTTGCTGCTTCTTTGGCAATTGATGAGAATATTGAAGTTAAAGATACGATCGCAAATTACAATATTGTTTTATATAAAACTCAAAACGGTGAATCTGTTGAGGATTTAATTTTTAGATTAAAACAAAATCCTAATGTTGAAGCTGCTGAACCAAACTATCAACACATTCCAGCTGTCATTGATACAAATGATACCAACAGAGATTTATTGTGGGGATTAGATAATACAGGACAATTGATTGGCTCGACAGCTGGATTACCAGATGCCGATGTTGATGCTCCTGAAGCTTGGACCTTAAGTGAAGGAACAAATGCAACAATTATTGTGGCTGATGTTGACAATGGTATTGGTTACGGACACTTAGACCTTATCAATAATATGTGGGATGGAACAAATTGCGTTGACCAAAATGGAGACTTTTTGGGGGGTTGTATTCATGGATATAATTTTGCTCTTGGCAATAAAGATCCATTTCCAAGTGGTTCTGGCTATAATGGAAATGCTCACGGAACTCATATTGCTGGAACAATTGGAGCTATTAAAAATAACGAAAGAGGTATTGTTGGTTTAGCCCCGAATGTTAAATTGATGGCCCTAAAGTCTGATTATTATTCCTATTCTGATATTTTGGCTTATGATTTTGCCACTCAAAATGGGGCCAAGTTAATTAATGCTAGTTATGTTAGTGGTGGTGGTACCCTAGAGAAAGAAGCCATAAAAAGATTTGAAGATAGCGGGGGTTTATTTATTGCTGCTGCGGCAAATTACTCGGCTAATAACGATATAAACCAATACATGCCTGCTTCATTTAATTTAGATGGAATAATTTCTGTCGCCGCGACTGGTCAAAGTGATACAATGGCGAGTTTCTCTAATTGGGGGCCAAAATCTGTTGATGTTGCCGCGCCTGGAGTAAGTATTTATAGTACAGTGTGTAGTAATTCATATTGTCCAAATGGTAATTCATATGGATATATGTCTGGAACTTCTATGGCAACCCCTCATGTTGTTGGGTTGGCCGCTCTTATTTGGGGTACAAATCCAAATTTAACTAATATTGGTGTAAAAAATATCATCATGGCGACAGGTGATTCTTTGCCGTCTCTAGCCGGAAAAATTTTAAGCGGTAAAAGAATCAATGCCCAAAATGCTTTAGTTGCTCTAGATTCACTTGATTCATATATCCCTAATGGAGGTTATGATGTTGATGGAATAATTCCTGCTACACAAATAAATTATTCTAGTTCTACCGGTGAAATAGTTGTTAATTTTAAAGTTAAGGATACTTATCCAAATTTAACTGAACAATTGAGTGATTTTTCATATAGTATTGATGGAGGGACTACTTGGGAAATTCCAGTTGATGGTGATGAATCAGAAATTTTCTCAGATAGTTGGGATAAGAATAGTTATGTATCTAGCTTGGATTATTCTGGGAGCCCATTTAATTTTAAATTTAATTCAAGGAATCCAGAAGCTATAGGTTTAAGCAATATTGAAAGTAATAATATTAAAATTCGTTTTAAAGTTAATAATGGGATTAACACAAGTGATTATGTCACCAGTGAAGCATTTTCTGTTGATAATGATAATAGTTCTCCCGACCAATTTACTTTTATTGATCAAACAAATGTTGCAACGAGTTCAACTATTGAATCAAATCAAATTACGGTATCTGGAATTGATACTCCTGTTATAATTACAATTTCTGGTTGTTCTGGGGGGTATAGTTGTCTATATTCTATAAACGGAGGAGCATATACTAATACAGCGGGAATCGTCGTAAATGGAGATACAGTTAAGGTTAAGATAACTACATCTTATAATGGTGGGGTATCTTGTGATTTAACTTTAAATATTGGCTGGGTCACAGATACTTTTAGTTTAACCACGATCGTTGATGATATTTTAGATAGCCCTTTTTCTTTTACTGATAAAACAGGCGTATCATTAAATACGTCAACTGAATCAAATACTATATCAATCTCAGGAATAAATTCTCCTATAATTATAGCTATGACAAACTGCAGTAGTGTCTTATGTGAATATTCTATTAATGGTGGGATATATACTTCTAATCCAGGGGTTGTAAATAATAATGATTCCGTCAAAGTTAGACAAACTTCTTCACCTACATTAGATGTAACAACCAATTTAACTTTAAATATCGGAGGATTAAGTGATACATTTAGTATTTCGACAACACCAAATGCTGTACCTGTCGCTTTCGATTTTGTTAATCAAGTCGGGGTGGCTTTAAATACATCTATTGAATCAAATACTATCACCGTCTCGGGAATAAATATATCATCACCTATATCGATCACTTCTTGTGCTAGTACTCTTTGTGAATACTCTATCAATAGTGGAGCATATACTTCTATTGCCGGTAATGTTTCAAATGGAGATACTATCAAAGTTCGGCAGACTTCATCAGATTTGAATTATGTAACATCTAGCTTAACATTAAGCATCGGAGGAGTTACAGATATATATAGTATTACTACAATGGCTCTTTCTGTTACGAACTATAATTTTTCTCAATCAATTGGAATATATAATGAAATTACTGGTGGGACATTATGGCAATCTGGTAGTTGGGATGATCCAACTGGAATAATTCCTCTGGGTTTTATTTTCTCAGCAAATGGAATTCCTGTTACAAGTCTTTTTGCCAATGCTAATGGTTACCTCCATACAGGGACAAGCTCTCTGGGTTATGAAGCTATCTCTTCGACTGGAACCGCGGGTTTAGTTATTTCTGCCCTCTCTCGTGATTTACAAGGTAAAACAAATAGTGAAATTCGATATCAAACATCAGGCACTGCTCCTAATCGTGTCTTTACTATCCAATGGAAAAATATTCAACGTTATGGATCGACTTATAACGATGAGACTTTAAATTTTCAAATTAAACTTTACGAAACATCAAATAAAATTGAATTTATTTATGGAACATTTATTGGAACTGCCTATATTTCACCATCTCACCCGCAAGTTGGATTAAGGGGGGATGTAAATACAAATTTCCTAAATAGGACAACAACTAATAATTGGTCTTCAAGTACAAGTGGAGCTACTAATACAGCGACTATGACTATAACTTCAACAGTTGTGCCAGTTAGTGGTTTGACCTATCGATATGCTGAGAGTCCTATGGAATCTATTTTTGTCGATCAAAATGGAGTTGATGTTGATACTATAATAGAATCAAATGTTGCAATTATAGGTTGGATAAATACTCCAACGCCAATTTCTATCACTTCGTGTATAAGTGTGCTATGTGAATATTCTATTAATGGTGAAGCGTATACATCTCTGGCTGGAACAGTTTCTGCTGGAGATACAATTAGAGTCAAGCAAACTTCCTCAACATCGGGTGGTATTACTACAAATTTAATTTTAGATATTGGAGGTCTAACTGATACTTTTAGCGTAACAACAACTGAAATTCTTCCAACCGTGATTAGTTTACCAGCTACAAATCTTGGTATAAATTCTGTCTCATTAAATGGAGAAATAACAAATAGTGGTGGAGTGTTAACTCATCGGGGATTCCAATATGGATTAATGACAAATTATGGAGCAACAACAACAGAAAATGCCTCACTTGAAATAGGTTCTTTTTCTTCAAACATTACTTCTTTAACTCCCAATACGACATATCACTATCGAGCTTATGCGACAAATTCGGTTGGGACAAATTATGGAGAAGATCAAACATTTACAACATCCTCTATATTAATTCCAGAAGTTGAAACTAGTGAAGCTTCTTCTATCACTATGACAACTGCGTTATTAAATGGAACCATTATAGATAGCGGGGGAGAAACAACAATTCGAGGTTTTAATTATGGTACAACTACAAATTATGGTTCTTCAAAAACAGAAAATGGTTCATTCGGAGTTGGTAATTATTCATTAAACCTCACTTCACTTATTTGTGGAACAACATATCATTTCAGAAGCTATGCGACAAATAGTGTTGGCACAGGATATGGTAATGACGAGATTTTTACGACAACTGCATGTAATATAAGACCGGTAGCGAATTTGGTTTCGATTACAGGTTCGGCTTATGCGGGGAATACCTTAACAGGTTCATATGTTTATTTTGATCAAGAATCAAATCCAGAAGGGAATTCTATTTATCAATGGTATAGAGATAATGTTGCAATCTCAAATTCAAATTCTATTTCATATGTTTCAACAACTGACGACATAGATAAAGTAATTAAATTTCAAGTTACCCCCATCGCTCAAAGTGGAACAACCACTGGAGTGGCAGTTCAAAGTGAAGGCCTGTTAATTAAAAAGAAATCATCTGGTGGCGGAGGAGGTGGTGGGGGAGGAACAACTACAATCCCTCTAGTAGAAACAACACTAACAGAAGTTATACCAGTAGTTGAAAATAAAAACAATTGTAAAATAGGAGACATCTTTGATTCCACCACTGGATTAAAATGTCCAACATCAAACGAAATACCACAAGGTTGTACACCTTATACTCTTTTTAGTCCTCTAACGGGAATAAAATGTCCGAGTATTACTACAACCACTACTCCTATAACAACAAATA
>CAYVBT010000013.1:18511-20344 GCA_964449885.1 uncultured Candidatus Saccharibacteria bacterium
GTATGCAAGGTAATGATGTTAAGGCTTTGCAAGTTTATCTAAATACTCACGGATATCCGATCGCTCTCTACAACCTAGGTTCACAAGGTAAAGAAACAACTTCATTTGGTTCACTTACAAAAAAGGCTGTCATTAGATTCCAACTTGCCAATGGACTTTTAGGGGATGGTGTGGTGGGGAAGATGACAAGGGAATTGATGAAATAAATACGAATTAATAATTACTAATTACAAATTAAGTATAGCCCGACGGCGTAGCCGTCGGGCTATACTTGTGTTATTATTCAAATATGAATTTTCACATAGTAACGCTTTTCCCAGAAATGTTTGACTCATATTTAAGTGAGTCTATTTTAGGTAGGGCCATAAAAGAAAAAAAAATAAAAGTGACTTTTATTAATCCTCGTAAATTTGTGACTGGTAAATATAAAAAAGTCTGGCCCGATGGTAATGTCTCAGCCCAAGTTGATGATAAGCCTTATGCCGGAGGTCCGGGTATGGTCATGCGAGCGGATCCGGTAATCAGGGCGGTGGAATCAGCCTTGATTAAAATTACGAATTACGAATTACGAATTAAGAATGTAAAATCAAAAATCAAAAATCAAAAATCAAAAATCTTGATAATTAATTTTATTCCATCAGCCGAAAAATTTGAAACAAAAATGGCAAAAAATTTTTCCCAAAAATATACCGACATAATTATGATTTGTGGAAGATATGAGGGTATAGATGCTCGTGTTGATAAAATTTTAAAGACTAGAAAAATTTCAATAGGGGATTATGTTTTAACTGGCGGAGAAATACCAGCTATGATATTGATTGATTCTATTTCTCGACAAATAGAAGGAGTGCTCGGTAATTTTGATTCAAGAGAAGAAGAAAGAGTCTCATCGAGTGAGATATACACTCGTCCTGAAATATTTGAGCATAATGGTAAAAAATATCGAGTTCCAAAAGTTTTACTTTCTGGAAATCATAAAGATATAGAGGACTGGAAGAAAAACAAATAACTTATATTTCAAAAGGTTGATTTATCCCCACGAAATGATGTTTTTGTTTGTTTTTGTAGTATAATATAACCGTAAATGAATAAATTAAAACTACCAAAATTCCACTGGGCTAAACTACTCTCCATATTCTTTTTCATATTACTTCTCGGAGCCTATGCCAACATTTTTGCTATTGGTATTTATAATCCAGGTGAAACATTAGACCCAACTTGTACACCAGGGTCACTTGATTGTACTGTTAATCTAAACACAATAGAGACTGACCCAATTACTGGAGCTATTAATGGATTAGTTAAAGCTGATGGTGCAGGCAATATAAGTGCAGTTACATCAGGAACTGATATTAAAACTATTAATGGTAGTTCGATTTTAGGGAGTGGGGATATTTTAGTCTCTTCTTCTCCTATTACAGTTGTTAATGGTTCAAATCTTTTCTCAACTGGACTAACGGGGACAGGGAGTGGAGTTACCTCTACCTCTCGATCAATATTTTTAGGTCCTTGGGCTGGTGATTATGCCACAAATGCTTACAATTCAATATTTTTAGGTCAGTATACTGGTCATTATGCTGCTAATGCATCAAGTTCAATATTTTTAGGAACTGAGACGGGTTATCTTGCCGTTAATGCTGTTAATTCAATATTTATTGGTCAGAAATCTGGATATTTTGACGGGGTTGATAATACTACAAACGGTCTATCTTCAATTATTATTGGTTCATTTGCTAGTACTGGTGGATATTCAAACTCAATAATTTTAGGCAGTGGTGTTAATGGTGGGTATATTTCAAATACAAAAGCCAATCAATTTATGTTGGCTCCTAC
>CAYVBT010000013.1:20483-20696 GCA_964449885.1 uncultured Candidatus Saccharibacteria bacterium
TAATCTTGTTGCTGGTGCACAAAGTAATACATTCTTAGGTTACCAAGCTGGTAGAGGTGGAACGGTTACAAATGCGGCAGATGGTAATACAGGTATTGGTTCTCAGTCTCTATACTCAAACACTACAGGAAATGGTAACACCACTACTGGTTTCCAGTCTTTATATTCAAACACTACAGGTCATGGTAACACTGCAAATGGGCTTAATTCTCT
>CAYVBT010000013.1:20706-20927 GCA_964449885.1 uncultured Candidatus Saccharibacteria bacterium
GTGGTGTTAATGGTGGGTATATTTCAAATACAAAACCCAATCAATTTATGTTGGCTCCTACTGTGACCGAAATGCGTTTACGTGGAGTAGATTACACACTACCCGCATCTCAAGGTGGAGCAAGTACAGTCTTAACAAATAATGGAAGTGGGGTATTAACTTGGGGGACAGTAGCAGGGGGATTATTAAGTGATGCAGATTTTAATACTAAAGGGGGAACA
>CAYVBT010000014.1:0-3219 GCA_964449885.1 uncultured Candidatus Saccharibacteria bacterium
AACTATCATATAGGGCTACTGTTGCAGTCATATCTGGAAACGGATATGGAAGACTTCGGTCTTCACCTATGTGGTAGGTTTTTTGTTTTTATAATTCTACTGCATAGGTCTTATCAATTTTAATTAAGACAAACTATGAAAAAGAAATTATCTATTGGTGCTATTGTTGTGTTCAGTGTATTAAATATCTTTGCGTCTTATCGTGTGAGTGGTCGTGGGGTCGCCTCTGATATTGCAGGTGTAATTGGTTCATTTGCTCCTATTGTAATAATAGCGTGGTTAATTTCTAAGTTTGCAAACAAGAAAGCTGATGAGGATACAAAGTTAATGACTTTTGCTTTTATATTTTGTATATGGGTCGCATTGATAACTATTTATAATCTTTATGCTTAATTATATTGAAAATAATAAAACAACAACCGCAATATTTATTTTTTTGTTTATCGTCATTATTGGTGGATTTTTTTACTCTCACTCACAAAAACAAAGATGGGATTGTTTAGAAAAAATTGTCTATGCTGACAATGTTTATATTTATGATAATTTTAAAGATTTTAAAACTCAAAATGAAGCTATTGGATATTGTCTACTAGAAAATAAATATAAATAAAATTATGAGCGAAAATCAATCAATTAAAATATTAGATACAGAGATCGATAAAGAGACGAATACAATCAGACTTACAAGGAAGTGAGAAAGCAGAGACACTCTTAGTAATGTTAGAGATGGACTTAAAAGAGCAAAGATTAAAATAATATGTCATCAGTTATCCAATATAAATGTAATAACGAAGATTGCACCTTTAGAACAACTAGAGAAATGTGTTTTCCTATATGGAAATCATCAGTCAGAGAAGAAGATGCCGATCTGTCAGTAGTAGAGAAAAGGGAGAAATATTTAGCAGGATATATAAATAGGCAGTATTGTACGGTTTGTAATGCACTACAGCCATACTTACAAGGCTCAGAAATGTGTCTAATCTGCAATACAGAGGGTTTGTATATAAAAGATGAGAGTATCTGCCCTAAGTGCAAGAAAGGCATTATAAACGAGATAGAGGGAGTGGAAGCTCTGGCAAAATATCTAGAAAAGTTAGGACGAAAATAATCTATACAGAAAATTAAAAAAGTTAATGGTGGTATATGGTAGGAAAAGGTAGGAAAATGAACACACAGAGAGCTATTAAAATAAGCTCTTTTTATATATAATATAGAACATATGGTTACCTTAGATAAAAAACCAACAGCAAGACAATTGATAGCATTAGATTTATGGATTGAAGGTGGTAGAAAATCTAAAGCTGGAGCGTTAAGGGAAGCTGGATACGGTCAATCGGTAATAGACCAACCCCATAAGGTCTTTAATAGTTCTATTATAATAAAAGAACTGGAATTAAGGGGTTATGATTTTAGGGGTATTAGAACTGGAGTTCAAGCTTCAATTTTGTGTGAAGAAGAAAAGCCTGTAATACATTTTAATACAATTAAACTTACTTTGGAACAGATTGTTGAATTGAAAGATAAATTAGCAAAAATACCAGATAATGGTACTGGAATAGAAAAAGAAAAATATGTAGACCATTCTTATTCCCCAATGGGTAGAGGTTTGGACATATTCAGTGAAGCAGGTAAATATAATCCAGAAAACCTTAATTTTAAAAATTATTCTTCAATGTAGAAATATAAAAATGGACAACTCTCTTAAAAAATTAAATAAACTTTTTGATGAAGTAATAAATGAAAAAGACTATGATAAGTTTTTTTCTGCAATTACTCGGTACTTCCGTTTTATTAAAGATACTTATCCTTTAAATGGAATTGCTGATACTCTATTTTCTTCGTCTTCTGCTGGTATTTTAATTAAAAATATTGGTAAATTATACAACGTAATAATAAACCATCAACAATTTGATGCTTCTGTAGCAATAGACCCTCATACTGTAAAAGGTTCTGGCTTAATCTCTTTTCATACTGAATTAGTAAATAACTTAAATAAACAAATAACCCCGAATGGAAAAAATATGTTTGAAAGAAATGTAATTTTTCATAAAGAAGAACAGAACAATAGTGTGTATTTATCTGAAAACCCTTCTAGTCGTTATTCAATGAAAGGAAAAAATCCCCAACGATTTGAGATACTTATTGCATTGCTAAAATCAAAAAATGGAATGTCAGTAAGCTCTCTAGCTGAGTCTTTATGGAAAGAAAATAAAGGTAAAACTACCCAGCAAACTTTAAAGCAAGAGATAGAAGAAATAAATGGTAATTTTCAAAAGAAATGCAAAGTCACAAAAGATTTAATATCTACAGATAAAAGTGCAGTAAAAAATATCTATTATTTAAATAAAAAAGAATATAATTTTTTATTGGACTAAGTAGGGTGTTTATAAAATATTTAATTTAAAAATATACTTATATTATAAGTGTATATTTTTCGTATGTAATAGATTAGCCCTGACTTTAGCTAGTCTTATCCTCTTTTAATTTATAAGTCACAATATAGCAATGGAGCTCTCGTCCAATGCAATAAAAGATTTAAGGATTGTTCTCTCAAAATCATATGGGAGTGATTTTGAAGTTTCTTTATCCAATGAAGAAGTTAATGAGATTGGTGATTTGCTTCTGAATATATTAGCAGAAAGTTTAAGAATAAATATTAACAATTAAATAAATATTAAATATATGGCTCAAAGAAGAATGTTTTCAAAAACTATAACAAACTCAAGTCAATTTTTAATGATGCCTTCTAGCTCTCAAGGTTTATATTTTCATTTAGGGATGAATGCCGATGATGATGGTTTTTGTGAACATTTTTCTATTATGCGAATGACGGATAGTAAACCAGATGACTTGAAGATACTTCAAGCGAAAGGATTTGTTAATGTCTTTGATGATAGAGTTCTAGTAATTTCTGAGTGGAAAGAAAATAATTACATTCAAAAAGATAGATATACTGCTTCAAAATATTTGAATATTTATAAAAAAGAGTTGAAATTATTATCTAAATCTAGAATTGATATGGATACTAAATGTATCCAAGATGTACACAAAGAGGATACACAGGTTAGGTTAGGTAAGGTTAGGTTAGAAGAGGATAGTATAGAGAAGGATACTACTGAGACAAGCTCGGATAACATTCCACTTCTCATAAAGTCTTTTGAAAAATTAAACCCAGCTAGTAAAAACTTTTATGGTAATAAGACGCAAAGAAAAGCTTGT
>CAYVBT010000014.1:3229-14678 GCA_964449885.1 uncultured Candidatus Saccharibacteria bacterium
AGTAATAAAAGTTGTAGAAGAAAGCTTACCAAAAACTAATGGATTACAGTTCTTCCCGACAATTACTACTCCATTACAATTGTATGAAAAGTGGGTAGCGTTAGAAAGTGCAATAAGAAAGTATCAATCTGAAAAATTATTAACTAAAGAAAAATATAAAACTATATGAAGATAAAAATACTTACAGGGTTTAGGGACGAACAATATTACATTATTGAAAGTGAAGAAGCACATAAAGCCTATTATTTATTTAATAATCCAGAAACCAGAACTATATTTGAAAATGGTGTAGCTTTAATAGGAAGGAATATTCAAGGCATAGAACCAGCTTGGAATGAAAATATGGGATGGAATGCTACACACAGATTAGATGGTTATGATTGGAATGAAATAAGAAAAAGTGGATTGGAAAATAAAATTAGGATAATTTTAGAAGATGCAAAAAAAGTAGCTCAATTAGCAGAAAGAAATATTGAATTATTAAAACTTCCATTAAACGAAGCAAAAAATAAATTATTAAATTAAATGAAACAGTATGAAAAGTATAAAAAGTAATTTTAAGCATATACAAAATAAAATAATAGGTATTGGTGCAATTCCAGCACTAGCAATTGCAGTGTCAGGTAAAGGGTTTAATCAAGACTCAATTACAAGAGCCTTTACAAAATTAGTCCCCAAAGATGAATATGTTAATTCAGAAAGAAGGGGTCTTATTAAGCACTTAACCAATCTTTCTAACTCTACTGAGGACGACAAGATAATGGCAAAAAATGAGCGAGAACATATCCTTAATGACGTACTTGACCTAAGTCGTTGTATGACAAGAAATAGGCTTCTCAATTCTCAAAATCAATAAAATTAAAAATATATGTTATAATATGAAAGCTACACCAATAGGAAGATAAATATAAAATACGAATTAACGGTATTTTGTATACAAAAACGAGGTAATGACCTTCCTTTGGTGTAGCAACTAAAAGAAATAGTCGTTACCTCATTTTTATTATATGAATACAATAGATTTTACAAAATTAAAAGTTGGAGATTACAATCGTAAATCTTCAGAAAGTGAAGACAAGCAAGTATTATCAATTCAATCTCAAGTTGATGAAGCTGTAAGAATTGCTGATTACTACAAACTTAAACCGTTTGTTGAAATATTTAAAGAGTCAAAGTCTGCAAAGACTGAAGGGGTTAGACCAGAGTTTTCAAGAATGATGTCTATGATAAGAGGTGGTCAGATAGATGCCATCGTCTGCTGGAAAGCTGACCGTCTAGCAAGAAATATGACAGAAGGTGGTCAAATAATTGACTTACTAAGTTCTGGACTTCTTAAGGCAATAATAACTCACGATAAGGTTTTTTATCCTTGGGATAATGTAATAGTTCTGTCTGTGGAGTTTAGTCAGGGTAAACAATTCGTAAAAGAACTTTCAATAAATGTTAAACGCGGACAAGAAAAGAAAGCACGTATGGGAGTACCTCACGGAGTTGCCTCTCTTGGTTTTCTTAATGATAAATCTGAAGAAAAAGGAAACCGCAAATGGAAAGTTGACGAAGTAAAATTAGGTAAAATTAAAATCCTTCTTGATATGTTTTTAACTGGAACTTATTCTGCTGGTAAATTATATCAATATGCTGTAAATGAATTACAGCTAACTACTGTTTTAAGAAAACGTAGCGGGGGTAATTCTATTGTTCAATCAAGAATATATGAAATAATAAAAGACCCTATATATGCTGGGTTTTTTATTCAAGGAGAACAAAGATATGAACTAACTAAAGACTTACCACGTTTAATTACAGAAGACCAACATAATAAAATTAAAATGATTTTATCTGGCAGGAATGTACCCAAGATACAAGAACACAAAACTGTGTTCTCTGGCTTTATAAACTCTGATAAAGGTCACTTTATGGGTCAAGATGTAAAATATCAACTGATATGTGATTGTAAAAAGAAGTTCGCTTATAGTAGTAAAACTCATTGCCCTCAATGTGGAGAAGAAATATCTCAACTAAATAATCCTAAATATATTGGGTATGTTCATTACTATGACGTTAAAAATAAAAAGGCGGGTATAAAAACTAAATCTATCTCTGAAACTGTAATTAACCTAGAATTAAACAAGTTTATTGATGAAAATCTTATCTTCTCAAAGGAAATGGCTGATTGGTCTAAAAAGTACATCACGGAATTAAAAGAAAAGGAAATTGGTGAAAAAGTTTTAATAGAAAGAAATAAAGAAGATAGAAAAATTGAGTATATAAATAAAAAATCTCGTCTCAGAGAGATGTTAAGAGATGGTCAAATAACGGAAGACGAATACAAATCTGACTTAGAGTCTCTTGCTAAAAAATATGAAGATACAAATACAGAAAGAAAAACAGTTGATTGGTATTCTGAAATGAACGAAATTGTAGACATTACTCAGCAGTTGGAAAAAGTTTTTAAAGATGGAACAATTCAAGCAAAAAGAAATATGCTTTCAAAACTAGGTTCTAACCTAATATGGAATGGCAATAAACTCATAATTAACAATAAGATTTCAATAAATAAGCTCGTTGAGAGAATACAATCTATCAAGTTGGAATATCCAAGGTTCGGAATTAAAACATTCCTTACCGCACAAGGGTTAAATGAAAAAACAAGCGAGTTTTCGCTTGTTAATTCTACTCTGCTCCGTGGGTAGGGATCGAACCTACGACCAATCGCTTAACAGGCGATCGCTCTACCGCTGAGCTACCACGGAATATAATACGGTTTTACTAATTATTTAACTTGAATTGAACTTTTTGTAAAGCGATAACCCCACAGGCGATTCTCTTACAGAGACTGTATACCTTTCACATTTTGATTACAAAACATTCAAGGTCTTGCGGATTGGGTCCCATCCCAATCCTCACTCCACCGCTGAGCTACCACGGAATATAATCTACATTTGTAGATGAGATTATAATATCAAAAATAGAGATAAAAAGCAAAAACCCCTCCGACTTAGGTCGAAGGGGTTTTTGAAATCTGTGATTTAGAATTAATGTGCATGAGCAGGATGAACATCGTGATCAGCAGGACTTGGTTTTCGAACAAACATTCGAGCAATAACAATAATAATTAATATTAAGAGTACAACTAGAATCCATTGCCAAATTGAACTTGGCATAAAACTACCTGAGCCTTTTAATGATAAAGCTGTGATGTCGGTCCCATTTTGACCACTGTCATAAACAGAAGCCCCAAGACCATTACTATAAACATTGTTGTAATCATTTTCTCCGTAACTATAATTTGAATCATAGTTCGAATTATTACTAGAATTACTATTTGTAGTATCTTTCGTAGTATCTACTGTTGACCTTGTAGTAGAAGAATTACTTGTCGTTGTCTTTGTTGTCGTAGGATAATAATAATAATTGTTTACAACATTATTATCTGGCGTTGTTCTTTGGGTACTAGATGTCGAACTAACACTTGAATTTGATTCATAATTATTATAATAAATTTCTTCTTCAATACAATTAGGATCAACTAATCGATTTGAAAAAGCATATCTCTGACAATAAGCCGAAGCATTATTGGTAAAAATAAATGATAAAACAATGATTCCAAGGATTATTAAATTTTTTGTTACTTTGTTTTCCATTGGTTTATTATAGCATATATTGTTCTAATTTGTCAAGGCCTAAAGCTATCTAATTATCCCTTGATAAATATAGATATAATGACAATTATCAATTTTTACCGAAAAAAGGTATAATAAAAAAATATTAATTTAAATTAGGCTGCTTGAAAAAACTACAGCATGCCAAAGAATACATGAATAATCCATTTCAAAATGCTATGTCGCAATTAGAAAGAGCGACAAAAGTTAAACAATTCAGTCCTGACTTTTTAAAATTATTAGCTCAACCAAATAGAGAAATCCGTATTTCTATTCCAGTCACAATGGATGATGGTTCTCTCCAAGTATTTGAAGGATATCGTGTTCAATATAATAATGCTCGTGGGCCATACAAAGGTGGTATTCGCTATCATCAAGACACCGACATTAATGAAGTCAAAGCTTTGGCTTTTTGGATGGCTCTCAAGTGTGCTGTAGCAAATATTCCAATGGGTGGAGGAAAAGGTGGAATAACTGTTGATCCTAAAAAATTATCAAAAAATGAACTTGAAAAATTATCCCGTGGTTGGATAAAACTTATGGCCCCAGTGATTGGACCGCAAGTTGATGTCCCCGCTCCAGATGTAAACACAACTCCTGAGATAATGTCTTGGATGGTAGATGAGTATAAAAATATTACAGGCGACACAACAAATGCCGTCATTACAGGCAAACCAATTGCATTTGGTGGTTCTGAAGGCCGAGGTCCAGCGACTGGTCTTGGAGGATTTTATGTATTTGATGTTATTAAAAACAAATTAAATTTAGGAAATTCTTGTAAAGTAGTAATTCAAGGATTTGGAAATGTAGGAGGTAATGCTGCTGAAATACTAACAGACCATGGGCATAAAATCATTGCTATTTCTGATTCAAAAGGTGCAATTTTAAAAGAAGGTGGCATTGATATAAAAGCATTAAATGAATACAAAAAAAATAATGGCTCAATTATTAATGTCCCAGGATCCAAAAAGATTACCAACGATGAACTGCTAGAAATCGAGTGTGATGTATTAATCCCTGCAGCACTTGAAAATCAAATTACCGAAAAGAATGCCAAAAATATAAAAGCAAAATTAATTGTAGAACTTGCTAATGGTCCAACAACTCCAGAAGCAGACGACATCTTATTTGCCCGAGAAATTCCAGTTGTACCAGATATCCTAGCCAATGCGGGAGGAGTGACTGTTTCAACTTTTGAATGGGAACAAAATCTAAAGAGTGAACATTGGACGGAAATCGATGTATTTACAAAATTAAAAAAAATAATGGAAGAAGAAACAGAAATTATTTGGAATAAATCTAAAGAATTAAATACCGACATTCGTCGCGCGGCGTTCATTGTTGCATTAGAAAGAATCGAACAAGCCTCAAAATAAAACCTGTCCCGTACTAAATTTTTGATTACGGGATATAAAGAAAAATATTATGAACTTAAAATTTTAGTACTGGGATGAAAAATAAAAATAAAAAATCGGGACGACTACCGAATCATATTTCACCAATTTCATACAAATTAACAATTAAACCAGATTTAGAATCTTTTACTTTTTCGGGTAATGAAATTATTAAAATAAACACAACGAAAGAAATTAATAAAATTACATTGCACAGTAAAGACATAGACGTAGAGACTGCTAGTATTGGTAGTAAAAATAATAAACAATTTAGCTCAAAAATAACTTATGATGAGAAAAATGAAACAGTAACTTTGTATTTTAAAAACAAGATTAAAGGCAAAAGTGAAATATCCCTTGTTTTTAAAGGTATTATTAATGAAAACTTAAGAGGATTTTATAGAAGTAAATATATTTTAGATGGCCAAGAGAAATATCTTGCCACAACCCAATTTGAATCAACCGACGCGCGCCGAGCTTTTCCGTGCTTCGATGAGCCCGAACATAAAGCCATATTTGAGGTGTCATTAATCATCGCCGACAAACACACCGCCATATCAAATACCCTACCCGTAACAACAGTGGAACATAGTGCCGGATATAAAGTTGTCTCATTTGCACCATCACCACGCATGTCGACTTATTTACTTGCTTTTATCATTGGTGATTTTGAATATTTAGAAGGGAAAACAAAAGATGATATACAGGTCAGAGTGTTCACAACTTTTGGAAAAAAATACCAAGCTAAATTTGCTCTTGAAGTCGCAATAAAGTCGCTGGAGTTTTATAATGAATATTTTGATATTCCCTACCCACTACCAACACTCGACTTAATTGCGATCCCTGATTTCGGAAGTGCCGCGATGGAAAACTGGGGGGCTGTAACATTTCGTGAGACTGCAATATTAGTCGACAAAGAAAATACTTCCCAATCGACGAAACAATGGGTTGCTATTGTTATTGCTCATGAACTTGCACACCAATGGTTCGGCAATTTAGTGACTATGCGGTGGTGGACAGATCTTTGGCTCAATGAGGGTTTTGCTTCATATATGGAAAATTTCTGTATAGATAAAATGTTTCCAGAGTGGCATATATGGGATTTATACATAGCTGATCGTTATGCCGTTGCGATGAAGTTAGATGCACTTTCTAATTCTCATCCAATCGAAATAAAAGTAAATCATCCCGATGAGATTAGCGAAATTTTTGATATGGTTTCTTATGCGAAGGGTTCTGCGATTATCCGGATGCTGGCCGAATATATTGGTCATGATAATTTTAGAGATGGACTTCGGCATTATTTAAAAAAACATAGTTACAAAAATACCGATACAAAAGATTTATGGGATTCATTTGAAAAAGTTAGCCATAAAAATGTTAATGAAATAATGTCTATTTGGACAAAAGAAACTGGTTATCCACTCGTCTCTCTTTACCAAATTCCTGGAGTTGGACAAAATTGGAATATTAGTCAAGAAAGATTTTTTTCAAGCAGAATTGAAGCTTTAAAATATAAAAATTCTTCAAAGAAAAAAACTCTTTGGTCTATTCCAATTAAATATGAAAATCTTAATGAAAAAACCAAAAATAAAGAATTAATGAATTTATTAATGACAAAAAAATCTGCTCCACTTCTTGGAACTTCAATTGGTAAAATAAATAAAGAAGAAGATACTTTTATGCGTGTATGCTACGATGAATCTACCCTTTTAAAATTAGCCGAGGAGATAAAAAATAATTCACTTTCAACAAAAGATCGCTTGGGAATAATCAGAGATCTATTTGCTCTTGCTGAGGGTGGATATATTAAAAGTGATACAGCCCTCAAATTTACCTTAAATTATAAGGATGAATTGGAATACATTGTCTGGGCCGAAATCGCTGGAGGCATTAATAAAATATATAATTTAATTTCAAAAGAAGTATTTGCGGATAAATATAAAATTTATGCTCAATCTTTGTTTTCGCCGATAGTTGAGAAAATGGGTTTTGAAAAAAAAGTTGGTGAAAAACATTCAGATGCATTTTTACGTAATCTAGCTCTTTCACAATCAATACTCTATGGTGATACAAAAGTAATAAATAAATTAAAAAAAATATTTAAAGAAAGAAATATTAATATAATTGATGCAAATATTCGATCAGTCGTATATAAAGCAGTGGCTTCAACTGGAAAACAAAATGATTGGAAATTATTCGAAGGCTTGTATAAAAAAGAATTACTACACGAAGAAAAAGACCGACTAGGATATGCCCTTACGGCATTTTCTGATAAAAATCTTTTAGATAAAACATTATCTTTTATAATGTCTGACCATGTTCGTGATCAAGACGCACCATTTTTACTTTCAGCAACTTGGCAAAACAAAGAAGGGCGTGAACTAACTTGGATTTTTATTAGAAATAATTGGAATACACTTCTAAAAATTTATGGAGATGGCGGACATTTTTTATCTGGAATTCTCTCGCCTCTCGGTAATCACATAAAATTAAAAGACTTAAAAGATGCTCAAAAATTCTTTGAGAAGAATGCTACTCCTGGGGCTGAACGAGCTCTTGAACAAATTTACGAAAAAATCGCCTCCAACGCCGCTTGGATTAAAGACGATAAAAAGATAATTAAAACTTGGCTAGAAAAAAATTACTAATTAATGGATAAAAGTTTTGCGGTGAATTGGGGTTTGGCCATGTTTTTTTATGGCATCATAATGAGCCCTTGTGCCATAGCCAGCATGATTTTCAAATCCATATCCTGGATACCCTTTCGCAAAATTCGTCATCACTTTATCACGAGTAACTTTAGCCATAATTGAAGCCATGGAAATAACTGGATGAAGTTCATCACCACGAATTATTGTTTCTTGGTGAATATATTCAACTGGCGCATGTAAACCACCATCTAACATTAGTTTATAGGAACTAGGTTCTAGTCCGCTAGTTTTAATTAAATTCAATAAAGAGGAATTCAGGGCTTTTTGAATACATTTGGCAATACCAAATTTATCAATATTTTCTGATGAAACAAAAGAAACAACATAATCACAATTTCCTTTTTCTTTTTCTTTTTTCAAAAAATTAAACCAGAGTTCCCTTTGTTTTTTAGATAGTTTTTTCGAGTCGCGAAGCTTCGGTAGTTCTGCACAGGCCTTGCCTGTGCAAGCTTCTTCATCTTTAATTAAAAAAGCACAGACCGCCACCGGCCCAGCAATCGGCCCCCGCCCAACTTCATCTATTCCTACAATATATTTAACCATCTTGTCCATATAGAGCAATCATACCTTATTTGCTATACTAAGAAAATATGGAAAAGACCGAACTTGATTCTAAATTCATACATTTACATACTCACTCTCACTATTCCCTGCTTGATGGGCTTTCTAAAATACCCGATATGGTCAAAACCGCTAAGAAAAACGGCATGGATGCTATAGCTATTACGGACCACGGTAATATGTACGGAGCTATTGAGCTATATAAAGAATGCCAAAAAGCCGGAATTAAGCCGATTATCGGTGTTGAAGCATACATCGCTGAACGTGGAAGAAAAGATAAAGAGCCCGGTATAGATAATAAAAGACGCCATTTAACCCTACTTGCTCGCAATAAACAAGGTTATAAAAACTTAATGCGTTTAGTTACACTCGCTAATCTTGAGGGGTATTATTATAAACCCAGAATGGACAAAGAAATACTTCGAGAATTTCATGAAGGAATTATTTGTTTGTCTGGTTGTATGGGTAGCCAACTGTCTCAAACAATTTTAGCTGGAAATAATGAAAAAGCTGAAGAAATAATTAAAGAGCACCAAGATATTTTCGGAAAAGAAAATTATTTTCTAGAAGTTCATTCCCACCCCCATGTTGAAAATGATGAAAAATTAAGAAAAGGAATTATTGCCCTTAGTAAAAAATTTAATATCCCAGTTGTCGCTGGTCAAGATTCTCACTATCTGTGTGTTGACGATTATGATGCCCACCATACCTTACTTGCTGTTAATACCGGAGCAGATGTTAAAGATGCTGGAAATTTTGAATTTCCAGAAGATGATTTTTCTTTGATTGATGAAAAAACTGCTTTTAAATATTTTAAAGATATACCTGAAGCTGTTTCTAACACAAAAATGGTCGCCGACTTGTGTGAAATATATGATCTTGAATTAGGCACTGCTTACTTCCCTGATTTCCCTATCCCAGAAGGGACAACGGCCGACCAGGTATTGCGAGACTTAGCATATGAAGGATTTGCTTTTCGTGGATTAGAACAAACAAAAGTTTATATTGACCGATTGGAATATGAGCTTGGTATTATTAAGCAAAAAGGCTATCCGGCTTACTTTTTAGTAGTTTCTGATTTACTTCGACATGCTCGTGAAAATGAAATATATACAAATATCCGAGGGTCGGTGGCTGGTTCACTAACAACTTATTTAATTGGTATTACAAAAGTCGACCCTATTACTTACAAATTACCATTCGAAAGATTTCTAAACCCGGAGCGTCCATCGTTGCCCGATATCGATATGGACTTTGCTGATAATCGTCGAGATGAAATTATTGCTTATGCTAAATTAAAATATGGTGAAGATAAAGTCGCTCAGATTGGAACATTCGGGACAATGATGGCTAAAGGTTCAATCCGCGATGTAGCGCGAGCCTTGGGCTATCCATATAGCATTGGAGACCGTATATCATCGATGGTGCCACTTGGCTCGCAAGGTATGCCAATGACAATTGACCATGCCATGAAAATTGTCCCTGAATTAAAAGCTGCCTACAAAACTGAACTAGATACAAAAAAAATAATTGACCTAGCAAAAAAAATGGAAGGTTGTGTTCGTCACATCTCCGTTCACGCCGCCGGTGTTGTCATGGCTCCTCGTCCACTTTATGAATTTACGCCTGTCCAATTTGATCCAAAAGGTGGAAACATTATCACTCAATACGATATGTATAGTATTGAAGATGCCGGACTTCCAAAATTCGACTTCTTGGGAATTAAAAATCTGGCCATCCTGGCTCTGGCCGTAAAACTAGTAAAAAAAATCCATGACATCGATATCGATATTGACCGGATTGACTTAGCTGACAAAAAAACATTTGAAATGCTTGCTCGTGGTGAGACAATGGGTCTATTTCAGCTTAATGGCTCAGGGATGACGCGCTACTTAAAAGAACTAAAACCTACAACTATTCACGATATTAACGCTATGGTGGCACTATACCGTCCAGGTCCAATGGAATCAATCCCAGAATATATTAAACGAAAGCATAATCCAAGAGCCATCACTTATCTTGACCCCCGCCTTCGTGATATCCTTGATCAATCATACGGAGTTATAACTTATCAAGATGATGTCATGATGACTGCTATTAAATTAGCCGGATATTCATGGCTTGAAGCCGATAAACTTCGAAAAGCTATGGGGAAAAAGATCCCCGCAGTGATGGAGGCCGAAAAAAGTAAATTACTCGAAGGATTCGTAAAAAATGGTATGACTGAAAAAAGGGCTCAAGAATTTTGGCATTTAATTGAACCTTTCGCGGCTTATGGTTTCAACAAAGCTCATGCCGCCTCTTATGGGTTAGTTGCTTATCAAACAGCTTACCTAAAAGCCAACTTCCCTGTTGAATACATGACTGCTATTTTAACATCTGAATCAGGTGATATTGAAAAAGTCGCGGAAATCGTTCATGAATGTGAAAAAATGAATATCAAAGTTTTACCACCTAATATAAATGAAAGTTTTGGTGGCTTCACAGTTATTGGGGATAGTCGAAAAAAGACAGACCGCGCTATTCGTTTCGGACTTTACACTATTAAAAATTTAGGTACTGATATAGCTGACTCAATTATTGAAGAAAGGAAACAACATGGTTCATTTAAAACACTCGCTGATTTTTTCGAACGGATTAATCATAAAAATTTAAATAAAAAATCTGTTGAGGCGTTGGCAAAATCTGGCGCTATGGACGACTTGGCTGAGCGAAATATGATAATTGGGAACTTAGAAACACTACTTTCCTTTAATAAAGAAATAAAAGGCAATGCTAACCAAGATTCCCTTTTTGGTTCAATTGGCGGAGTTGAAGTAAAATTGTCACTTCTTCCACAAGAGGTAGCCAATATGAAAGAAAAATTAACTTGGGAAAAAGAATTATTAGGTTTATATATTTCCGGCCACCCACTTACTGCTTATAAAGAAAAAATTGAAAAGTTTGGAACTTTAATTAAAAAAATTCAAACTGAAATAAAAGTAAATACCCCTGTAACCGTCGCGGCTATTATCGACGATGTTCGAATTGTGACCACTAAAAATAATGCCCGTATGGCTTTCATTAAACTCACCGATCTCTCAGGTTCAATCGATGCTGTTGTCTTCTCAAAACTTTT
>CAYVBT010000014.1:14688-16321 GCA_964449885.1 uncultured Candidatus Saccharibacteria bacterium
CAGTTAAAGATATTTTAGTCATCGACAACATCATCGCCCTGCAAGGTAAAGTCACCGAACGCAATGGTGAAAAAAGTCTAATGATTGAAACTTTGAAAAAAATATAAAAGACCTCACAACGTGAGGCCTTTTATATTTAATATTATTTTTTAATTTCAGTATTTTCTATACTTTTCATTATTTTCACAACTTCTGCAGGATAATTCATAATGTATGAATTATATGTTCTTAGAATTTGCTCAGTTGTTTTTTCTTTGTAATAGCGACTAGTCTTTGGATTGTTTCCTCCAAGATTCATTGCTACAATTTCTATTGATTTTTCAATTGATTCGAAATTGATTTTACATGAACCCCATCCAAAAACACTGTGTGTAGCTTTTTTACAAGCTTGCTTACCTCCAGTTGATTCGCGCATTGCGATAGCTGGCAGTAAATATGGGTCTATATCATTCTTTATAGCTTCTTCGACGAACTTTTGCCCATGACCAGCTAGTGGTAAACCTTTTGATTCAAAATAAGAGTCTATTTTATCAGCAATTTCCTTACGAGCAATTTCTTCTTGTGCGGTTATCACAGAAGTTTCCTCCGCAAGATTATCACCGGTTGCAGTCATACTTGGTAATGTTGCCAAACCTCCGAGAGGCATTGCTATTGCAAACATTGGGATTGCAATAATTGACTGCAAATAACGTATAATTTCTTGTTTTTTCATAATTAGCGATTTCGTACCGCCAGACGCCCATGCCAATTGGGTAGTTTAGAATGTTTAATTATATAGATAAACAGATTAAACTAAAAAATTCCTTATATATCATCAAATGTAAACATAAGATAACATACTGGGAATTACTAATATAGTAGCACATAGAGATATATAAGTCAATAGTTATAACATGATTTTGACCCTCGTCAAACATAAAAAACCCTTATTATATAAGGGTTTTTTATGTTTGTTACCTTGACAACCTTGTAATATATGTGTCAAAATAAGCCATAAAAACAAGGGTTTGAGCAGATTTTTGACAAATATCCCCTTTTGTTTTTTAAATATCGTTATTTTATAAGGATATTTGCTATTTATCTTTTCCGTGGCAGTTTTTAAACTTCTTGCCAGAACCACATGAACAAGGGTCATTGCGACCGATTTTTTTAGATTGATTTCGAATTGTTCCTGGATTATCTGACCCATCTGATGAGCTTAGTATCAATTCTGGTCTTTCTTCCACAACTTCCGTTTGATTATTATCTACAATACCAGCATTAATTTTACTAATTAAGGAGTAAACCTGCTCTTTGAAGTTAATTTCCATCTCTTTAAATAAACGCAAACCCTCTTTCTTATATTCAATCAAAGGTTCCCTTTGGCCATAAGCCCGGAGATTAACTGAAGACCTAGTGTATTCCATGGTTTCTAAATGTTCAACCCATAGTGTATCGGTAGTATACAGAGCAATTCGACGAATTGTTTCAAAAAACATCGCATCCCCTATCGCTGAGCGTTTTTGTTTAACCATTTCTTTTTCACGGTCCTTCATAAATTCTTCTAATTTTTGAGGAGAAACCGCTTCGTAAACAGTTTTTTTACCAATTTTTTTTATATCAATCAAATCAAGTGCTGATAAATTTTGAATAA
>CAYVBT010000014.1:16331-19040 GCA_964449885.1 uncultured Candidatus Saccharibacteria bacterium
CTTCTAACTTTGGATATTCAAGATATAATGAGTTCAAAAAATTCTCTATTTCCGTAAAATTACCTGAAAGCATGATTCGGCGTCGTTCATATATAATCTTACGCTGATGATTCATGACATTGTCGTATTCGAGGGTATGTTTACGTGCATCAAAATGGAAACCTTCAATTTTGGCTTGGGCATTCTCGAGTGTGTTTGAAATAAATTTATTTTCAATTGGCTGATCTTCTGGAACGCCAAGTTTTGCCATCATTGATTTAATTCGATCAGAACCGAAGATACGCATCAAATCATCTTCAAGGGAGACATAAAACTGTGTAGCACCTGGATCCCCTTGTCGGCCAGAACGACCTCTGAGCTGATTATCGATACGACGAGCTTCATGACGTTCAGTTCCAATAACAAATAAACCACCTAAGGATTTTACTTCGTCATATTTTTCTTTATTAAATGGAACTCCGCCCAATTTAATATCAACTCCTCGGCCGGCCATATTTGTCGCCACGGTCACCGAGCCAATTCGTCCAGCATTGGCAATAATTTCACCTTCTCTTTCGTGATTTTTAGCATTAAGAGTTGTGTGAGGAATACCAGCTTGGGTTAAGTAGGCCGATAAAAGTTCATTTTTTTCAATTGAAACCGTTCCAATCAAGACTGGTTGGCCGAGAGTATTTAATTCTTTAACCTTAGCCGCAACGGCTAATAATTTATTTTTTTCTGTTTGATAAATTAAATCATTAAAATCTTTTCTATTTATATCACGATGGGTTGGTACAACAACAACATCAAGTCCATAGACTTTCAAAAATTCTTCCTTGGAAGTTTCCGCCGTTCCGGTCATACCTCCTAGTTTTTTGTAAAATCTAAAATAATTTTGGAAAGTAATTGAGGCCACAGCAATTGTTTCCTTTTCTATCTTGGCTCCTTCTTTAGCTTCTATCGCTTGATGTAGTCCTTCGCTCCAGCGACGGCCTGGTTGCAAACGGCCAGTGAAAGAGTCGACAATAATAACTTCCCCATCTTTAACAACATAATCTTTATTATTTTCATACAAAGCCCGAGCCTTAACAGCTGTTTCTAAATGGTGAACATACTTAATTCCTTTTTCAGTGTAAATATTTGAAATACCAAGCAAACTCTCAGCAAGTGTAATTCCGTGGTCGGTTAATGATATGGCTCGAAGTTTTTCATCAACTGTATAATCATCTTCTAATTTAAGTTTTTTTGAAATATCAGCAAAAGTATAATATAAATCCTCACTATCTTCGGCTTGTGATGAAATAATAAGAGGTGTTCTTGATTCATCTATTAATATAGAATCTACCTCATCAACAATCGAATAATAATGACTCCTTTGAACAACATCATTTATATTATTAGCCAAATTATCTCTTAAATAATCAAAACCGAATTCATTATTTGTTCCATAAGTAATATCTGCTGCATAAGCTTCCTTACGGGTGCAAGGGCGAAGAAATTCATATTGAACTTTAAAAGATCCCAACTCACTTCCCTCTATTTCTTCTTCATTTTGATGAGTAGGGTCGTAAATGAAAGATGTATTTTGTGAATTGATAACACTAACAGAAATTCCGAGCATTGCAAAAATCGAACCCATCCAAACAGCATCACGACGAGAAAGATAATCGTTGACTGTCACAATGTGAACGCCAAGACCTGTTAATGAATTTAAATACGCTGGCAAAGTGGCCATTAAAGTTTTTCCTTCACCTGTTCTCATCTCCGCCACATTACCTTTATGAAGTGCTATACCTCCAATAAGTTGGACATCATAATGTCTTTCATTATGTATTCTTTTTGAAGCTTCTCTAACCATCGCAAAAGCTTCAGGTAATAAATCATCTAATTCAACTCCATCTTTAATTTTTTGCTTAAATTCTTCAGTTTTTATTTTAAAATCCTCACCCACCAAGCTTTGTATTTGTGGCTCAAATTTGTTTATTTTATCAACAAGATGAGCCCATTTCTTAATGAGTCGGTTACTTTCTGTTCCTATTATATTCTCTATTATTCCCATAATCCTTCTATATTAACACTCTAAAGTAAATTTTGCTAGTAATTATATGGCTTATAAGATATTCCAAATCTTAGTAAATTTATTACGAGTCAAGCAAAAAGAAAATCCCCGATAGAGAGGGGATTTTCTTTTTTAATTTAAAGAATATTACTTCTTTTTCTTTGTAGCCTTTTTCTTAGCTACTTTTTTAACAGTCTTTTTTACTGCTTTCTTAACTGCTTTCTTTTTTGCTGCCATATATTTGTTTAAAAAAATTATTTTTAAAAGATGTGTGACTTCACGACCTTACAAAAAATTTATAAAAAATTATTTGTAAAAAAAAATTATCACACTCACACATATATTATCTAACATAAAAGAATATACTGCAATACTTTTTTCAAAAAAAGTGTGGATAACTTTTTATTTTTATTTTTGAAACAAAAATAAAAAAATGAGAACCCAATAAAAAATTTTGATAAATTAATTTAATTAAAAAAAATAATAATTTAATAAATTAAAATTAGTATCAGTTAATTTTTTGTTTTAAATTTTTGTATGGGATAGATAATAAAATAAATGAACTCAAATGAAAAACACCATGCTTTGGACAAGGTGTTTTTCATATATTGATTTGTAGCTATAAGCCGAATTCTGTTCCCTATTTCTAAGGCGATAGATATTTATCTAGG
>CAYVBT010000014.1:19050-20421 GCA_964449885.1 uncultured Candidatus Saccharibacteria bacterium
ATGTAAATTACCCTACACCTCAAGCGATTCAGACTCCGAACAAAGCTCGGAGAATACGATCTTGCACACACATAAGGATTTAGCCGTTTCACTCTTCAATTTCGTTCTTACGAATTTATATGAAGACTCATCCATTGCTGGAGCTAGATTCTTTCGAATTACTAGCGTCTCTGCTCGCACCTCTACAATTGCTTGCGATGGGTATTACCCACTATGATTTCCCAACCGAAGTCGAGATATGTGTTCGGACTTTCCTCATCCGCCGATAAGGCGGACGCATCTATCCACTACAAACCATAGACAGTATATCAGATTAATTAGTGCTTGACAATATCATTCTAATCTGATATACTCTATTTAGTGAGGAATTCCCAACGCTTGATACAAATTTATTTTATCAAAGCAATTGCATAGCAAAACCCCAACGAGTAATCGTTGGGGTTTTGTATTATAACCTGAAATATTATATACTATATGTGTAGCCGTTGTGTGCTTAAGTCAGCGGCTGCACTCACATATGCAATTGTGTTGGAGTTTAGCACCCGCTGACTCAGGCACATAACAAAAAATCTTCCAATCACTTGGGAGATTTTTTGTTTCTTTTTAATTTTCTATTTCATCATCCCCCTCGTCATCTTCCCAACTATTCCATCCCCTACCAATCCATTATCAAGTTGAAATTTAATCACTGCGGCTTTGGTTTTTACCCCAAAGTAAGTAGATTCATTGTTAAGTGATCCAATACCAGAGAGAGTAACAGGATAGTTATGAGTATTAAGATAGACTTGGAGAGCCCTAACATCACCACCTGTCATCTTGTATTTTAGAGTTCTAGTTAATGAAGGATCAACCCTAACTGATGTTGTAGAAGTGGGTTCGGAAGATATAGTTTCTAAGGGTGGAATTGTTTTAATTCCATTTATTATTATTGGCACAACAGATGAGCCTCTTGATGATGATTTTTTATTTATTACCACACCTTCACTTAAAACAGGAAGACCTATTAAAGTTCCAGTTAGGGCAATGGGTGTAACTTCAAATACGATAGTCTTACCTACATCATCTTTTGACGTTGTATAAGTAGCAAGTATTGCAGAGGGTATCGCAATTCCATCTCTAAGCCATCGATAAGTTGAGATTCCCTCAATATCATTATCAATGTCATTATAAATATGAGAGCCTGTAAGAATTTTACCTTCAGTTGGAATCCCTGAAATTATTGAAGTTGTAGTTGGAGCAACATTATCTGGTGCATAAGTATAAAGGAAACCACCTGAAGCCCCTGCCGCTATTTTTGATCCATCTGAAGAAGATACCAAAGATGCCCATTCACGTGAACCAGCAGCAAATTGTATCTGCCAAGTTACACCT
>CAYVBT010000015.1:0-5821 GCA_964449885.1 uncultured Candidatus Saccharibacteria bacterium
GGTGAATGAAGTTGAATTTAAAAATCTTTTAAATTCAGAAAATTTTTCTAAAATTTATACTCAGTTTTTAATTGAAATGCCAGAATACTCAATAGAAGGATTAAAAGAAACGAGAGGAGAATGGGTAAAATATGAACAAGGTTCAGACCCTGATAAATTAGTTAAATCACTTGAAGGATACCCACTAGAATGGTGTACGGCTAACACTGACACCGCAAGAAATCAATTAAAAGGAGGTGATTTTTATATATATTACTCGATCAATGAAGATGGTGAAGCAAAAATTCCTCGTGTGGCTATTAGAATGGAAAACAACAACATTGCCGAGGTTAGGGGTATAGCTCCTGACCAAAATGTTGATCCATATATTAGTGATGTCGTTAAAGAAAAAATGACAGAATTTCCAGACAGTGAAGTATATAAAAAGAAGAGCGAAGATATGAAAAGATTAACAGAAATAGAAGAGAAAAATAATTCTAAACAAGAATTAACCAAAAATGATTTACGATTTCTTTATCAAATTGATTCAACCATAGATGGGTTTGGTCACAATGAAGATCCACGAATAAAAGAACTAATAGATAAAAGGGAAATAAAATCTGACCTATCAATAGCCACTGGTTTTTCTGAAGAAGAGATTAGTATTAATACTAAAGAATTTTTGAACGGAAGTGATATTAAATATCATTATGGAAATCTCGATTTGCAACATCTTTATTCTGGTGAAAATTTAAAATTACCTGAAACTGTCAAAGGCGATCTTAATCTAGGAAAATTGATTCGACTAGATGGGTTAAAATTACCAAGAAAGGTTGGGGGTCTTTATTTAGGTAATTTAACTTCACCCCTAGAACTTAAATTGCCGGAAACTATTAGTGGTAATCTCTATCTAGGTAGTCTTAAGTCGGTTGAAGATCTAAAATTCCCAAGAATTGTAGAAGGCGATCTTGACCTAGAAGGATTAATTGATGCAAAAGGATTGGAATTACCAGAAGGTATTGGGGGGACACTTTATTTAAAAAGAGTACACTCAGCCATAGGCGTTAAATTACCAAGATATATTGGGGGAGGTCTTAAGCTAAATAGTCTCACCTCAGTTAAAGGCTTAGTGCTTCCAGAACATATTGGCTGGAGACTTGAGTTAGGAAAGATAACTTCTATTAATGGGTTAAAGTTATCAGAAACCATAGTTGAAGGAAATATTAATTTAGATAGTTTAACTTCAATCGAAGGATTTGAATTACCGAAGGATTTTAAAAAAGAATTTGAATTATATGATTTACCTCAAGAAAAAAAAGATAAACTTTTGAAAAAATTCTCTGAAATAAAGATACATGACGATTCTAATTCCATCAGAATATAATTATTATGAAATTATTAAAGATATAGTGAATGAAGGCGTAGAGTAAAATCACCCCACCTTGTGAACCCACCTTCTTAAATCTGGAACGTATATATTCCCCTTATAATTCATCAATTCCGTTCTAACATTCTCCAATCGGCGCACAAAACAAAATGGCATTCCTTTGGATGCCATTTTTATATATTTAATTAGACTATGTTTCTTGAGAAATGTTTACCCCGAGTGGGAAAACGTGGCGAGAAAATTTTTGAACGAAATCCTCAAATTTTTTCTTTTTTTCAATGCCCTGCTTAAAAATTTCTTCATTATTCGAACTTTTTAATGTTCTAAAATAAGAAAAATTTTTAGAGCCGCATACCCCCAAATAGTTTTCTATTCCCAATTCTACCCGATTGGGAATCCAATAAACGAAGTCGTCTTTGTTAAATTTTTCAAATAATATTTCTCCGCTTATTGATGGGATAGAAATTGCATGACCTACTTTATCAAACTGGAGTTCATAAAGAGTCGTAAAATGAACTTTAACTTTAAAAGCCTTAAAATTACCCTCCAAATTATTTCTTATTAAGGATAAATTCTTTACCTCAATATTTGAAATAAATATTTGTGTAATAAAAAAGTCTTTATCTATTAAAGTCTCAAGGAGCAAATCTTTGATTGACCACTCAGCAATTGATAAAACAAATCCTTCAACTTGATTAATTTTTTTTTCTATCATGACCAGGTTTTTAAAAGAGTTTATTTTATTTACTTAATTTAAGTATACTACTTTTTAAAAATAAAAATAATATAAAAAAGCCCTTATTTATAAGGGCTTTTTTATATTATTTTGTATTTTTAATTCCTGTTTTTGAAATTCGTATATTTGACTTAACTTTTAGCCCGCCTGCTCCCGAGTTGTCGCGAGGGCGGGCAGGTTTTTTCATTTCAATCACTAATTCATTGTTTTTGAAAGTTACATAAACTGTATCCCCCTTTTTAACTCCACCAGAAATTATAAACATCGCCACCGGATTAAGAATTTTATCTTGAATTAGTCTACCAAGTGGTCGTGCTCCATAATGTGGGTCATATCCCTCTTTAGCAAGATAAGTTAGAGCTTCATCTGAAATATCAAGAATAATATTTTTACCTAATAAACGCTCACGAATAACTTTAATTTTTATATCAACAATATTCCTAATTACTTCTGGAGAAAGAATATCAAAGACAATGATATCATCAAGTCGATTCAAAAACTCTGGACGAAAATGTTCTTTTAAAGAATCAAAAACTTTTTCTTTAGTTTGAGCATATTCATCTTTTTTAGTTCTATTAGTAAAACCAAGTGATTCCATTTTTTCAATATAATTTGAACCTAAATTTGAAGTCAAAATTATAATCGTATTTTTAAAATTAACGATTCTCCCCTTGGCATCAGTTAAACGACCCTCATCGAGTACTTGGAGTAAAACATTGAAAACTTCTGGATGAGCTTTTTCAATTTCATCAAACAAAACAACCGAATATGGACGATGACGCACTGCTTCAGTTAGATTACCAGATTCATCGTAACCAACATATCCAGGTGGTGAGCCAATAAGTTTTGAAATACTATGGCGCTCGGTGTATTCACTCATATCAACACGAACTAAAGCCTTATCGTCATTAAATAAAAACTGGGCCAAAGCTTTGGTTAATTCAGTTTTTCCAACCCCTGTTGGACCTAGGAAAATAAATGAACCCATCGGTTTATTGGGGTCTGAAATTCCGGCTCGACTTCTTCGAACAACATCGGAAATTTTTTTAATTGCTAAATCTTGTCCAACCACCCTTCCTCTTAATTCATTTTCAATTTGAGCTAACTTTTTTAACTCTTCTTCAAGCATCTTTTCAAGTGGCACTCCAGTCCAACGCGAAACGACGGAAGCTATATCTTCGGTCGTAATTTCTTCTTTCAAAATCCGACGCGATTTTTGTAATTTCTTTAAACGTGTAAGCTTAACTTGTAATTTATTTTTTAAATCAGGAATTTCTCCATAGCGTATTTCGGCCGCTCTGCCTAAGTCGGCTTTCATTTCAGCATTCTCAGCTTCAATTCGCAATGACTCCAATTCTTTTTTAATTTCTCGAATTTCTAATACTGTCTCTTTTTCATTTTTCCATTTAAGTTCAAGCTCATGGGTTTTTTCTTTCAAATTAGCAATTTCTTTTTCAATTTCTTTCATTCGAGCCCTGGTCTCTTTACCCTCATTTTGATTAACTCTTGCCATTTCATTATTTAGTGCTTGTTTTTCAACTTCAAAACGCATAATCTTACGATCGGCTTCCTCTAAAATTTGTGGTTTGTTTTCAAGAGCCAAACGAAGCGATGAGGAAGCCTCGTCAATTAAATCGACAGCCTTATCAGGTAAATATCGATTTGTAATATATCTGGAACTTAAATTAACCGCTGAAATAATTGCCTCGTCAGTAATTCTTACTCCATGGAATAATTCATATTTTTCTTTCAAGCCTCGCAAAATTGCGATAGCATCATCAATATTTGGTTCATCAATATAAACCGGCTGAAAACGTCGAGCCAAAGCAGGATCTTTTTCAATATGTTTTTGATATTCTTTTAAAGTCGTAGCCCCAATCGCTCGAAGTTCCCCGCGGGCCAAAGCAGGTTTTAGCATATTTGAAGCATCAAGTGAACCTTCAGACGAACCGGCCCCAACAATTGTATGAATCTCATCGATAAAAAGAATTATTTTACCATTTGATTTTTCTATCTCTTTCATTATCCCCCGTAATCTTTCTTCGAATTCTCCGCGATATTTTGTTCCCGATAAAAGCAACCCCAAATCAAGAGCAACAACTTCTTTATCTTTCAAGCTCTCAGGCACATCGTTCTTGGCAATACGTATAGCTAAGGCTTCAGCTACAGCTGTTTTTCCTGTTCCGGCTTCCCCTATTAAAATTGGATTATTTTTTGTCCGACGAGATAGAATCTGCATCATTCGCATAATTTCAGTATCACGACCAATAACGGGATCGAGTTTATCTTCTTTTGCTAAATCAGTTAAATTACGAGTAAATTTAACCAATAATTTTGGTTTTCGAGAAGAAGTATTTTCCGAAATATTTTCACTGCGTAATAATTTCAAAACATTTAAAACTTTTTCTTTATTTATTTTAAAGCGTCCCAACAATTCGCGAGCCTCACCTGGAACTTCCAAAAGTGAAACAAATAAATGTTCAGTTGAAACAAATTCATCTTTTAAGGCCAATGCCACCTTACTAGAATTCTCAATCACTTGGGCTAAATCTGGAGTTAAATAAATTTGATATGATGGCGATAAAGTATTTCTATTTTCTGGTGATTCAGTCATTTCTATTAAATTATCAGTCAGAAGCATAGTGTCTACTTCCATTTTATCAAGTATTGATATTACTAATGAATCCTCTTGAATAAGAAGAGCCGTTAATAAATGTAAAGAATTAACATGATTTTGGCCACGCTCAATAGCCAGCTCATGAGCTTTTCTTATTACTTCTTTTGCTTTGGTTGTAAAATTGTTAAATGGGGGCATAAAATTAGTGGCTAGTAAAAGCTTCTAGTGATTAGTAATAATTATTGAGTTTGAATTGTCGTGTTGGTATTTTCTGTATTTTCAGTAGTCTCTGTGTTAGATTCTATTGGAGAAATTTTAAGAATAGTAAAACCATTATTAAACTTTTTTAAAACTTCTACACTAAAGTCGGTTTTATTTAAAATTACTTTATATTTATCTGTCTCATTAACTAAACTTGAATCAATTAAAATTAAACCAACTTCTGAAATAATAATTCCTTGACCAATTGGCTCAATTGCTGAACTCTCACTTATCTGTTCAGGATTTTCTGTTGTTTCAATTTTATTATTTAAATAAATAGAGACAAGAGCATTACTATCACCTAGTGTCACAATAGAATTTGAAACAGAATTATTTGAATTATCATTTGAATCTTTCCCCGTGTCAGTTGCAGGAACTTCAATAGTTGTAACTTTTTCTATCGTCCTTTCGATAACATTGTTTATAGCTTGAGGTACACTAGCAGGCATTTGCTTCATAAGTGAAACTGTAACAATACCAGTGGCAATCGAAACCACAAAAGTTATCAATAAAACTAATAAAATCAGCTGTTTTTTATCTAATTCTTTAATATCCATTTTTTGATTATAGCATAATCATTTTCTTACTTCCACTGATTATATTTCTCTAAAATCTTTTTTAATTCCTTATATAATACGTCCATATCTCTCATTTTGTTGCCTCGTCCCAAGGAAATTCGAAGCGAACCTTCTTCAATCCCATCTTTTGGACAAATTTTTCGAATAGCTTTAATAACATATGAACCTTCATCGTCATCACTTTTACATGCACTCTTTTCCGAAACAAAAATCCCTCGAGCAGAAAGTTCAATTACTATAAGTTCACTCGATATCCCTCTGAT
>CAYVBT010000015.1:5831-7220 GCA_964449885.1 uncultured Candidatus Saccharibacteria bacterium
CAAGAGCAACGAAAAAAAAAAGATATTATATTTTTCCATTTAAAATTATTTTATAACCCGAAGTACTAGAGAGTGATAATAATTTTTCGATACCATAATCTCTAATTTTTGTCAGCCTCTCTATTTCTTTTTGTTTAATTTTATTTGTGATTTCAAGAGCAGAGGTTACTCCGGCAATCAACGAAACACTTTCTGTGCCAGAATGTAAACCAAATTCTTGACCTCCACCTTGATAAAGTGGGACCAGTTCGATACTTCTTTTTTTATATAAAATACCAACTCCTTTCGGTCCATAAATTTTTGAACTATTAAAAGTCATTAAATCAACACCCAATTTCTCAATATTTTCTGTTGATAAATAATTCATAGCCTGACAAGCATCTGTGTGGAATAGGGGGAATCGTGAAGAATATGAATTTGATTTCCTAAATCGTCTAATTATTTTTGCTATTTCTTCTATCGGTTCTATTGTTCCAATTTCATTATTGGCATACATCACAGAAACAAGGACTGTGTTTTCTTTTAGTGATTCTTCCAACTCAGAAAGATCTACAATTCCATTTTTATCAACCGAAACATATGTCACTTCGGCCTGCCCCTTTTCTTCGAGCATTTTGCAATTTTCAAGTACGGCAGGGTGTTCTATTTTTGTCGTCACAATATGTGGAATTTTGTATTCTGTATTTTCATTCTTAATTCTTAATTCGTAATTCGTAATTATCCCTATTATTGCCAGAGCATCACTTTCTGTTCCATTCCCAGTAAAAATAATCTCATCACTATGAGCATTTATGAGTTTAGCAACTTTTTTTCTTGATTCTTCAATAATACTTCTTGCTTTTACACCCGTATCATAAATAGCGCTTGGGTTTGCGAAAAATTCTCGCTCATAAATAGCGACTTGTCTGCCAACCTTTTTATCAATTAGTGTAGACCCAGCATGATCTAAATATATTATTTTCTTTCTAAACATATTATTACTATACCATATTTCCATCACTACCCAACCTCAAATGACAAGTAATTATTTTCTTATTGTAAAAAAAGCCTTATTGGTATATACTCTTTTAGTATATGAATACTATTATCTTATTTTATATAATTTCAGCGGTTGTTATTATCATTTTATTATGGATTTTAATGATCGAGATTCGATTAAAAAAAATCTTTGCAGGGACTAAGGCTCGTAATTTAGAAGAAATGATTGTGATAGTTGGTAAAAAGATAAATCAACTTGAAGAAAAAGAAGAAAAAATAGATAATCACTTAAAAACAATTGACGACAGATTAAATAAATCAATTCGAAGCATAGAAACAGTTCGTTTTAATCCATTCGTTGATGCAGGAAGTAATCAAACACTATGTACAAATAATTCAATTGCTAATTTA
>CAYVBT010000015.1:7230-17392 GCA_964449885.1 uncultured Candidatus Saccharibacteria bacterium
TGCAGGAAGTAATCAAAGTTTTGCAATTTCTTTTATGAACGATGAAGGTAATGGTGTTGTCATGTCTTCATTATATGCCCGCGACCGAATGAGTATTTTTGCTAAACCAATCGTCAAAGGAAAATCAGAATTTGAATTATCAAGTGAAGAAAAAGAGGTGCTAGATCGATCCGTAAAATAAAACGACACCAGCGTCGCAAAAACATTTATGCCAGAAAAAACACAAACAATTGAAAAAGTTCGCCCACCCGTCGTTGTTGTGATGGGACATGTTGATCATGGTAAATCAACTCTTTTAGACTATATTCGTAAATCAAACATAGTTGAAGGTGAAGCCGGTGGAATTACCCAACATATCAGTGCTTATGAAGTAATGAGTATAGACGATAATGGAGAAAATAGATTAATTACTTTTTTAGACACTCCGGGCCATGAAGCTTTTTCAAAAATGAGAACCAGAGGGGCCGCAGTAGCCGACATTGCTATTCTTGTTGTTTCAGCCGAAGACAGCGTTAAAGCTCAAACACTCGAAGCTTATAATACAATCATTGAAAGTAAAACTCCTTATATTGTTGCTATTAATAAAATTGACCGCCCAAATGCCAATATTGAAAAAACAAAAATGGATTTAGTCGAAAAAGGTATATATTTAGAAGGTTTAGGTGGCGACATTCCTTTTGTCTTAATCTCTGCTAAAGCTGGTACTGGTATTGATGACCTCTTAAGTATGATTATCCTGGTAGCTGATTTAAATGAATTTAAGGCTAATCCTCAACTAAATGCCTCCGGGGTCGTTATCGAAGCTAAGCGTGAGCCCCAGCGTGGGATTTCTGCGACTTGTGTTATTAAAAATGGAACACTAAAATCTGGAATGTTTGTGGCTTGTGGTGAAGCTATTGTCACAACTCGAATTCTAGAAAATTTTAAAGGTTTACCTATCAAAGAAGCAACTTTCTCTTCTCCTATTAAACTTATTGGTTTTGAATCGATGCCAGAAGTTGGTAATATCTTTCAATCATTTAAAACAAAAAAGGAAGCTGAAAATTATGTTGAAAAAATAAAAGAGGAAAATTTAAATAATAAGAGTAATGAAAAACATGAAACAACAACCGGAAAAATAATTCCGATAATTATAAAAACCGATGTTTCAGGTACAATTGAAGCTATTGAAAAAGAAATCAGTAAATTAAATACACCAGAATTGTCATTTAAAATAATTACCAAAGGAGTTGGAGCCATAAATGAGTCTGACCTTAAGATGGGTAATGTTAATAAAGAAAGCGTTATCGTTGGATTCAATACAAAATTAGATAATGGAGCTCGTGACCTAAATGAAACACTAAAAGTTAGAGTTGAAACATTTAATATTATTTATAAATTGATTGATTGGTTAAAAGAAATCGTTGAGGAACGCCGTCCGCGACAAGAAACAATTGAAGTTATTGGCTCACTTAAAGTTCTCAAAACATTCGGCTCAACAAAGGGCAAACATATAGTTGGAGGGAAAGTAACAATTGGAAAAATTACCTACGGTAGTAATATTCGAATTGTTCGTCGTGATTTTGAAATTGGTACAGGAAAAATTGTTGAACTTCAAGTCAATAAGATAAAATCAAAAGAGGTTCAGGAAGGGTCAGATTGTGGACTTCAAGTTGAAACCAAAATGGAAATTGCGGCTGGAGATGTTCTTGAAGCGTTTGAAATTAAAATTGTTTAATATGTCTGAATATAGAAATGAAAAAATAAAAAATAATATCAAAGAACTGGCCGCTACATATATTGAGCGTGAGGCTGGTCCAACTTCGATGATTACAGTCACGAGAGTCATTATGTCCCCTGACGGAAAAAGAGCTAGTATTATGATTAGTGTCTTGCCGACTGAAAAAGAAAAAGCCGCCTATGGTTTTATAAAAAGAAATTTAGGTGAATTACGTAAACATATAAAGAAAAATTTAAGAATAAACCCTATTCCCTTTTTAGATGTTGAAATTGATGAAGGAGAGAAAAATCGTCAAAAGATTGACGATTTGTTGATGAAAAGTTAGTTGCTAGGTTCTAGTTTCTAGGTTATAGTAAAAAAATGGCGTGGTAGCCAAGTGGTAAGGCATTCCTCTGCAAAAGGAATATACGGCGGTTCGATTCCGCCTCACGCCTCAAACATAAGAGGAATCTTGAACCTTACAGATTCGGTACACCTTTCATATTTTTGAAAATATATTCAAGGTTTTCAAGATCCTCTCTCGCTAGCCAAGTAGTTGGCTGGCTCTGGGCACCATATTAAAAAAACTATCTCAAAGATAGTCTTTTTAATATGGTGCCCAGGAGAGGACTTGAACCTCCAAGGATTGCTCCACTAGTTCCTAAGACTAGCGCGTATACCAATTCCGCCACCTGGGCATAAAGCTATACTAGCAAATAAATAAATAAATTGCCATTATTAAATAGAGAGGGGTTAGTTTGCTTATCTTACTCAAATATAGTATACTCTCTTATATGACGATTATAGTTAATATCTTACCTTATTTACAGATTATTCTATCAATTATTTTAATAGCTGCAATTTTACTCCAAAAATCTAGTGCTGGAGTCGGAGGAGCATTAGGAGGAGGTGATGGGGGTGGTCTTTATAACACCCGTCGTGGTTTTGAAAAATTTCTATTTGTCTTAACGATTGTTATCAGTCTATTTTTTGTTATATCCTCATTTATCGCAATTTTCGTTAAATAATTTCGTATTTATAAGAAAAAAGAACTCTTAGGTGCCGTGGCATCTTTTTCAAGGAGACAACTTCTAATTTTTTATATGATTATGGCAATAGCTATTGGTTCTACAATCATTTTGCTTAGTAAAATAAATAATATGTTTTTAGTTGATGTCCCTATAAGTGGCGGAACAATCACGGAAGGGATTATTGGTGTTCCAACTTTAATTAATCCTATTATTGCTATATCTGATGCTGATAAAGATTTAACCGCTCTTGTATATTCGGGTTTAATGAGAAAAAATTCTCTCGGTGAACTAATCCCTGATTTAGCTGAATCTTATACTATTTCACCCGATGGAATAAATTATACTTTTATAATAAAAAATGATGCTAGGTTTCATAATGGTGATAAGGTTACCGCCGATGATATAATTTTTACCATCGAAAAAATAAAAGATCCTTTAATAAAAAGCCCTCGAAAAAATGGTTGGGGTGGAGTCAATGTCAGTAAGGTTGACGATAACACTGTTGTCTTTACTTTAATTCAACCTTATATTTCATTTTTAGATAATACAACGATTGGAATACTTCCTTTTAATGTTTGGAAAAATGTTAAGACCGAAGAATTTAATTTATCCCCTCTTAATATTAAGGCAATTGGTTCGGGTCCTTATAAAATTAAATCCGTAACCAAAAACAATGAAGATATTCCTGAAAAATATAGATTAGAGAGTTTCAATAATTTTGCCCTAGGAAATCCATTGATAAAAAATATAAATATTATTTCTTATGCCAATGAAAAAGATTTACTAAAAGCATTAAACAATAATGATATTGACCAAGCAGGTGGAGTTAGTTCTGAAAATATCTCGGAAGTAAAAGAAGGAAAATATATAATTCACACCGCAACACTACCAAGAGTTTTTGGAATCTTTTTTAACTCCAATAACAATAAAATTTTTACCGATCAATCTGTCGTTAAGGCAATAGACTTGGCCTTAAATCGACAAGAAATTATTGACCAAGTTTTGAATGGCTATGGAAAGATAGTTCACAATCCAATCCCAAATGATACAACAAAAGATAAATCAATAACCAAATACAGTCAAACTCAAATCGACGAAGCCAATACTATTTTAGATAAAGCTGGTTGGGTTATGGGTGAAGATGGGATTAGGTCTAGAGGTGGAACAACTACAACTAAAGTCACAAAAAAAGTTAATGGTAAAACAGTGACACAAACAGTAAAAAGTACAGTTCCACAAACTCGACTCGCCTTTTCCTTGATGACCGGTGATACTCCCGAACTCAAACAAACAACAGTTCTATTAGCAGAACAGTTAAAAAATGTTGGGATAGAAGTTGATATTAAAAAAGTTTATGAGTCAGGCCAATTAAATCAATTAATCAGGGCACGAGAATATGAAGCTCTTCTCTTTGGACAACTCGTAAATTATGAATCTGATTTATATTCATATTGGCATTCTTCACAAAGAACCGATCCAGGCCGAAATATTTCCATGTATAACAACAAAAAAGTCGATAATCTTTTAGAGTCAATTCAAAAAATTCTTAAAAGTGAAGATAGGCAAGATAAGTATGAAGATCTGTGGTCAGAATTTAATTCAAACATTCCAGCTGTTTTAATTTATTCTCCCGAATATTTATATTTAACAAATCATAATCTAAATAATATTAAGATTGAAAACATCACTATACCCTCAGATCGATTCTCATCAGTCTACCTCTGGGCCGCAGACACCGATAAAGTCTGGAAAATTTTTACTAAATAACAATACAAAATAAAATATGAACGAAATACCAAAAAAAAATGTAAGCCCAAAAATAAAAGCCGGGCAAAAATTTAATTATCATAAACACGGAAATATTCGTGTCTTGCACAAGACAGAAGTGCCAACAACTAAAGTTGTATCTAAACACACTGCCTACACAAGTAAAACACCTCAAAATAATAAAAAAATAAGCCGAGGGAGTTTTCAATATAACAATACAAAAGGCAACCGTCGCCCAAAGCAAGAAAATTCTAATCAGCAAAACAAAACTAATTATACAAAAAATAAACCCTCACCTATCCCCCCACCTGAAAAAGGTGTCATCAGAATAATTCCCCTAGGTGGAGTCGAAGAAATTGGAAAAAACATGACTGCAATTGAAATTGGCGATGATATTATTGTCGTTGACGCAGGCATGCAATTCAAAACAGAAAACACTCCAGGTATCGATTATATTATTCCCAATACTACTTACTTAGAAGAAAGAAAAGATAAAGTCAGAGCAATGCTTGTTACCCATGGACATTTAGACCACATTGGTGGTATTCCGCTTGTTATGAGTCGAATTGGTAATCCTCCCCTTTATTCTCGTAATCTTTCTATTTTGGTTATGAAGAAACGCCAAGAAGAATTTCCTCATCTACCGGCACTTAATACTCATGTTGTTGAAACAAATTCAGTTATAACTGTCGGTAATATTCGTGTTCGTTTTTTTGGTGTGACCCATACAATGCCAGACTCGATGGGAATTATAATTGAAACTCCATACGGTTCAATTATTACCCCTGGAGACTATAAACTTGACCAAATAGATGGTGTTGTTTCACCTGAAGAAGAAAAAGAATATGCATTTTTTGATAAAGAAAAAGTTCTTTTACTTTTAACTGATTCCACAAATATTGAAAATGAAGGATTTTCATTGCCTGAAATCCGTGTTCATGAAGGTTTAGATAAAGTTATCCGCCAAGGAACTGGCCGAATTATTATTTCAGCTTTTGCTTCTTCGATAACCCGCTTGATGAAAATTGTGGAAATTGCTGAATCACTAGGCAAAAAAGTTGTTCTTGATGGTCGGTCACTTAAAACAAACATGGAAGTCTGCGAACAAGCTGGAATCTTTACTCCTAAAAAAGGTACGATTATTCCAGTTGAGGAAGTTGATAATTATCCACCAAATAAAGTTTTAATCATGATGACCGGGGCTCAAGGTGAAGAATTCGCTGCTCTTGGTCGAGCCGCAAATAAAACTCACAAAAAATTTACCATTCGTCCCGGAGATACCATTATTCTTTCTTCTTCTATTGTTCCTGGTAATGAAATTGCCGTCCAGCACTTGAAAGACAATTTATCTCGTCATGGTGTTAGAATTATAAGTTACCGAACAAGTGAAGAATATATTCATGCGACCGGCCATGGTAATCAAGAAGACATAAAATGGCTACATCGTAAAACCCACCCTAAATTCTTTATTCCAATTCACGGATGGCACTCAATGCTAGTTAAACATAAAGAAGTAGCCATGTCTATTGGCATGTCAGGAGATAATATTATTGTCCCTGATAACGGCTCAATCATTGAAATAATTGATAATGGAGAGAAAATGGTTTTAAGGAAAGAAAAGGCTCCATCTGGTCCAATGATGGTAGACGGTTTTTCTGTCGGAGACGAACAAGATGTCGTTATCCGTGACAGAGTTATGCTTGCTCAAGATGGAATGTTTGTTTTAATTGCCACAATTGATGGGACGACCGGTAAATTAAGAAAGTCGCCTGATATTATTTCTCGAGGTTTTATTTATTTAAAAGAAAACCAAGAACTATTACATCAAGTTCGATTAATTATTAAAAAAACAATCGAAGATGAAGCTGGGGGAATGAATCCAATTGATTTTGATGTTGTCAAAAGTGCTCTAGGAGATAATATTTCAAAATTTCTTTTTCAAAAAACAGCTAAACGTCCAATCGTTATACCAGTATTATTAAGTATATAAATATAGATGATAAAAATTGCTAAAATAAAAAAAATGTATGTATTGTCATTTATCTTTGCTTTACATATTTCTATTTCGGCCTACATCAGTTCTGTTTTTTTAACTCAATTTATTAGTGAAAAATATGTTGGTATCTTATATACCCTAGCCTCACTATTAACATTAATACTTCTAATTAAAAGTTCCAGCATTTTAAAAAATCTTGGGAATCGTAGGCTTACTCTAATTTTTCTATTAATAAATATGTTTTCTCTGGTAGGACTAATAACCTCCCAAAATCCATTTATTATTGGAACTTCCTTTGTGTTATTCATGACAACTAATACGTTAGTATATTTTTGTATTGATATTTTTATTGAACATTTTGGTAACCCTAAAACTGTCGGCAAGACTAGGGGGTTATATCTAACAATTTTAAACATAGCCTGGATGGTGTCACCAATAATTTCAGTTTTCCTAATTACAAAAGAAGGAGGTTACCGAGCTATATATGTACTTGCTTTTATCATGGTTATGTTAATGGCTATCGGCCTATTCTTTTCGGTTAAAACATTTAAAGACAAAGTATATAAAAAAACTCCTTTCCTTGAGACATTTAAATACCTAAGAACAAATCCTCATATGTTTGCGATAGTAATTATTAATTTTATCTTACAGTTCTTTTTCGCTTGGATGGTTGTTTATACTCCTATTTATTTATTTAGTCACTTAAATTTTACTTGGAGTCAAATCGGTATTATTTTTACAATAATGTTATCACCGTTTGTTATATTAGGATTACCAATAGGTATACTAATAGATAAATACCATGTTAATAAAAGGACATTACTTTATATTGGATTTATAATTATAATTATTTCAACTTTTATAATTTCTTTTATCACCACAAAAAGTGTGGCTGTCTGGGCAATTGTTTTGTTTATGACTCGTGTTGGAGCTAGTTTTATTGAAACAACTTCAGAGACTTATTTCTTTACTCATATACAAGAAGAAGATGCTTACCTCTTGGGAATCTTTCGTGACATGAATCCGATTGCTTACATCATTGCTCCATTAATTGCTACAAGTATATTTTTAGTATTGCCATTTAATTATCTTTTTATTGTTTTAAGTCTTATTTTATTAATCGGTCTATACTATATACCAAAATTAAAACATAACCATGGATCCCGTTAGAAGTCATACATGTTAGCTTAATAAAAAAGATTATGCTAAGCTATAAACTATATATTTTGATATTATTATTTAATCAAAGTACGGGAATCTAAAGATTCCCTACTTCTAACGGGATGGAACCAACTAGAATAAATAAATATTTAGCCCAAAAAAATTATTCCACCCGTGTTGGTGGTGATGAACTTATTAAAAAAGGTTTGGTTTTTATTAATGGTAAAAAAGCCATCTTGGGTGATAAGGTTTACGAAAATGATGAGGTAGTTGTTAAATCAAAAGGAGCAAAAAAAGAATATGTTTATTATGCTTATAATAAAAATGTAAATGTTTCAACAAACCCCGATACAACCAGTAAAGACATCCTTCAAGTCACAAAATTTCCCGTCCGAGTATTCCCTGTCGGAAGGCTCGACAAAGATTCACACGGACTAATATTAATGACTAACGATGGTCGTGTCACCGACCGATTACTTTCTCCACGTTTTGTTCATGAAAAAGAATATACGGTCAAAGTCGATAAACCATTCTCCGATACATTTATAGAATTAATGCAAAATGGTGTCCATTTTGACGGTTTCATCAGTAAAAAGTGTCAGGTCTGGCGTAAGTCCAAATCTAAGGATATCTTCCATATAGTGCTGACAGAGGGCAAAAAACGCCAAATAAGGCGTATGTGTGAGGCTTTACATCACAATGTCATTGATCTTAAAAGAATCCGAATCTTAAATATTGAGCTCGATAAAATCCCTCTTGGAGAGTTTAGAGAAATAAAAGGTCAAGAACTAAACGAACTTCTCAAGCAATTAAATCTAATTTAATTTCACAGGTCTGACCTGTGAAATGAAGAAAAGTGTGTTGTAATATAGATGCCCCAGCCGACATTAAAAGAAAAACACATATCAGCCATGGCTGATATGTGTTTTTTAATATTTTTTTATTATCTATATTTGTGCTAATCCAGCTTTTACGCGACTTGCTGGACCGAATACTCCATCTGGGTTTAACCCATTTATTGCTTGCCATTCTCTTACCTTCGCAGCAGTTAATCTTCCATAAAATCCATCTGTCTTAATACCAAAGAAAGACTGAAGATTTCTAACATCTTCGCCTTTTACTCCGATTCTAAGAGTTCTTTCAAATGCCCTTGGTGTGAAATATGTATTCCCGACGTTAACACTTAAACTTGTTTCTGTACTTAATCCACTTTCATTTGTGACCCTAAAAACAGGACTATAAACTCCAGCTCTCGAGTAAGTGTGTGTAAATGTTGCTTGCTGGTCTATTTTTTCAAATGGAGGTAAGGAAGCAGTTGCTGAATTACGAAAATATTCATCTCCCCAATTAACAGAGTAAGAAAGATTTTCTTCTTTTGAGCCAGAGACTAATACTTTCCATGTCCCCATTTGGTTGACACTTAAGTTTTGTGGCCCACTAATTCCACTGATAACTGGTGTATTTGTTGTATTTTTAATTAACTTAAAATGATCATCGCTTTCATCGCATATGTTTGACCTTGCTGAACAAACTTTTATTCTATAGTTTGCGCCCGTAATGACAGTGTAACTATTTGGCCCCCCAGGACCGAACAAATTTTTATTTGTATCCCATAAATAACTTCCATCATTATTGGTAGGTCCAGTAATAGCAACAGCGTTCCAACAACCAGTTATACCAGGTCGACAATAAACACTATCATTTTTCAAATAAATGTTTACATTCTGATCATTTAAGTTATTCGATTTCCATTTGACGTTATACTTTTGTCCAATTATTATTTTCTCACCTCCATTTGGAGAAATAACTTTTATCATTTGATTATTTGTCTCAAGTGGAATTACCTCTGTGGCAACGATTCCCCAAAAACCAGACCCAAGTGGAATCCACTCCAATGTCCCAATAATTTTAACTCTACTATTTTCATATCTAATTAAATCCGCTAAAACTGAATCCGAACCACCTGGGTTTACTAAATATGAAAGATTAGCCGACGGGCAAGGAGCCATCATGCAAACAGCATAACCATCATTGGTAATTACGTGAGTTCCCCACATAGTATTTGAAGGGCCAGTCTCTGTTAGAAAACCGGTAAATTGTTGTTCTCTTTGGCACAAAGCTCCTGTTGTAGAACTGTAGTTTTGATTATTAGAACATCCATCTTCGTAGGTCGATGCAAAAACAGAACTTTTTAATAACAAAAATCCTTCAACAATAAAAACAAACGCAAAAATACTACCTAATATTTTTTTCATATAATTTATAATAAATGTAAATTATTAATATCGACATAAAACTATCTATAAGTGGAGTTTTTATAGCTCCAACATGTATAATGACGTCTGATATTTCGTTTTCTTACATTAATATTTTCCACAGATCTAACCCATAAAAAAACATGGCTATAACAAAAATTCCCACTATTTGGTGGGAATTTTTGTTATTTTGCAATGTATGGCTACCTGATTACCTATTTGGCAATGTAGGGTAGTAATCCCATAAACCGTG
>CAYVBT010000015.1:17402-19159 GCA_964449885.1 uncultured Candidatus Saccharibacteria bacterium
TCTTTTGATAGCTTCAGCCAACTTTCTTTGATTTTTAGCTGTCACATCTGTTCGTTTACGCGCAAGCATTCGAGCGCTAGGTGAAAGAAATCTTTTTAGAACTTCTACATCTTTGTAATCAATATGTTTTATATTGTTTGATGAAAAATAATCTTGTTTCATGTTTTTAATTCTTAATTTTAACTTTATAAACTTTATAACTTTTTACTAAAAAGGAATATCTTCCGCGTTAATTTGTTCATCTGGATAATCAATTGTATCCAATCCACTTTGATCATCTACTTGTGGTGCATTGCCCTTAGGAGCAGATTGGTCGGAATTTCCTCCGGCCTTAGGTCCTCCATTACCATTTGAACCAAATTGAACACGGTCGGCGATAACTTCTGTGCGATATTTTTTAGTATTGGTTGCAGCATCGTCCCATGACCTTGTCTGCATCCGACCCTCAACCATAACTTGGCTTCCTTTTTTCATATATTGAGCTACGGTTTCAGCTTGGCGACCGAAAACTACAATATTATGATAATCAGCTGCTTCTTGTCGAGCTCCATTTTTGTCTTTCCAGACTCGATTAGTCGCAACAGAAAAACTACAAACTTTGATACCTGAAGGAATTGCTTTCAACTCTGGATCTCGGGTTAAATTCCCTATTATAAATACTTTGTTTAAATACATATATAGATATATAGAAAGTAGAATGTAGAATGTAGAAAGGAAAACAATTTGCATTTAACCTTACTACTTGCTACCTACTACCTACTACTTATTATTTATTAATAATAATATTATACCACCAAAGCATCAATTTCTTTATCAATTGTCTCTTCGTTTATTGGAGTAGACTCTTCGTGCTTTTGAAGAGGACGACGTTTCGCTCCGTCTTGCTTATTATATGAACGCTTAACTGACATAGTATTTTCGCGAACAGTTTTAATCATTAAATAACGAACAAGCTTTTCATTCTTGTCCAAAATATCTTTTATAATCTTGGCCGCGCTAGTTGTACATTCAAACTTTACCCATCCAAAATAACCATAAGTAAACTTTTGAACGAGTCATTTCATACGCAAGTTCTATTAGTTTAGGATACTCATCAGAAATGAAAACTGCTCCATTTTCGATAAACATGTCCTTAAATAATGTAACTTCCCCTCCCAAATTTTCTTCTGCAATAGTTGGTAACATCAAGTAACCAACTTCATAAACACTAAGACGAATTTCTTTTTCTTCGCCATCATTTTCTTCAACACTTTTTTTTGTTTTTGCCATTAAATAGTGCGTAAAATACGCGTTAATTGTTATTTTTAATATATCTCGCTATGGACCAGTGTGTACCGACTTCAGGGTCGGGACAAACGAGATAGGACATATATTAACAAATATAAGTCATTTTGTCTACTTTCCTTATTTTACTAATTCTCTGACGGTATTGTGTTTGAGTCATCTGAAACAGGGCTTTCAGGAAGAGATACTACCACTGTTGTGTCATTAATAGGTTCCGTTACTGTTTCAATAGATGGAGTAATAACCGGCTCTGTATCGATAAGAGGAAGTGGATTTGTAACGATTTCATTTTCAACTACTGGGGGATTTTCTGTTTCAATAGGAGGAGTAGCGACAGGTGGAGGCACCACAGTCGGTGTAACTTCAATTTCAGGGGTAGTGACATCTGTATTTGCTGTTCCCTTTGCATTTATCAACATTTGTTTAAATTCTTCTTTTGTAATGCAGACATCATCAACACAAACATCACCGTT
>CAYVBT010000015.1:19169-19381 GCA_964449885.1 uncultured Candidatus Saccharibacteria bacterium
GTAAATTCTTTGGCGAAAGTAGCTTGCTCTGCTAAGAATCGAGAAATAAGAGAACCGAGAGAATTGTCATTACTTGTATCTAAAGATGAAAGTTCTTTCACGATAAGGTCCATCTCTTGTATGGCCTTCACAGTGTAAGGTATTAAATTTGTATAAGAAATAGATTTTAAATTTGTATTCGGATCTGTAAAAACAAGATCAGGAAATACTTG
>CAYVBT010000016.1:0-1278 GCA_964449885.1 uncultured Candidatus Saccharibacteria bacterium
TAATAACTCCCAGCTTTCGGCGTGCCAACATACCCATGTCCACCCTCAAGTAATGGTTTCTTTTTCGATATCAAATTTAAATCTATATTTTTAGTTTTAAGACTAAAATTGTTTGGGGAAATCTCTTCTATTTTCCCATCCAACTCTTCACCTATAATATGAGCATTTTTATAAGAAATATATAATAATTCTTTTTGAAAACTATCTTTTGAGATTAAAGAAATATTTTGGATTTCTTTATAACTCTTTCCTCTTGAAATATCTGAGACTGATGAGTGAGCAAAATGTAAATATTTTCCACTTTTAAAATGATCCTCAATTAAATGTGGGACAATGTGTGGTATGTTTACCTTACCCAAATCAACCTTAAAAAAACAATCCATAAAACTATACTCCTTTCCCTTTTTGTCATATAGATGTCCGTTGAAATACCACCATTCAATAACATAATCATGCGGGCCATTATCACTTGGCAATATTATCGATTTTATATGCTCCATATTATCTATTCAAATATGTGACAGTAAATTGTAAAATTGTGGCAAATATAACCCAAAGTAAATATGGAATATTTACGATAGCAATCCATTTTATTTGCGGATAAATGACAATCATAGCCCAAACCAGAGTTACAAGAACTAAGGTAATATCTATTGCCGCCAAAATGTTACTTTTTAACCCAAATTGAAAATAGGTAAATGAAAAATTAAATATTAAATTTAATATAAAGGGTAAAACAATAGCAAAAGATAATTGTTTATTAAAAAATTTATAAAAAACTGTCCCGAATGATATAAAAATAATAAAATATAAAACACTCCAAACAGGCCCAAAAAGCCAAGAAGGCGGAGCCCATGTTGGTTTGATAAGTTCACTGTACCACATTGTTCCATTATTCATTTTACTATTATAGCATTTATTTTTAAATAAATAGATGAAAAATGTGATAAAATCATATTTGTGGAGAATAAAGATCGAAGTAAGTTAAATATCTCACCGAAAGCAATAATACTTTTTACAGTATTTTTAGATGTGCTTGGAATTGGACTTATTATTCCAGTACTTCCCTTTTATGTAGAATCATTTAATGTATCCGGATTTGTCATTACTTCTTTGTTTGCTGTCTTTGCTTTATTTTCATTTTTTTCTTCCCCCATCCTCGGTATGCTATCAGACAAATTTGGTAGAAGACCAGTACTATTAGTTAGCTTGGCATCTACGGCAATCGGTTGGATGGTTTTTGCTTTTTCAAATACAATCTTTGGACTCTTTCTGGGA
>CAYVBT010000016.1:1288-2765 GCA_964449885.1 uncultured Candidatus Saccharibacteria bacterium
AGAGTTATCTAATTGATATTTCAAAAGATAAAAAAGAGCAAACAAAAAATTTAGGATTAATTGGAGCAGTGTTTGGGATTGGTTTCATTATCGGACCACTTGTCGGTGGGACACTTTCAAGTATTAGTATGAAATTACCTTTTATTGTTGTTGGAATAATGGCAACTATAAATACAATTTTGGCATATTTCTTTTTACCAGAAACTAATCACGATCGAAATACAAATAAGATTTCATTGAATCCCTTTTCTCCTATTATTAAAGCCTTCAAAAATAAAAAAGTTTTACCATTATATTTAGCCTGGTTACTTTTTGGAATTGCAATTTCTCTTAATCAATCAATATTTGCTCTTTATATTGCTCGTGTATTTTCTTGGACAGTGATTGCTTCAGGATTACTCATGGCTTTAATAGGAGTTATTATATCTATCAATCAGGCATTTATGCTAAAGAGTATTTGGTTGAAATATTTTAAAGAATCATTCTTAATGATTTGGACGCTTATACCACTTGCGATTGGATATTTAATAATGGCAATACCATTTAAATTTGCGTTTTTATTCGGATTAATTGTAACCGCTTTTGGCCACTCAATAATGAGGGTGGTTATGACTAGCCAAATAATTGGATTTTCAAATAAAAACGAACAGGGTGAAATGATGGGTATACTTGCATCTATCATGTCACTATCAATGATATTAGGACCAGTATTAGGTGGGGCTGTTTATGAAATAGATCAAAGTCTACCATTTATTTTAGCTGGAGTAATTTTGTTTATAACATTTATTTTCATTTATAAAACATATAAAAATATAAAACAAATAAAACACACAGATGTTGAACCTGTGGAAGTACTATAAAAATATTTAATTAAATTTTTCTACTATCATAGGCCCAGTGAAGTACCGCTTGGCGCTGGACAGGCCGACAAAGTAGATCTTTTGGTCGACAATTGTGAGTTATTTGAGCTATGTGACGAGTCATAGCATGCCATCTTTTTATTTGCCTATCATCTTCACTCTCTATTCTTCTGCCCATAAAATACCGAGCATACCACTGAAACCAGCCTCTTGGATCATCTTTATATATCCAACCCCTTTTTACCCAAACAGAAAGAGGTTGCGAAGCGTTAACTTTAAAATAATTTAATTTTGCATTATGAAATTCTGGTGAAAATTTAACTTTATTAAACCAATCTTTCGGAAATTCTTTCTGACAATCAGACATATACTTACCACCAAAAACTCCAAGGGCAAGCATTTGCTTTGGAGTTAGATCTGGCTTGAAGTCTTTGTGAAAATTTTTACCGATTGGTTCTACGAGTTCATATTTGTAATCTGTTTGCATTTCATCATTAACTGTTAATGCTGAAGTTTATGGAATAGGTGAAAAAGGGATTGGTAGTACTGTAATAACTTTAAATATTCCAGAGTTATATTTTTATCCAAATCAATATTTTATTCTTTCTGGTAAAGCT
>CAYVBT010000016.1:2775-4750 GCA_964449885.1 uncultured Candidatus Saccharibacteria bacterium
TTACAATTTTCTTTTTAAATTTTAAGGCCATAAAAACTTTTATTTCTGCATCAAATTCATAAGCGGAGCCAGAGCCTCGCGATGCTTCATGATTTCAGCTTTATATTTTCCCATCACAAGGACAGCGGCATACTGCTCACCAAGTCCTCCTTTTTTCTTTTCTTCAATTTCTTTTGTAATTTTTTCAAAAAGCTCCTTTACTTCTTTATTAGATTCAAGAGTTTTTAAACTTTCAGCTAATTGTGGATTCTCGTCAAGTTGTTTGGCTATTTCATCGGCTTTATCCGACGATACACCTTTTAAACGAAGAGCTTGTTTTGTTATAAATTTTTTAATTCCCATGAAATTATTTTAGCATAAAATGTGCTAAAATGCGAAATATGAAAATCATTGTAATTCTCGGTCAAACTTCTACTGGTAAGAGCGATTTCGCAGTGGAAATAGCAAAGTTTATAAATGGGGAGATTATTTCAGCCGACTCTAGGCAGGTTTATAAGAACATGGACTTGGGTAGTGGAAAAATTACAAAAAAAGAAATGAGGGGTATTCCTCACCATTTACTTGATGTCGTCTCCCCTTCCAAAATATTTTCAGTCAGTGACTTTCAAAAATTGGCAACTCAAAAAATTGACGAAATTTTTTCTAGAGAAAGAGCTCCAATCATCTGCGGTGGCACAGGATTTTATATTGACTCAATTATAAATGGCACAACATTTCCGAAGGTTCCACCAAATAAAAAACTGCGTAAAATTTTAGACAAAAAATCCGCTGAGCAACTTTTTGAAATGTTAAAAAAACTAGACAAAGAACGTGCTTTAAATATCGATAAAAATAATAAAGTTCGTTTAATCCGAGCTATTGAAATAGTCCAAGCTCTTGGTAAGGTGCCACCTGTTAAGGACGGTTCTTTAAAAATTCTTCCAGAACCATCCTTTTTAAAAATTGGGCTTACCCTACCACCAGAGATTTTAAAAGAAAGAATTAAAAATCGTCTACTTGCTCGCTTGAAAAAAGGTATGATAAATGAAATAGATAATTTGCATAAAAATGGTTTGTCATGGAAAAGAATGGAAGCACTGGGTCTTGAATATAGATATGGCGCATTATATATACAGAAAAAAATATCCAAAGATGAAATGATCCAAAAGATCAATACCGAATCTTGGCATTATGCCAAGCGTCAAAAGACGTGGTGGAAACGTGACCAAAACATAATTTGGATAGATCCAAATAAAGAGGAAGATAAAAATTTGGCACTGTCGGAAATAAAAAAGTTTTTGAAATAAAGTGATTTTGTAGTATACTCAATCACATCTGGGCGATTAGTATAGTGGTAGTACAATGGTCTCCAAAACCATTGGCGGGGGTCCGATTCCTCCATCGCCCGCTCATGAAAATAAAAAATCCCCAACGGGGATTTTTAAATTTAACCTGTAATTTTAGCTTCTTTATGTTTAGTGTTCTTCGTGCAAGTTTTACAAAACTTCTTCATTTCAAGTTTCTTTGTAACTAATTTTTTGTTTTTACTAGTAAAGTAATTACCATTCTTGCAGACGGTACACTTAAGTTTTAAAAGTCTATCTTGTGACATGGGTATACATTACTATAAAAGGCCCAAAAATGCAAGAAAATATACCCGCCCTATTTAATAACTCTTGGTAATAGAGCACTTATTCGGGTTGTTGTCTCATAGTTTATTGTTCCTGACTCTGTAGCGATCTGCTCCGCAGATATCTCGTTTTTCCCTTGTCTACCTAAAATTACAGCCTCATCTTCTGGTAAGACATCTCTAATATTTGAAACATCAACCACGACCATATTCATAGCCACTCGGCCTAAAATTTTTGCTTTTTTTCCTTTAATTAAAACTTCACCATTATTCGACAACGAACGCGGTAAGCCGTCAGCATAACCTTGCGGAATGACCGCAATTTTTGTGGCTTTTTTTGTGATATAAGTTAAACCATAACCAATA
>CAYVBT010000016.1:4760-6153 GCA_964449885.1 uncultured Candidatus Saccharibacteria bacterium
AGGTGGAAGAATTTTTATTTGAGCAATGTGCGTCACCCATCTCAATGCTGGCTTCAAAGTAATTTTCTTTTTATTTAGATATTGCAAATGCTCACTGGGCCACATACCGTAAAGTCCTATACCAAGACGAACTATAGAGTGTAAACTATTCCCTTTCTCATAAACGAGAATTCCTGATGTTGCTGAGATATGAGTCTTTAAGTTCTTATAACCATTTTTCTTAAATATTTCTACATACTCACGATACATATCAATTTGCCTTTGGGCATGCGTAAAATTCATAGTATCTTCGATGTTAGCAAAATGCGAATATATACCATCAAGCTCAATATTTTTTAATTTTTTTATTTCTGTAATGAAATTTTCAATTTGGGAAGGCATGATTCCTTCTCTTCCAAGATACGAATCTATCGCCACATGGACTTTTGTTTTCTTTTTTAAAAATCCAGAAATATAATTTATCTTTAAAAGGTGAATTAGATCAAAAGCTGAAATGATTGCATTTAATTTGATCGCTTTTTTAATTCCTTCTTTATCCAAATATCCAAAAATAAAAATTGGCTTCTTCGTGACACTTCTAACTCTTTCTAATTCTTCAATACTATTAACCTGAAAATAATCTGTGTAAGGTGCAATTATGCGAGCAACTTCTTTGTCACCATGACCATAAGCATTAGCCTTTATTACTGAAACAATCTTAGTCCCATTTTTAATCAAACCTTTAAATTGCTTGATATTATGAATCAAATTTTCTTTGGAAATTTCAATATATGAAAGTGGTAAATTTTTCTGCATATTATTTACTTATATAAGATGTTTGTAATTTCTGTTCTCTTTCAAACCTTTCTATTGCGAGATTAATTAAATTATTTATCAAGTTTTTGTAAGAAATACCACTTTTACCCCAAAGTGTTGGATACATACTTATATTCGTAAATCCTGGGATTGTGTTAACTTCATTTAAAAATAGTTGACCTTTTTTATTTAAGAAGAAATCAACCCGAGTCATTCCTTCAAGTTCTAAAGTTTTAAAAGTTCTTATAGCTAAAGTTTGTATTTTAGATTCTAATTTTTTATTAATCTTTGCTGGAATTACTAAAGTTGCTCCTTCTTTATCAAAATATTTTGCCTCATAAGAATAAAACTTATGTATATTATTTGTGATAACTTCTCCACAGACAGAAGCTCTTGGATTCTCGTTACCCAAGACAGCACATTCAATTTCTCTCTTGCCTTCAATAAATTCCTCAATCAACAATTTTGTATCAAATAAAAAGGCATAATTTATTGCGTTATCAAACTCTTTTTCATTAATTACTTTTGTTATACCAACAGACGAGCCAGAATTTGCAGGTTTTATTATTAAGGGCAAAGAAAGTTCTTTTTTTAACTT
>CAYVBT010000016.1:6289-13967 GCA_964449885.1 uncultured Candidatus Saccharibacteria bacterium
CCATAAGGACCGTGTAGAACTGAAAAAACTATATCAACTTCAATTGGAATAGAATTACCCTGATTAGCAGTCCTTTCTCCACCACGTTTAACCAAAGATACTGGCTTTAAATTAGGAGTAATAAGTATATCATTACCAGCGTTTAACCATTTACCGTTTTTATCTATTGCAACACACACTATCTCATACTTTTTTTTATCAATAGCATCTTTAATATTTTTAGCTGACATCAAAGACACTTCATGCTCAACTGATTTTCCTCCAAATAATATAGCAATTTTTAGTTTTTTATTATTCTGTGGCATAATTTATATTCTAGCATTTTTATGTAATTTTGGTATACTTGCTCTGTATTTGCCGGAGTGATGAAATTGGTAACCATGCGCGACTCAAAATCGCGTGTCGCAAGACTTGAGGGTTCGAGTCCCTCCTCCGGCACTTGAAAAAGAACAATTTTGACAACAAAAAGGTTCTCTCGTATGTAATTGGTGTTTCTTTAGGAGATGGTAATTTGTCGAACCCAAATGGAAGAGCTGTAAGATTAAGAATAACTTGTGATAAAAAATTTCCAAATTTAATTAATTATATTATAAAAAATATCCAAATAATCTTTCCTGAAAACAAAGTATCTATAGTTGATAGAAAAAATATAGTTGATATTAGTTGTTATTCTAATAAGTGGGAAGAAATCCTAGGATGGAAGGCAAAAAATGGTTCTAAAATAAAGCAAAAAGTAAAAGTGCCAAATTGGATAAAAAATAATCCAACCTTCACCAAAGAATGCTTAAGAGGATTATTCCAGACCGATGGATCAATTTACTATGACAGAAACTATTTAATGACTAATTTCACTTCAGCTAACTATACCCTCGCTAAAGATGTAAATGAAATGTTGTTTAAAATTGGTTTTGATGTAAATGAAAGAAAAGTTGTTTCAAAAAATAATCATATTAAATATGTGGTTAGAATTTCAAAAAATGTTAAAAAATTTATAAAAATAATAAATCTCTGGAAAGAATAGAATTAATTACTAGATTTTAAAACCTTTTCTTTAAGTAAATCAATGGTAGATTTCTCCGTTTGTTGAACCTTTAATATTACACTGTCTTTGTTTTCAAAAAAATCTTTTATTCTTTCTATTTGTTTCTGTACTGTATTTTCAGGAATTTCATTTACTGAAAAATATTTAATATCTTTTGCTTCATTGTTTAAAGTTAATTCTCCTGCTAATACTTTACATTCAAATGAAAAAACTATCTCATCTTTATTGGGCTTACTGTATAATCCGATTAGTTTAATTATTTCAACATCCAAACCCGTTTCTTCTTTAACTTCTCTAATAACTCCATCCCAAGGACTTTCACCTTTTTCTAACCTGCCGCCAGGCAAATTCCATACATTGTAATCGTTTCTTAAACACAACAGGACTCGATCCTCATTATCTTTAATTATTCCAAAAACACCAATTTTAAACTCTTGTTGCATAATTTATATTTATTAGTTAATAATTATATAATCTCTGGTTCTTGCTCGAGAGTAATTCCAAATTTTTCATTTACAATTTTTATTATTTCATCTTTGGCCCTTAATAAATCTTCTTTCGTAGCATTACCATTGTTTACTAAAACTAACGCATTTTTATCGTAGACAGAAATATTCCCAAATTCTCTTCCTTTTAATCCAGCATTCTCAATCAGCCACCCAGCTGGAATTTTCGTTAATTTTTCATCAATAGGAAAAAATTTAGCTTCATGATATTTACCTTGAATTTCTAGTGCAATTTTATTTAAAACTATTGGATTTTTAAAGAAAGAGCCAACATTTGGCATTTCATTCGGCTTTGGTAACTTATTCCATCGAGTTTTTGTTATTTCTTCTCTTTTCTCTAAGAGTGGAGTTTTATCATCTATTTTTTTAAGTTTAAACGTCACGGTTGTAATTATATATCTACCCTTGGCTTCATTTTTAAAAATACTATCTCGATAACCGAATTTACATTCTTCATTCGAAAAAATTTTTATTTGATTATTGGTTATATCAAAAACTTCTACTTCGGTAATCGTATCTTTGACTTCAGACCCATAAGCTCCGACATTTTGAACAGGGGTTGCTCCGACGGTCCCTGGAATTGCGGAAAGATTCTCAAGCCCAGACAGATTCATATTTATAGTTTTTTCTACTACCTGATCCCAAATCTCTCCAGCTCCAACTTTAAGATCTGATGATTGAGAATCTTCACTTATAATTTCAAAACCTAAAATATTAATTTTAATAGCTACAACATTTAAAACATCATTTGAAAATATGGAATTTGATCCACCTCCAATAATTAAAATAGGTAAACCCTTCAAATTAGCAAAAGAAATAACTTCCGAAATATCTTCTTTTTTATTTATTTCAACAAAGTAACGAAAACTTCCTCCTATTTTAAAGGTTGAATAAATTTTGTTGTCCACATATTCTTGTATTTTCATATATTGCAATTATATCATATATGAGATAAAATACAAATATATGAAAAAACAAACCGAGCAACAAAAAATTGGTTATTTTATCAAAAACCTAAGAGAGCAAAGAGGTTTAACCCAAGAAGCATTTGCCAAAGCCTTGGGCACATCTCAGAGTTCTGTCCCCCGCATGGAAAAGGGCGAACAGAATTTTACAACTGAACTCCTCTTTAAAATTAGCAAAGTCTTAGATCATCAAATAGTTTCTATTAATGATTCAATCGATTTCCAAGTCAGTGGTGGAAAAAAATTACATGGCAGTATCAAAACTAATTTTTCTAAAAATGGTTCCGTCGGTCTTTTGTGTGCATCATTACTTAATAAAGGCACTACAACTTTACACGGCATAGCCCGTATTGAAGAAGTAAATCGAGTTATAGAGATTTTAGAAAGTATTGGTGTCCAGACAAAATGGGTGGGGCCTAATTCAATTCAACTTAATCCTCCTAAAATATTATCATTAGAAAAAATTAATGTAGCCTCGGCAATTAAAACCCGTTCAATTGTAATGTTGATGGGCCCACTTATCCATCTTTTCCCTTTTTTCAAATTACCTCATGCCCAAGGATGCAATTTGGGTAAAAGAACCATTGCCGCTCATACTTATGCCCTTGAAGACTTAGGGGTTAAAATAAAGACGACTGCCAGCTCATATAATATTTCAGCCAAGAAATTAAAACCAGCAAATATAGTTATGTACGAATCTGGAGATACGGCTTGCGAAAATGTTTTGACGGCTTGCGCTAAAATCCAAGGGATTTCACAAATAAGTTTTGCTAGTGCCAATTATATGGTTCAAGAAGTCTGTTTTTTTCTTGAAGCTCTTGGTGTTAAAATTGACGGTATTGGAACTTCGACCTTAACTGTTCATGGAGTTAAAGAAATAAATAAAAATATCGAATATTCAAACAGTGAAGACCCAATAGAATCAATGATGTTTATTTCCGCAGCAATTATTACCGACTCTGAACTTACAATTACTCGCTCACCTATTGATTTTTTATCTCTTGAACTTGAAAAATTAAAAAGAATGAATTTAAAGTATAAAATCTTTAAAAAATATAAATCATATAATGGCCGAACAAATTTAGCTGACATAACAATATACCCAAGCAAATTAATTGCATTATCAGATAAAATTCATTCAAATCCCTACCCTGGAATAAATATCGACAATCTCCCCTTCTTCGTACCGATTGCTATCCGGGCTAAAGGCCAAACTATGATTCATGATTGGGTTTATGAAAACAGAGCTATTTACTTCACCGAACTTAATCGCTTAGGCGCAAATGTGACTCTCGCTGATCCACATCGAGTTTATATTCAAGGTGGCACACCTCTTAAATCAGCCCAAGTTGTTTGCCCGCCGGCCCTTCGTCCTTCGATGATTATTTTAATTTCGATGCTAGCCGCTCCTGGTATATCAATATTGCGTAATGTTTATATGATTAGTCGTGGATATGAAGAAATAGCCGAACGATTAAATTCTATTGGAGCAGATATAAAAATTCTAAAATAAAATTATATATTAGTCATTTTTATTTCAATACACATAAACATTGGAATTTCTTTCCGAGCTTTATCTTCGGCGTTTTGACGAGGACCAAGACCACTTTGCTTATGAGAAATCCATTCTTCGAGTCGTGTAATAACAAAACCATTTTTTGAAAATAATTTTACATAATATTGCAACGATCGATGAAAAGATATTGTTGAGATTTTCTTTTTTGGATTTTTTTCGCCTGGAGTCATATCAATTGAAAGTTTAGATTCAGAAAGATATTTAGAAACAATTCTTGACTGAACTCCATTTTCAAAATACCAATCGCTAGCTTGTGGAACACGAAAAGTAGGATGATTTATTACAAGTATTATTCTTCCATTTTTTTTCAAAATTCTTTTACATTCCACTAATACTTCATTTACATTTTCAATATTTTGAATTGCCAAAACAATCACTACCGTATCAATCGTATTATCTTTTAAAAACTGAGCCCGATGAGCAGGAGTAATATAAAAAGTAACCTTCTCCTTTGAATCTTTTTTCGCTGTTTCAATTAATTTTTTTGATAAATCAGAAGCAATGACATTGGCACCCTCATGGGCAAAAACATTAGCAAAATAACCTTGCCCACAAGCCAAATCATAGACCTGTTCTCCTTTTTTCAAATCAAGAATTCGAAGCAAATTCGGCAATATAACTTTGGCTTGATAACTATCATCATTTTTTAATAATTCATCATACCAATTAGCCACTTTATTCCACGATGTATCTTTATTTTGTTTTTGTTTTAAACTTTTATTTTTTTCCATATTTTTATTTTTTACCTAGTCAATCCCATAGGTTTAGACCGGTAAATATAATACTAATTAAATCACTTCTTGTTGATAACATTTTTCACAATATATAATTTCTTTTCTGTCGGGTGCGTAATTTGTCTTTATATCTTTGCCACAATTGTCACACTTTCGATCCCAGAATTTATACGGGCCTCGTCTTTTTATTCGGTCTTGGTGCCGACAATAAAAACATTGGCGCGGAATTGGTAAAACGATTTTTCGATAAAATAATAATTCTTGCTTAGTAATTTTATAATTACGCTCGCAGTTTATACATTTTAATATTTCATTCGTAATCCCATCCGTGACATCTTTTATGTGATCAGGAATTTCCTCTATTTGCAATGTTTCTCTGCCTTTTGTTATTTGGATATCATCTTCCCATCTAAAGCCAGCAGCTATTGCATCTTCTTTAGTCAATGACATATTATCTTGCCCTATTGTTTCATTGTATGCAAAGGGGGCAATTTCTACAGGCATCATCAAGCCATGTATACTCTTCTCTCTTAGTTCATTTACAATATGTTCTTTTAATTCTTCATATTCTTCTTTTGAATATTCTTTATTCAAAATAGAGTATTTAGAATATTTTAAAGAATCACAACCGACACAATTATTTGAATTCTTAACTGAAAAACTATAATATATATCTTGTGAATTTTCTATCGAAGAAGAACCTATTATATTACTAGATAAGCCAACTCCAACAACTTCAAGCAACCTTTCTGAATTTGTTCCAAAACCAATTGCTCCAATTGAATCTTTTAATCTAACGTTTGAAAAAAGATATTTACAATTCTCTGAATTTGTTACCTCAAATGATTCTTTCACATCTTTACACTCTGTTAAATAATCTCCTTCTGAATCAATTATTTTTAAACTATGGTTTGCTTTTTGAGGAAATTGCAAATAAAATTCATCAAACTTTTTACTAACTTCTTGTGTTTTTGAATAACTTCCAACTATTTCATTTAATTTTTCCTTATATGATTCAGGTGTAAGTTGTTTGTTAAACCAACAATTACTTTTATTTCTTAAATTTACACATCCGAAACAATTTGTAAGACCACTACAATTTAAAATAAAATAAGAATCAACACAACTCGAGACATTCTGTCCATATATTACACCTGATGATTTATTAATATTTATAGATTGATAACAAAGATCACAATTAATAGCAAAATAAAGATCCGAAGAACTAGTGCAGTGTTCCCTGCTTCCTCTTGAAAACATAATATCTTCTCCACGACTTGTATTAAAACAAAAATAACAATTCTTGCACCCTCCTGCAAAATTTATATATTCACTATTAATATTTGGACCTTCGGTACCACTAGAATATAAACAAATTTTGGGAACTATTTTCATTAAATCTTTAAATTGTTCAAAAAAGCTTTTATTTTTATTATATTCTAAAAAATAATTTTTAGCGTCCCATTTATCAGAATGCCAACAGTCATAGCAAAATATATTGTACCCCAATTTATGATTATACATTGTGACAATATTTTTATTGCACAAACCACATTTTTGTCCTGAATATAAACTCATTTCCTTTCTCCATATTGCTTTCATTTTAAAACGGCAATCGGGACATACATGAGGAACAGGAACTTGCATCTTCTCATAAAAAGATTTTTCGTCTTGATCAATCTGAAATTTTACCTTGCATTTATTACATTCTTTGTTTTCAACCTCCATAATACAAAGCTTATATTATTAGTCTTATTTTGTCTATATTATTCAATAATCTTAATATCTTTGGCAGTTAGCTTTTTTTCTTCCTCTTCATCGTTTTTAAATTTATTTTTAAAAATTAAAAATGAAGCTATCCCTAATCCAATAATTATAACTAACCCAAAATACGGATAAAATGAAATTGGTATATTAATTTTATTTTTTGGTATTGTTGTTTTAATATCATTTAAATTTATTATTTCCCTATTATTGTCTTGAATTGTTTTTTGTTCATTTATAATTTCTATCTTCGGAATTGTTAATAAATTAGAATTTTCTGTAGGTGTTTTAATTTTGTGATTTAATTTATTCTCTATCCCTGGTGTTGGTAATGACCCCGCCCAATTTCCATTTATTTTTTGTAAGCTTTCTCCATTCCCCGCTCCCCCTTGATTCGATGAAAAATTAATAGGACTCACAATATTTAAATCTGGATCTTTAAGTGAAATTGACTCACCAGAGTTTTTAAACCCCGTCCAACTACTATCAAATATCAATCCGGAATAATTGGGCCAATCACTTCTAAATTGCGATACATTTTGAGTAATAATTGCATAGCCATTACTCGAAATTAAAGATACTGTTTCAGGCACAAGTGAATGTTTTGTATTGTCTGAAAATAAATACCATTCTGACAAATCTACCGGTAACTCTCCAGTATTTTTCACTTCTAGCCATTCTCGATTAGTATCTGTGCCGTCGAGATCATACATTATTTCAGTTATTTCGAAATTAGCTGAAACATAAACAGCTGTAAAAAGCATAATAATTATTATTAAATATTTTATCCGTCTCATAAAAAATTAATTATTCTAATACCTTGCGAAGAACATCTTCAGGCACTTCTTTTTTGTTTTTACGTTTTTGCCAAGAATTATTTTTATCTTCATCTTTTGTCATAGTGGAGTCTGAAACTGAAGCTGGTTTTGTCACAGCAGAAACTTGTGTCGCGATGGGTTTTACTTCATCTTCTTTTAGCTTGTTAGAGCCTTGTGCTACGGCGGGCTTTTTTTCTTCCGCTAATGTTTCTATCTTAATTAAATCTCCTTTAGGTTTTTCTTGTTTGGATATAACGGTTTTTGGTTCTTCAA
>CAYVBT010000016.1:13977-15531 GCA_964449885.1 uncultured Candidatus Saccharibacteria bacterium
AATTTTGGGTTCAAGCTTTTTATCAAATACAATTGGCTCTGGGGCTAGTTTAGTCTTATTATTCATCGTCGCTTTCGCCAATAGATCTTTGAGCGAATCCATTTTTTCTTTCGAGGCTTCCTTCATCCCGACAGGGCTTTGTGTTTTAACGATATTATTTTCATTCTTCTTTAATTCAGAAAGTGACATCGGTACTTGTTTCGGTTTAACCTCTTCTTCAATTTTTAGTCCATTTTTATTCTCTTCTTTATTTTCACCACCCATAGCTATTTTTTGTAATAAACCTTTCAAAAGTGGTGAAGGGCCAGAGTGTTTTTTCTTTTCAGGGAAAGAAGCTTTATTTACGTTATTATTTTGTGGAGTTTGTATCTTCTGTGGAATGTACTTTCCATCATTTGGAGTAAATGGTTTATTTCGAGGAAAATTAACCGGCTTAGAATCTGTTGGTTGAAATTCAATACCCAATGCAGCCAATGGAGCAGTTGAAACTTTTTCTTCTTGATTAGCGGAGCGTGAAGCCACGAAACCATGTTCTGGTTTTAATTCTCCATTTTTAATTTTAAACATACATTCTTTACAATAAACTGGCCGACCTTCTTTTGGTTCAAATGGAACCATAGTCGATTTCTGACAATTCGAACAATCCGCTTTATACTTAGCATCACCATCCCCAACTTGCAACATCCCACTCCATTTATTAATCTGATCTTCAACTTCTTCTCTTTTACGAGCATAAAGTTTACGAGATGATTCAATTATTTTTTCTTTAACACCTTTTGATAAATCGATTTTGATTGGCGGTAAAGTCATAGCCGAAAATGGTCGACTAGTTATTCCATCAATCATTAATTTTAAATATATATGATAGTTTGGTAAATTAACTAAATCTTGAGCCATAAATTCTGGTTCGAATTCTTTTTCCAAAAAATCAGCATCATCGGCTCCTACTCGAAATATTATCATCGTCCCAACGTTACCGAAAACCGCATCGCGAACTTTTGAGCCATCTTTATTTTCTAATTGAGCAGTATATTGATGAGCGACAGTTAGATTGAGTCGATATTTTCGAGCCTCGGACAAAATATTGGCAAATGAATCGGTAGCAAAATTCTGAAATTCGTCGACGTATAAATAGAAATCTTTTCGATCCTCTTCGGGAATACGAACTCGCTCCATAGCTGCCAATTGAATTTTGGTAATAATCATTCCTCCTAACAAAGCAGAATTGTCCTCACCGATGCGCCCTTTGGAAACGTTAACCAAGAAAATTTTCCCTTCATTCATTATTTTAAAAATATCAATTGTCGATTTTGGTTGACCAACGACATTTCGAATAATAGAAGTTGAAAGAAATTGTCCAACTTTGTTTTGAATCGGCGCAATTGCTTCATTTCTAAATTGATCACGCCATTGTTCATATTCGTGAACCCAAAAAGCTTTGACGACGGGGTCTTTTAAATTTCCGATAATCATCTGACGGTAATCTTTGTCGACAAGCAGTCTTGGAATCCCAAGGAGAGTTGTACCAGGGGTATCAAGCAAAGCCAAGATAGC
>CAYVBT010000016.1:15541-17633 GCA_964449885.1 uncultured Candidatus Saccharibacteria bacterium
CATACGAGAACTCCAAGCATTAGCCCAAATCTTGGTAAAAATTCCCATCAAACCTGAGGCCACTGATTGTTTATATTTCGGATCATCAAGTTGGATATGATTAAAACCAATATGATAATCAATATCAGCCGGATTAAAATAAATGACATCTTTAGCTCGATGATCTGGAATCAAATGTAAAATTTCTTCCACAAGTTCGCCGTGCGGGTCGACAACACAAACACCTTCACCATTTTGAATGTTTTGAATTATAAGATTAGAAAGTAAAACAGATTTACCTGTTCCTGATTTCCCTAAGACATACATATGCTGGCGACGATCTTTTCTCTTGATACCAAAAATATCATTCGTGCTTCGAAAATTCGTTTTACCAAAATAAGTTATATCTCGATTGTGTGGAATTTCATTGTCCATATATTATCAATAGTATACCAATAATTAAGTACTATAAGCAAACAAATTATTGACAAAATCTATTTTGAGGATTAAGGTAAAGAAAAACGTTCTACTTATGCAAACAACAATTCCCTACTCAATGGAATGGTGACTGACATTTGTTTTAGCCATCATCCCCTATAGCCCCTTAATCGTGGGCTTGGTTAAAAATCCAACTGATAAAAGCCATACCGTTTTTACCTGGTTATTGTATTTAATTTTAGACTGCCTAACCATGTTTTCTGGTGAAAGAGTCCGAATTAATCTTGACCCAATGGTTTTTGGTTTTGCAACCGGATCGCTTATTATGTCCTCTATCCTTTTGTATCAAAAAAGGTATGCTAAATTCGAATTAATTGAAGTAATTACCTTGATTCTAATATTAATTTGTATTTCTGTTTGGATATTTTTTGGTTCTTATGTTGCTCTTATCGCCTCAATCCTTTCGGAAACTGCTGTTGGTATTTATTTAATAATACAAACTTATTTATATCCAAAAGTTAAATACAATTTAACAGGATATATAGGTTTTATTGTTGTCAGTATTATTTCAGTAATATTTACGAAAGCCTGGAGCATAGCCGAAGTTGGATTTGCTTTTTCAGAAATGATTCTATCTTTTCTGATCTTAATTCCCTTAATTAAAAAATGGTGGGAAGAAAATTCTTTCAAATACTTAGCGACATTATCAATCTTATGGATAGTAGTCAATAAGAGGTAAAACAAAAAATTTAGTTAAAATCCATAAAACTACAGCCGGAGCAATCTGGTTGTTTTTATTTATGATTATATTTGCAATAGATACAAACGAGTGTGAGCATCCGTCTCAAATTAATAATTAATAATTCTTTCTTCCCTACTCTTTCTTCTCCTAATTATTATTTAAAATCGATGAATGAAAAATATCTGGCTGATATGGCTGACCAGTTATAATTTTCATTTTCGGTAAACTCCCCTTCTTCATAACCTTATTAATATTATTTAAAAGATCTTTTTGGTCATAACCAAGATAGACAACCTGAGGATTAACTTCTTTTAATGTATTATATGTTTCTATTTCGGGGTCACCCAGTAAAACTAAATCAATGTCAGGAACATTTAGTAAAGCATTGATTCGTTCAACCTCATTTGAAATAGGTAATTTGCTTTTTATTTTTTTTACCACTTCATCACGAGCAACAATAGCCACCAAGTGATTACCTTGTTTTTTAGCTTCTTTTATAAAAGATAAGTGGCCCTCATGGATTCCATCAAAAACTCCAAAAATTGCAACAGTTTTATTTATCATAAATTATTCAATAACTTCCATCATCCATTCTTTGTATGGATGATTAATCCGGCGGACATCAACCCCTGCGATTAATGGAACACTATATGTATGATTATCAGAAATAATCTGATTCACATCTTCAAGCTTGGCTTCAAAAGTAGTAATAAGTAACATTGCCTGAGAAACACACTGAAAAGAACCTTCCCAATTATAACAAGAAGAAATTGGCCAAAAATCAACACAAGCCCCTATTTTCTTATTTATAATTAGACTGCCGAGCTCTTTGGCTTCATCCATGTCTTTACATGTTGTATATATAAATACCATAAAATATATAGATAATTAGACTACGACCCTAAGTTATAATTATACCATTTAAAAAACCCG
>CAYVBT010000016.1:17643-18442 GCA_964449885.1 uncultured Candidatus Saccharibacteria bacterium
TTTAAATTAGAATTTTTCTCGAACCTAGAAACTAATTACTAGAACCTAATTTATATTAGTGGTTCGCTACCCTTTTCTTCTTTAGGTGTAGTCTCTTTTGTTTTTTCACTACCATAAGAACTTTCAGTTGTATCATTTTTACCGACGGCGGTGATAGCGGCTTTTTCTTGAGCAGAACGAATGATTGTTGATTCTTCTTCAGCAATTAAACGTTGCGCTTCACCGGCCAAAATGGCATATTTGCGACGAGAAGCATCTAAAATTTCTTTTCGATACGATCGGTGAGTAGCCGGCAAAACTTTCAAAGTTTCAGCTGAGAATGGATCATAACTTTCTCCATCAATCGTCATTTTAATAAAAAATTCTCCAACTCCAAGGTTAATCGTATCTCTAACTTCAAAAATCGGCGCAAAGTCGGCTTTTAATTTTACGGCATCATCTCCGCCAACGCGAAAAGTAATCATCGATCCAGTATTTCCTAGGACTGCTTGCTCAACTTTAGGTAAAAGTTGTCCAACATATTGATGAGCGACAACAAGATTGATACCATATTTACGAGCTTCAGATAAAATATTTTCAAAAGTATCAGTCACAATATTTTGGAACTCGTCGACATATAAATAAAAATCTTGACGATCCTTCGGTTCAAGTTTAGCTCGAGCCATTCCAGCTTGTTTAATTTTGGTTAAGAACATGGCTCCAAAAAATGATGAGTTCTCTTCTCCGATTTTTCCTTTTGACAAATTAATCATTAAAATCTTCTGTTCATTCATTAATTTTTCCAAGTCAATTTTGTTTT
>CAYVBT010000016.1:18690-19103 GCA_964449885.1 uncultured Candidatus Saccharibacteria bacterium
TCACCCGCATGGTGGCATGTGGATAATCAAGTAAAGCCAAAACTGTAAAGCGAAAAACGTGTTCCAAACGTGGGGTCCAATTAGCCCCGAATTGTTTGCGCAAAACTTCAATTAAGCCTTGGGTTAATTGGTGCTTAAAAGTCGGATCGATATTGGCCAGTGGATTAAATGATGACGGATATTCAATATCGCCTGGGTCAATTAAACATACATCTTCAATTCGCTCTTCAGGAATAAAATTTAAAATATCCTCAATCAACTCACCGTGTGGATCAATAACACAGAGACCTTGACCATAAGCAATATCTTGACGAATCATTAGTTCAAGTAATTTAGATTTACCAACCCCAGACTTACCGATAATATACATATGACGACGTCGATCAATTCGTTTTATGCCAAAGACAAATTTT
>CAYVBT010000017.1:0-829 GCA_964449885.1 uncultured Candidatus Saccharibacteria bacterium
ACTTGCATGCCTTATCCACGCCGCCAGCGTTCATCCTGAGCTAGGATCAAACTCTACTTAAAAATAGAACGGAACAAAAGAAAAAATACTTTTGTTACATTTACTGGTTTCATTCCACACGCTGTGGAATATATCTCGCACCTGCGAGAATTATTATCTCACTCCTGTGAGATAAACTTGCTTGATTTATGATTGTCCTCACAAATAACTTCGTCTTTTAAAAAAGCCATCATGAGAACTTTACCTATTCAAATTTCAAAGAAATTAAAACAGCCCGAATAAACAGACTGTGGAATCCATTATATACATATAGAAAAAGAAGTCAACCCCCACACCTACTTTTATATTTTTGTTATTATACCCATATAATTAGGGCCATAATAGACTCTATATTTTATATAATTAATCTAAATTTAAGCTTAAAAATATAAGTTATAAAAAAGTAGGTGTGGGGGTCAAGGGTTTACAATCACAATAAAACCCCTTTAATTATAGGGGTTTTTTCTTTTATACTCTTTTTCTTCTTCTGCCTCTATTTTTTGCCTATCTAAACTCTCCAATAATTCATTTTTCTGAATATCGTTTAATCTGCTGACATAATTTTTCAATTCCTCTAAGCTCATCTTTTTTTGATCAACAATAAAACTTTCCCCATCATACTGGACATCTCCAGGGTTTAATTTAAAAATATTATTATCTTTGTTTATCTCTTCTATTGTTTTATTTAAAAAAAATAAATCAAAATCAATTTTCTCTTGACCATTTTTTTCTACTATTATTCCAGGTATTTTTTCCATACTATAATTATACTACTTTGTGCCCCGTGAGG
>CAYVBT010000017.1:839-5854 GCA_964449885.1 uncultured Candidatus Saccharibacteria bacterium
CCTCGCCAACTTTTGACTTTTAAACTTTTGACTAAACAAGTACCCCGTGAGGGATTCGAACCCACGACCATCTCCTTAAGAGGGAGCTGCTCTACCAGCTGAGCTAACAGGGCGTACCTAATTTAAAACTTTTCTAATTATTTTTCAACACATACTCTGTTACCTACCAAAACAGCATAACAAGGCATGTTAACTAAAATTTAATTATTACAGAAAAAATACTTTTTGTAAATGTATTATAATTTTTACTCCGCCTGTGAACATCTAAAATCCTGAAATTCTTTTTTAGCCAAATCATTAATGTCGAGAGATATTTGGGCTTCTATTTTAGCTCCTCCGATTTTATTATATTCATCTAACTTCGAACAATTTTCCTTATTAGGAATATCATTTGTTGTACGCCAATATGTCAAAATATTATCTTTTAAATCTAAATTCTCTAACCCTAAATTATAATCATCAGTAAATATTATTTCTTTTGTATTTAAATCATATATTTGAAACTCTCTTTTTGTTCCAGTTCCCCTATCAACAATCATTTTACTCCCTTCTATAGATGAATAATATTGAGCAAAATTAATTGTCTTAGAATTTTCAGTTCTTTCATGTAAAAGTTCAAAATCACCCTCTTGGGCGGCATAGTCACATTCAAATTCTTTCTCTTCAGTTTTGTATTTTACTAGAATATTTTCCCCTGTATCAATAATTTCCTCTCGAGTTACTACAAAATAATTCTCCAAGTCAAAACAAGTGTTACCATTCAGAACGATCTCACCTTTGTATTCTTTATAGTCTGATTCAGCTACGATTTTGTTTTGTTTATTTATGATACTTCTACCTAAATAAAACAATATAAATAAAACCCCGACAGCAATCATTATACCAACCACAATATTTAGTGTGTTATTTTTTATTTCTTTATCTTCGACTTTTTCTACTTTTTTTTCTGCTAATTTTACAGCTTCATTTAAAGGGGTATTTTTACTTATTTGTTCCCCTACTGATTTTACACTATTATCATTATAGTTATTCATATGTATATAATATTATTTCCTTAATATTTTAACAAGGTCATCCATTAATTTCTTAATAGACTCATCGTCATAAAGCGAAAGAGTAAAAACTGGTTTTTTAAGTTTTATAAACTCCTTCTTAATTTTTTCGATTTTTTTATCATCAGAAATTAAATCTGTTTTAGTTAAAATAATGACTTCTTCTTTTTCAAGCAATGTTTCATCATAAGCCCCTAACTCTTTTCGAATTTCTTTATAAACTTGCATAGGCTTCTCATTGTCAAAAGCAATAAGGTGAACCAATATCCTCGTTCGTTTAATATGTTTTAAAAATTTAATACCTAATCCTTTGCCACTCGAAGCTCCTTCAATAAGACCAGGAATATCAGCAAGCGTGTACCCAAAGAAATCTCCAAGATTCGGATCTAGTGTTGTAAATTGATAGCTTCCAATCTTTGCAGAGGCATTTGTCACAGCATTCAAGAGTGAGGATTTACCTGCATTAGGCAACCCAATTAAACCAACATCAGCAAAAAGCTCAAGTTCAATTTTGAAATTACCCTGCTCACCAATTTTCCCTTTTGTCGCTTTAGTTGGTGTTGTATTAATAGAAGTTTTAAATTGTTCATTGCCGTATCCACCAGGCCCACCCTTAAGAAGCAATTCTTTTTGTCCAACTTTATCGAGCGAAACAGAACCACCACTTTCAATATTGGTAATCACGGAACCAACTGGAAATTCTATCAATAAATCTTTTCCATCTTTCCCATGACGACTTCCACCTGCTCCTTCTTCTCCATCGAATCCAACAAATTGTTTTTTGTGTTTATATTTAGATAGCAAATTTATATCTGATACAGCTATCGCATAAATATTTCCACCCCTTCCACCATCACCACCATTTGGACCCCCTTTATCAATAAATTTTTCCCGGCGCCAACGAACAACCCCGTCTCCTCCACGGCCCGCATGTGCAAAAAATTTTATTTCATCGATAAACATATAGTTAGGTTCTAGTTTCTAGCATGCTAGGTTCTAGTAAATACAACTTACGCTAATAATGCTTTTTGTACAAGGGCAAGAACTCCCTCTTTAGATTTTGCTACTATTAAAAATCTTCCATTATGGCAAAAGACGGCATCCATAACTCCAGTCACTTCTACAATTTCTTCATCTCTTTTTCCAGCCCAAGACTCTGGAAATGGTTTTCTATTTTCAAAATTATATTTTTCTTTACGAACTGCCTCCGCTCTCCATGTCTCACCTTTTTTCGAAACTATATACAATGGTTCGATATACTCATTTATTGTCTCTGCCCATGGATATTGACCATCAAATACTATAACCCTTTTATCTTTGGCATTATTGTATGCCTCCTGAACTATTTCTTTTGCCTCTAAATTATCTCTAACTTTTATTATTTCACGATTTATAATTTTTTCCACAAACGGAACTAATTTAACAAAAAGTGAATCATGGTTTTGTTCTTCCTTCCAACTCGGCCTAAAACTAAAAAACACATCTTGTATCAAATAAGGAGCAACTTCTCCTTTAACCTCAAAAAGGTTAATACCATTATCATTAGCATCAATAGACTGTACTAATTTTTTATCTATTTTCTCTGCTATCTCAAGACTACCACAAATTTTCTCTCCATATTGTTTCCAGACGAGTCCAAAAGATGAATAAGGTATTCCATTGGCCCGCTCTCCAGCCCCACCCTTTTGATGATGATCAAATATATTTTTATCGGGATTATACTCTCCTCCAACATCATAAATATAATCACCCTTGGAAATTATTTTTGGGTCTCGGGTTCTAATTATTTTAATATTTCCATTATTTAAAATCGAAAGGGTCGCGGTCGCAAATAGATCATCGGCATGAAATGTACCATCGTGGGTGACACATATTTTCTTTTTATTAAAAATTGACATAACATTGTCTCGCCATAGCTTTTATTAAAAGCATAGGCGGATTATTCTTCATTACTCTGATAATCTTCACCACTAAACAATTCAACAAGCAAAGCTAACATCTTTTCTAAGATAAAAAATAAAATAAAAAAGATAAGGATTATTCCGATAAACTTACGAACATCACGGCTAATCGAAAGTGCAGTGTAACTAAAAGAGTAACCAAGAGCAAGAACACCAGTTGACCATAAAACCAGAGATAATGATTCGGCTTTAGCATAAATTCTAAGTGGAATTTTTTTATAACCAGAATATAAAACCGTAAACCAACCAATACCAAGAATAAAAAATCGAGAAATAAATATTGACCAAAACGGTTTCTCTTTAAACCGAGGTAAGAAATAAGAAATTCTTCTTTCTATTTTATGCATAAATGGTTTATGTGAATGGTGTTTGTTTAAAGAAAGTCCAATAGTATAACCTAAGATCGATTTCATCGCTCCTCCTAAAAAAACGGCTAGAAAAGCAAGAAATATATTAATCGAACCAAGATGCGCAAAAATTCCGGCAAAAATAACCATTATCTCACCTTCTACAACTACACCCAAAAGAATAACGAGATAAACAATTACTGCGTGAACCTCAACAAATTGGCGAATAGCCGTGATTGAAATATGCTCCATATATTAAAGATCAAAATGGAAAACTTTTTTTAAGACCCAGTTAATTATTGAAACTAGCAATGCTCCGACGAATGCCGCATAAAAACTAGTCACATCAAATCCATCAATTAATCGTCCTAAATACCAAAACAAAGCTCCATTTATCACAAGAGAAAATAAGCCGAGAGTAATTATATTTATGGGTAAAGTTAAAATATTTATTATCGGTTTAATAATCATATTAAAAAGAGCTAAACATGCCCCAACGATCAGAGCAGTCCAAATCGGGTCAAGGACAACTTGCCCCGGTAAAATTTTAGTTGTAATAAAAACTGCAACTGATAAAATAATCCAATGTAAAATAATTTTCATATAGTTTTATTAAATAAATAATTTATCAACAACCTCTTTAACTAAACTACCATCAGCTTTACCTTTCAAATCTTTCATAACTGAAGCCATAAACATTCCTTTTTTGGTTGAATCTACCATTCCGAGTTCTAAAATTTTCTCTTTCACAATTTTTTCAATTTCATCTTTTTCCATCAACTTAGGTAAAAATTCTTCTAAAATCATTAACTGGGCTTTTTCAACCTCAACTAAATCCATTCTATTACCTTTTGTAAATTGATCAATCGAATCTTTTCGTTGTTTCGAAGCTCTCGTGATAACTTTTATCGCTTCTTCATCTCCCAACATGTCTTGCGGGGTTTTACCAGTGGCCACCAACTCATTAGTAAAAGCCGTGACTAATCCACGCATAACTTCAAGACGAACACTATCACGAGCCATCATGGCTTCTTTTATATTATTTTTGATTTGTTCATGTAACATATTTATTATTGTATCAAAAATATGGTAAAATAACAAAATGAAACAAATCATATTTTTAGACACCGAAACAACGGGCAATGAACCCAAAAAGGATTTTCTCTGTCAACTAGCTTACAAAACAACTGGTGAGACTTTTTGTGAATTATACAAACCTCCGATCCCTATTCCGCCCGAAGCAAGTGCTATTACCCATATAACTAATAAACACGTAGCAGATAAACCAGCATTTAAAGAAAGCAACGAGTATAAAAAAATAAAATCACTATTGGAAGACAAAAATTCTGTGATGGTAGCACATAATAATAAATTCGATTTTGAAATTCTAAAGAATGAAGATATTGTCCCTGCTAATACTATCTGTACTCTTCGTGTTGCTAGAGCTCTTGATAAAAATAATGTCATTCCCCAATATCGTCTTCAGTATTTAAGATATTATTTGGATATTGATATCGAAGCCGAAGCTCATGATGCACTGGGTGATGTCTTAGTTTTGGAAAAACTTTATGAAAGATTGCTGGATAAAATTATGAAACCTGCCCGCCCTCTCGAAGCTTCGGGAGCAGGCGGGGAAGAAAATTTAACAGAAGAAC
>CAYVBT010000017.1:5864-16560 GCA_964449885.1 uncultured Candidatus Saccharibacteria bacterium
ATTTCAAGTCGGCCATCACTTATGAATATGTTTAATTTCGGCAAACACAACGGAAAAACTGTCGAGGAGGTTTCAAAAATCGACCGAGGATATCTGGAATGGATGCTTACACAGAAAGAACAAGCTGGTACTGAAACAGAGGAAGATTGGATTTATACACTAAAATATTATTTAGGAAAGCTGGTATAAAAAAGTAGGAAGTAGTAGGTAGCAAGTAGAAAGCAAAATATGATAGAATAAAATCATGGAAATACTTACAATTATTTTTCTAGGAATACTCATAGCTCTTGTTATAGGTCTTTTTTTCTTCCTAAAAAATAAGCCGGAAGAAAAAGCTGATAACTCTGTTCAGCTTTTACTGAACCAGATTAATGAACTATCGAGAAATATTGATAGCAAGTTAGGTGAATCACAAAAAGAAATCAATCAGTCAATGCGTTTTCAATCAACGGAAACATCTCGGATTATTGCTGACATTACTGAGAAAATTACACGACTCGATGAGACCAATAAACAAGTTGTGTCATTTGCTGACCAATTAAAAAACCTTCAAGACATCTTAAAGAACCCTAAACAACGCGGGGTCCTAGGCGAATACTATCTTGAGACATTACTAAAAAATGTTATGCCCCCAGGATCTTACCAAATGCAATACCCCTTCCCTGATGGGTCTATTGTTGATGCGGCAGTTTTCGTTAAAGATAAAGTTATACCGATTGACTCAAAATTCTCACTTGAAAATTACAATCGGATGACAGAAGAAAAAGAGCCAATGCGAAAAAAAGATTTGGCCAAGATTTTTGAAAATGATTTAAAAAATAGAATAGTAGAAACTTCAAAATATATTCAACCAAGAGAAAATACAATGGATTTTGCTTTTATGTTTATTCCTCATGAAGCTATATATTATGATTTACTAGTCGGAACAGTAGGCACAGGTGATGATCCTGAAAATCTCATTCAAAGAGCTGCCAATAAATATAAAGTTATTATTGTTTCTCCGACTTCATTCCTTGCTTACCTGCAAACTGTCCTTCAAGGATTAAAAGCTATGCAAATAGAAGAAGGAGCCAAAGATATTATTAAAAGAGTTGGTGAATTAGGAAATCATTTACAATCATATGAAGAAGTCCACCAAAAACTCGGTAAATCAATTGAAACAGTCGTCAATCATTTTAATAAATCAAACCATGAATTTAGAAAAATTGATAAAGACGTCATGCGAATAACTGGTGAAGTTTTAGAAATCGAAACTCTAACAATTGAAAAACCACAAGAGGAAAACTAAACCCATATAAAAAAGAGCAATATAATTATTGCTCTTTTTTATATTTTCTATTTAATAACCGTATGAACCAAAAGCATACTTTGGATAATAATGTCTATTATTCACACCAAAAGCATAATCATATTGATATCGATAGTAATCTGGTCGAAATGCATAGTTACTGCGACGACTGAAAGCGTAGATATCATCATTACGATATTTATTTGAATAATACGAACCTCGACAGCCACTATCAAAAGCATAATTAACACAAGCTTGAGCTTTATCGGGTGTAGATAAAAACCCCAGAATTATTAAGATTGATATTGAAAATAAAATGTATATTTTTTTCATAGTTTTCTCATTATACATACTCGACATTTTTTGTAAATATAACATCTAGTCCTATTTATCAAGTTTTTTATACAAAGTGCCAGTCAATAATAATATTAAAATACCCACAAGTAACATCACAAAAGAATGCTCTTTAAAAAATGTAATTCCCAACAATATATCTTTAATTCCCTGGCTAACCATCGTCGCGCCAAAAATAACCAAAAATGCAAAAGTTAATGGATAACGAGAAAAAACCGACTTACCTTTTTGGCTAAATAATTCATTTAATCTTAACGTTAACTCCTCAACTTTTTTTAATAAATCAATCTGGTATTTATCCATCCCGTATGAAGTAGGAAATCTTTAGATTTCCGTACTTAAATTAATTAATAATCAAAACACACAATAATATTTTATATAACACATATCTCTAAAAATACATATATAACTTCATTCGGGATCCATATATTAATTATTTCTTCTGATAATAAGTTCCTCGTTTGGATTATCTTTTTTTAAATTATCCACAATAAGACCAACAACATATTTCGGGTCCATATAGATACTATATTTTTCTGGTTTTTTCTCATCAAAAAGATTAGTTTTTGTTCCCCCGGGGTAAATTGAAATTATTTTAATATTTTCTCCCTCTACTTCTTTCCGAAGTGACTCAGTAAATCCCTTGGCGGCAAATTTACTTGAACAATAAGCTGTTTCATTTATTTTCCCTTCAAGTGCACTTGTTGATAAAATATTTATTATAACACCTGAGTCCTGCTTCCTCATTTGAGACAAAGCAACCTTTGATCCGTAAACAGTTCCAAATAAATTAACTTCAATTAAATCATGAGCTCTTTTCCAATCAACTTCTTCGACGGGAAGATGGGGTAACCAAATTCCAGCATTGTTGACCCAAATATCTACTTGGCCAAATTTTTCTTTCGCAACCAAAAGTAAATGATTCATTTCATCTTCTTTTGCCACATCAGCTACCACCCCAAAAATTCCTTCATCGTTAATTTCTTTTATTTCATCGATACTGCGTGAACAAACAACAACCTTAGCTTCATTTTTTAAAAATGTCTCAGCCATCGCTTTACCTAACCCTTTTGTTCCCCCGGTTATAATTACAACTTTATTTTTTAATTCCATATATAAATTTTAGTATAAAAACAAAAATTAAACAAATAATACAAAAATCGCATTGGAAGGTTTTTAATCTTCCAATGCGATAAATATTCTAACTGTTACCAATTTTTGGAAACTGTTCTGTCTGAAAAATTTCTAAAATCACCAGAATAGTGATTCTCACGATTACGATTTTTGGGAGTTAAATTTTCGCCAATAACCTTAACGTCGTTGATTGTTTTTAATTGTTCAAAAATAAAATTTCTTTTTAAATCTCTCTTGCTTCTTATACTGGCCATAACAAAGGGGTTTAAATTATTTATTATTACACTACAGCCCCTCGGTAAATTTGTCAATTACAATAAATACTATTAAAAATCATTTATATAAAAAGTAGAACCGTACTCCAAAAAGTACGGTTTCAGCATAATTAAATGTTTTTAGTTTTCTGCAAAAAAATTGCAGTTAAAAGGTCCTGAACAGAGATAATCTCTTCCCTGTCTACCCCAGAAATCTTTATTCGAAAATTATCTTCCAAATCTAAAATAATTAAATTTTTAATAATGTTATTAATTCCAATATCTAATAATGATTCTTCGGGATTAAATAAAATTATTTTATTGAACTCACTTTGAGGAGCATAAGTGGTCCTCACCACTTTAATCTGATTACAGATTCTGTCATAAAAAATAGTTGTTCTCATTTGTTAAAATTATTTTTTTGGCAAGCTTTGAATAGTCAAACTATTCTTATTTTTTAAAATGTACGATAAAGAAACATTCGGTATTATTAAACCATAAAAATAATTAATATGCAAATTACCACGAGGAATTGACACTTTTTTAACCAGAAGTACTTTTTTTAAAATACGAGCTTGGGGACAGGGATTCGAACCCCAATTAACGGCTTCAAAGGCCGCTGTCCTACCATTAGACGATCCCCAAATATTTCAAACATCTATAGAATACCTTAAAAATAGTTATTTTTCAACTATTAAGGTTTGTAATAAAAAATTATGTTATAATATAATTATGCAAATAACTTCAACTGAAAAGTATTTTTTGTTTGTTTTATTATCAATAACGATTATTATTACTCTTGTAATTTTTTATCCTTTTCTGACAATGTTTGTTTTAGCCGCGGCTTTTGCTGTTGTGCTTAATCCAGTTTACATTTGGATCAAAAAACATTTAGTTTGGAATGTTTCTTGGTTGGCATCAATTTTAACAGTTTTAATATTTTTAATCTTTTTATGTGTACCATTATTTTTTGTTGGTAAAGCAGTCTTTATCCAAACCCAAAACGTTTATTATAGTTTAGTTAGTTCCGGAGCCTCGAACCATTTAGTTGAAACAATTGATACTTCCATCAATAAAGTTCTCCCAGCTGGTTTTAATTTTGATGTTCACTCAAAAATCACAGAACTAATGTCATCCCTCTCAAGTCATTTAGCGCAGTTTTTTTCCTCAACGATTAATTCCATCATTATGTTCGTCTTAATGATGTTTACTTTATTTTATTTATTAAAAGATGGGGCAAAATGGAAAAAAGGTTTAATAAATATTTTTCCGCTTTCTGACCTACATACGAATGAAATTCTTGATAATTTAAAAAAATCAATTAATAGGATTTTTAAGGGTTCCTTCATTATTGCTATTGCTCAAGGAATTTTAGCTTGGGCTGGTTTTATGATTTTTGGAGTGCCCAACCCAGTCATTTGGGCTGTCGTTGCGGGTATTGCTTCCTTCATCCCAACAATTGGTACTTCCATTGTTTCTGTTCCAGCTATTTTATTTTTATTCTTTACCGGTATGCAATTACAGGCCCTTGGTTTATTGATCTGGTCGGGTTTATTAATTGGAACAATCGACAATTTACTTGCACCTTATATAATTTCTAGAGACACTGAAATACCATCTCTTTTTATTCTGTTCTCAATACTAGGAGCTATCACTTTAATTGGACCACTTGGTATATTAATTGGACCGCTTGTTTTAAGTTTATTATATAGTCTTGTCTCTATTTATAAAAAAGAAATCCAAAGTTAACTTTAAATAGATTGGCCAGCAATATAACCCGTCGTCCAACAAATCTGAAGTGAATAACCTCCTGAGTTGCGGTTTAAATGCAGTAAATCTCCTGTCACATATAAATTCGAAACTATTTTTGAACGCATAGTTTTCATTTCTATCTCAGATAAGATAACCCCACCGTCTGAAACTACTGACCGATCGTAGCCCATTAAATCTAGAATCGACAAGGGTAGAGCTTTAAGTAGGTCAACGATCATTCTCCTTTCTTCTTTTTTTATACTATGGACTTTTGTTTCCAAATCGATAAAATCAATAATCTCAAGAAAAGCATTATGCATCCCATCAGGAACAATTTCTTTTATAATAGTTTTAAGCATTTTATTTTTATTTAAATCAAAAATTTTTATAATTCTTTTTTCTAAATCACCAATATTCGTATCTGGGTATAAATCAATACGAGCAGTCACAACTCCTTTGTCGAGTAGTGTTTTAATATTTTTAGCACAATTTAGAATAAGAGGTCCAGATAAACCAAAATGAGTAAATAATATTTTGCCGGTTTTAGAAAATTGTTTTTTCTCTTCAAGGAAAAAAGTTATTTTCATAAAAGATAGTGTTACTCCGGCTAAATTTTTAACCCAACTATCACCTACCATAATAGGGACAATATCTGGGGTCGGATCAATTATTGTATGACCCATATCACTTAAAAAACGAAAACCATCCCCAGTTGAACCAGTTTCTGGGTGTGATAATCCACCGGTAGAGAGAATAAAAGATTTAGCATAAAACTGACCCTTATCTGTATTTATATTTATTATTTTATTATTTTTATGAATAATTTCTCTAACCAAACACGATGATTTGATCTCAACTTTATTTTTTATCAATTCTTTATTTAAAATATTATAAACATCAAGAGCCTTTTCTGTCTGTGGAAAAACTCTATGGCGAGCTTGAACAACAAGCGGTAATCCTCGTGATTCAAAAAATTGGAATGTATCCAAAACGCCAAAAATTGAAAAGGGTGTATATAAATAGGGGGCTTGATCTCCATAAACCCTAAGAAATTTATGAATGTCAGGTTCATTGTTGGTAATATTACATCTACCACCACCAGTAATTTTTAATTTCTCACCTAAGTATTTATTTTTATCAACAATTAAAACAGACAATGCCCGCGCAGATGCCACCGCCGCGGCCATCAGACCCGACGCACCGCCGCCAATAATTATGACATCCCAAATTTTATTCTTTTTCAACATTGAGAATTTTTACGATAGCTAATTCAAGTGGTAATTCACTAATCACAGCATTGCGGATAGATTGATAAGCATGTAATAAAATTATTAAAGTTGAAGATGAAATATGTTCTGGTTTATTTGAAATAAGTTTTAATAAATAATCCATATCTCTTTCACTAATAGTATTTTCAATTGATTTTTTTAAGCCCGGAGCATACCGAAGTATTAAAGCAAAACGAAGCTTATATAAAATCATCTTAATAAAAACTGCCATATCAATATTTTGTTTGACTGCTTTTTCTATTGTCCTAAAACCTTTTTCAATATCTTTTTCAGCTAATGAATACAAAAAATCATCAACCAAGGTGGTATTTGGGGCTCCAGTGATTTCTTCAATTTCAGAAATATTTATATTTTTATCTTTCGAAAAAGAAATGACTTTTTGTAATGTTCCAAGAGCATCTCGGAATGCTCCATCGGCAAGTAAAGCAATCAATTGGGCTCCCCCTTCTTCGATTTTATATCCTTCTTTTTTGGCAATATTTTTTATATGCTCAGATAAAATTGCATCATTCGGTTTTTTAAAAATGAAACTCTGGCAGCGAGAAACAATTGTCTCTGGCACTTTTTCAATTTCAGTTGTCGCTAAAATAAAAATAACATGCTCAGGTGGTTCTTCAATCGTCTTAAGTAGTGCATTCCAAGCTTCTTTAGTAAACATATGAACCTCATCTAAAATATAAATTTTATATTTTGAATCAAAAGGTAGTGTGCGAATATTTTCATTAATTTCTCGAACATCATCTATTCCCCGATTCGAAGCTGCATCCATTTCATAAATATCATTGACCGAGGTTTCAAGTGTGCGGGCGATAATTCGAGCGACAGTCGTCTTACCAATACCCCGAGGACCACAAAGAAGATAAGCGTGAGCTACTTTTCCAGCTTTTAAACTACCCGATATAGCTTTAACCACATGATCCTGACCCACAACCTGATCAAAGCTATCAGGGCGGTATTTACGATATAATGCAATATTTGAGTCATTTATAATATCCTTCATATCTAATAGTATAGCAAATTAATGATTTTTGAGAAAATTTTTAACAATAGCTTCTACTTCTTTAGAAGATGTAGTTTCCATTAATTTCACTCTTAATTCTTTGGCTTTCTCAAAACCATTCACATAGGCTTTAAAATGTTTTTTCATTACTGCAAAATTTCTTGCCCCGTTAGAAGTAGGTCGTTTACGACCGTCAGTTCTTTCGGGTTTATGTTTACCGAGTAATTTTTCAAATAATTTTGTGTGTTCAACCATGACTTCTAATTTTTCTTTCATACTCGGCACTTTACCAGAAAATAACCATGGATTACCAAATACCCCTCTTCCTATCATTATCCCATCACAACCAGTTTCTTTGGCTAATCGTCTACCATGTTTTAAGTCTAAAACATCTCCGTTCCCGATAATTTTAGTCTTAACTTTCATTTGATCACGAATTTCAACTACTCTTTTAATGTACTCCCATCGAGCTGGAACCAAAGACATTTCTTTCCGTGTTCGAGCATGAACAGTAAGAGCATCTATCTCGCAAGACAGTAAAAATGGAATCCAAACTTCTATTTGATTTTTATTATAACCAATACGGGTTTTGACCGATATGGCTACTTTTTTCACCCCGCCTATCCGGCGGGTCGCCGATGAGGCGACTTTTATGCCATCTTTTACCGCTTGTATTATTTCCCCGGCCTTTTTCATATCTTTCATCATTGCCGCACCCGCACCTTGTTTTTCAACAGAACGGTCAGGGCAACCCATATTTATATCGATACCATCAAATCCTAATGAAGCTACATAACATGAGGCTTGTCGCATTTTTTCGGGATTTGAAGAAAAAAGTTGAGCAATTATAGGTTTTTCACCTTTACTAAAAATTAAATTATTTTTAAGAACTTCCCGACCGGGGCTTGATAAACCGTCGGCTGAGACGAATTCTGTCCAAAAAACATCTGGTCCACCACCTGCTTCGCCATGACGCGAGTACTTACAAATAATTCGACGAAAAGCCGCGTCGGTCACATCGGCCATTGGGGCTAAACAAAAAAATGGTTTAGGTAATTTATCCCAAAACTTTATTTTCATATAAATTATGTTAGTGTAATTTTAATAATTATGCAAACAAAAACTGCCCCATTACTAAGGCAGTGATACTCAATCAAGAGTTAGTGTTTTATTAAAAAGGTTGTTCCAACCGACGCAATGAAGAACGCGTAAGTATTACAGGTATAATTTAAGTTAATAAACAAATTTTCTGTTTTTTTGAACTTAAATCTCCACGAAAATCCAAACTCGAAGGAAGCTCCTTTTTTTTCATCCATATAATACGAAGACCCTATTCCATAACCATCTCCATCGGCAGTATAAAGGTACGTCTGCTCTCTTTGATTGTATCTTCCGAATCCTAATACTAGAGATAGATCCTCAAAGCCTGGATGCTTTTTTTCACTAAAATTCAAAATACATCCCAAAACCTGCTCATCATGTTCTGTTTTACCATCGGATTCGTAAACATCAGATGCCTGATAGTCTTGGTTTGTGTATCTCATATAAGGCGACAAACTTAGTCCAGCCTTATTTAAAAGGAAGAAATCCCTGCCCCAAAATGAGGCACTTGTGTGACCCTTAGAAGTTTTTCCGATTCCAAGGCCAATGTACGCTTTCTGACCAGTAGTACACAAATTTTGAAAAAACATTACTACCATCAGAAGAATGGTTATTTTTTTCATGTTTTCAAGTTTTTCTTTAGTATACCATTAAAACATTTAAAATCAATAGTGGGAGGGGATAAATAATTTTATTGGAATTTATATAGAACTTTGTTTTTAAAACGAAGATCAACGTATAAAAGAGAGCCGTATTTTGAATTTATTTCACTAGAAAATTCTTTCTTTTTCATAGCCAAAGAAAGATTATCTTGTATAATTCTATAATCATCATTATTCTTAAAAAGTATTTTTGGTAAAGTGCCGCCTTTATTTGCGTCTAAATATAAAGAGTATGTTCCCATTTGATCCAATGATATATAAATGGGCTTAAAACCAATAGCATTTATCGCATCAATAAATCGAGCCAACTCATGGAAATGATCAATATCTAACATCTGTTTTCCTAGTGGGTTGGATGTATTATTTTCTATCGTCATATAATATTTAAAATATACATCACCAGAAAAATATGGAGCTTTATCAAAAATAAAACCATCGTTGTTGACGAAATAACAATTTTCTCCTATTTCACTTTTATTCTCTGGTAAATTTTCTCCACAATATAAATAAGATCCAGTTCTCTCTGAAATATCAATGTGTAGTGTTTTTAAATTGTCGTGATAAATTGAAAGTTTTTCAATTCTCGGAAAAGTTACAAGTAAAGAATCATAAATTTTTTTATGTGGGTAAATAAAACTATTATTTTTTGAAAAAAGATAAATATAACGGCCAGAAATATTTTTATTTATTTCTTTTTCGATATCTTCTTCATCAATTATATGATTTCCACTAACAACAACTTTATCTATGACTACATTCTTATTGGCTGAAAAAAAGGCTAAACCTCCAATTATAAAAACAAGTAAAATAAAAAATAAAATAACTAGTCGCATTCTTTTCACGCGACGCTTATGCCTTATCTCTATAATACGTGGAGATGTCGGAATATCTTTCATATTTATTTATCCGCCTAAATTTTCATTAGTGACAATTTGTTCTTGTTTAATATATTTTTTCATAAAATTTTGGTGGATTTATGAAATTATTTCTTTACCTAAATATTTTTGCAAAACTTCTGGAATTTTAATTGTCCCATCCTCTTGTTGATAGTTTTCCATAATAGCAATTAGTGTTCGACCAATTGCCACAACCGTTGCATCATTCATATGAACCGGTTCGATTTTTCCATCACTTCTTCTTACTCTGGTATTTAAACGACGCGCTTGAAAACCACCAGTCGAATCAGCACTGTGAGTTTCTCTGTATTTATCCTGTCCAGGCATCCAAGTTTCGATGTCCATTTGTCTGGTATCTGGAAAACCCATGTCTCCCGTACAAACAGCCACAACTTGGTATGATAATTTTAAGGTCTGCAATATATATTCTTGAATAGCTACAAGAAAATTTTGTTCTTGCATCGAGTTCTCTGGTAATGAAAAAACTTCCATTTCTAATTTATCAAATTGATGCTGACGTAAAATTCCATTAGTGTCTTTACCTGCAGCTCGGGCTTCGCGTCTAAAAGCGGTGGAATAACCAGCATAACGAATTGGTAATTCTCGCTCTTCAAAAATTTTATTCATATGCATAGAACCAAGAGTGTGTTCAGCACTACCAATAAGCATTAAATCATCTTCTGGGAAAAGATAATGTTCTTCGGGTGTCATATATCGAGCCATTTTAACTTGGACAAGTGGTCGAACAAAAACTGGAGGTAAAATCGGCATAAATTTTGAAACATTTATTGATAAATTTGCTCCATCGGCAATTTTTTTTAATGTTTCTTCATTTGTTAGAATATCCCAACACATTTGGATCAAAGCAAAATGCAAAAGAACTAAATCCCCTTTCAAATAAGCAAATCGTGACGAAGCAACCTCGCTCGCAGTTTCTGTATCAATAATTCCTAAAGCTTTTCCTAG
>CAYVBT010000017.1:16570-18164 GCA_964449885.1 uncultured Candidatus Saccharibacteria bacterium
AATGCTCCTTGGGAGTAAAAGAAAAATCCGGTTTTTCCCCCCATTGACGAATAATTACATTCCCAGAATCATCAGGACCAACAGGTGTATCAACCGAAGGAATATTTGGTATCTTTAACATTATTGCTTGCCAATTAGCAACAACATTTCTTAATTCTTCTTCTTGGTCTTTTAATTCTTCTTTGACCAAACGCATTTCTTCAATCAATTGACCCCGTGCCGCCTCACTTAAAGTCCCACCCATAGAAACGCTAACTTTATTTTGTTCAGCCCTCAAAGATTCAACCCGAGAAAGAATTTCTAGTCTTTTTTCGTCGATTGCCAATAATTCATCTATATCGACAGTGGAAAACTTTTTTTGTATTCCTTCCTTAATTATATCTTTATTTTCTCGTATAAATTTTATATCCAACATATATCCATAGTATACCCCGATATTTTATTTTCTCAAAACTATTACTTGCTAAATAAAAAGTGGTATAATTTAAAATATAATTATGAGCTTGGAATAAATAGTCTTATCAGAGGGGCGCGCGCAAGGCTGGCGAGCCGAGCCAGAGCAAATTTTCAACAGAAAATTATGCGGTCCCTCTGGAAAGAGCTATTTGTTCCAATAACTTATATCAAAATTCTATGGAAGATATCTATAAATTAAAATTAGATCAATTCCCGAAAGCCTTACTTGAAATCCCCCAACCGCCCAAAACTCTATATATCAGAGGCAAACTTCCAAATCCTGATTTTATATATTTAGCTGTTGTTGGCTCAAGAAGATACACTTCCTATGGCAAAGAAATGTGCCAAAAATTGATTCACGGACTAAAAAATTATCCAATCGTCATTGTTTCAGGATTGGCAATTGGCATAGATAGTATTGCCCACAAAACAGCTATGGAAGTCGGACTTCCAACAATTTCATTCCCAGGGTCGGGACTTGATAATAATGTTTTATTTCCAAAAACAAATATAAATCTGGCACAAGAAATAGTGGATTGTGGTGGATGTCTTGTTTCCGAATTCAAACCAAATTTTGTAGCCACAACCTATTCTTTTCCTCAAAGGAATAGATTAATGGCGGGAATATCCAAAGCTGTCCTTATTATCGAAGCCGAGGAAAAATCTGGCTCATTAATAACAGCTCGCATGGCACTTGATTATAATCGCGATGTACTTGCTGTCCCAGGCTCAGCTTTTTCTTCAAATTCAAACGGGACAAATGCTCTTATTAAACAAGGAGCAATACCAGTGACCAGCAGTGATGATGTACTTGAAGCATTAGGATTTGAAGTAGAAAAATTAATTTTATCTGATAAAGAAAAATATGTCGATTGCTCAAAAGATGAATTGAAAATAATTGAACTTCTTCGTGAGCCAATGGAACGCGATGATTTAATCCGAGAATTAAAAATGGATACAGCCACAGCTAATGCCCTACTTTCGATGATGGAATTGAAAGAATTAATCAAACAAGAACTTGGACAAATCAGAAAAAATTAATTCTTTTTACTTATTTTTATTAAAGAATAAACTGCAATTAATCCCCAAATGATTTGAAGTACAAGTGCGGGCCAAGATTGTTGATAAAAAACATTCA
>CAYVBT010000017.1:18174-18872 GCA_964449885.1 uncultured Candidatus Saccharibacteria bacterium
CTCGTAGCCTTAATTCTTTTTGTTGATACAAGGAAAAATGCACTCACAACCAAAAAAGCTCCTATCCAACCAATTGTTTCAGAAAATATTTCCATAATTAAATTATATATTATTTTCATATAAAATACTAAATATTTGCAAAAAAAATGATTTCGTGTAATCCTTGTCTTTAGGAACTAGAAAATAATCACTAGAACCAACAAAATAATTTATGAAACTTTTAATTGTTGAATCACCTTCAAAAGCAAAGACGATAGAAAAATATTTAGATGGCGCATTTACTGTCCGCGCCTCTGTTGGCCATATTCGTGATTTACCAAAATCAAATAAAGATGCTATTGATATTCCGGCTGGTTTTGTTCCTCGTTAAAGAAAAAGTTGTGAGTGAACTTCGATCACTATCAGTTAAGGCCACAGAAATAATGTTGGCAACTGACCCGGACCGTGAAGGAGAAGCGATTTCATGGCATTTGAAAGAATTGCTTGATGCTGATAAAAAAATAAAAGCTCCCATCAAAAGAGTTACTTTCCATGAAATAACAAAAGAAGCAGTTTTGGAAGCTCTCGATAAACCTCGAGATATTGATAACAACTTAGTAAAAGCCCAGGAAGCCCGTCGTATTCTCGACCGACTTGTGGGTTATGATTTATCTGGAATAATTTGGAAGAAAGTTCGTTATGGTCTCTCGGCCGGAAGA
>CAYVBT010000018.1:0-3406 GCA_964449885.1 uncultured Candidatus Saccharibacteria bacterium
CGACATTACCAGAAGTTCCCCCGAAATCAATGAAACCGACGTTCTCGCCCCAAGCATAGTGGTAGATAGGATCAATGGTACCTGAGGTGGTGGAGGCAAAAACAGAAGGTGTAGCTAGAAAAAAAGAAAAAGCCAAGATAAAAATTCCTGATGTGATAAGTTTATTTTTAATTTTCATTTATGTGTTTATTTTAATTAATAATGCAAAATTTAATAATATTTCAATTTTAACGACCTTTAATAATTTTATATATATTTATTATACCATACCCCCCTCCCTTACAAACAATTATTATTATTTTTAAGATATGAAAGCCAGTAATCACGCTTATATATACGATTATTAAAAGTGGAATAACTTGTTTTTTTCTCTAAATGCAAAATTTTAAAATATTGACTATACATTTTTATAAAATCATCTCGAGAAAATACTCTCTCAGTCAAACCAATTTCTTTTATTGTGTAGGTATCATATTCTCTGCCGGGGCTAGTCTTTAATAGATTTTTAACATTTTTATTTCCATCCTTACAAAGTGCACGGACAAAAAAATAACCTCCTTTTTTTAAAACTCGATTTACTTCATTTAAATATATTTCTCTCCCCTTCTCATTTAACGAATTCGATGAAGTTATATCTAGAACTATATCGATAGATTTATCTTCTATGTTGTATGGTTCCCCAATATCAACTTGAAGTCCATGCTCATAAGCGCGAGTGCGGGCAAGCTCCAATGCAGTTTTTGAAATTTCAATTCCAATTACATTATTCCCCATCTCGGCTAGATAGTTTGCGTTTCTACCAGTTCCACAACCAAGGTCAAGTATTTTTTTATTTTCAACTTTAAATTTTTCTTCTTTCTTCAGAAATTTCAAAAAACGCAAGGTGTCGGCTTGCGGTCCTTCATTTTTAGTTACAAACGAAGGATTCTTATATTCTCTTTCCCATGTATTTCCTTGATGAGACATAATATAATATAAATCAAAAATAATAATAATAAATATCAAAGTATTACATCACATACTTAAATGAGTAATTAAGATTAAGCATTATTGTTATTTATTTCTTTTTCTGCACGATTAGCAAGATCCATTAGAATATTTATCTCTTCAAGACTTAATTTCTTAGGAACAAAATCCTTCACACATAAAACTCCAACTGGTAATTTTGTTATATAATCACGCAGACTAATACCAGCGTAAAAACGAATGTGTGGCTCACCAATTACCATCGGGTTGTCTTTGAAACGATCATCTTTTAAAGTATCCTCCACAATAAAAATTTCTGTTGCCAAAAGAGCATGCCCACAAAAAGAAACTTCCCTCTTGCCTTCGGTTTTACTTAAACCTTGTTTTGATTTAAACCACTCTCGATCTTTATCTATAATTGTTAAAGTTGAAATTGGAACATTCAATTTTTCTTTAACTTCTTTGGTAATATTATCAAACCTAGCTTCTGGCTCAGAATCTAGTATAGCTAAATTATGAACTGCGATTAATCTTTCTTGTTCATTTTTAGGAATTGGAGCTTTTTGCATAAATATATTTTATTAAATAGAAAACTTTTTATCGACAATATATATTATAGTATAATTAAGATCTAAATGATATAGTTTAATAGTTAATTATATGCCAGATATAACATTATTATTAAGTTTATTGAAAGAATTTGCTTGGCTTGGCAACTGGTTTTTCTTTTTCTTGGCTTTTATTGAATCAGCCCCTTTCGTTGGCGTATTTATTCCGGGAGCAAGTCTAATTTCTGTTGGAGGATTCTTAGCGTATCAAGGATATTTAAATACTTGGGACATAATTCTTTACTCCACATTCGGTGCTATTATTGGGGATTTTTTTAGTTATTCCCTCGGGCGCTTCGGAGGAAAATGGATAAAAAAGAAAAAAGAAAAAAACTATTCTATTCTCCAACATGGAGAAGATTTCTTTTATCAATATGGCAATAAAAGTGTTTTTTGGGGACGTTTCTTTGGTCCAATCAGAGCTATCATTCCATTTGTAGCAGGAATATCTAAAATGAAATTACGACCATTTATTTTTTGGAATATCATTAGTGCTTTTGGTTGGGCAGTCTTGAATGTATTTCTAGGTTATTTCTCTGGAACTTTAGTTGTGTCAATCTTTAAAAAATGGTCAAGTGGATTGAGTTTAATATTAGTCGCAGTTATAATCATAGCTACTTTATATTGGTTAATTAAAAAGAGAAATCAATCAATTAAAAATTCTTTCCGTTCTAGTAGCCAGAGTTTTGTTCAAAAGCTTTATACCTATAAGTGGTTTATTAAATTAAATCTACACTACCCATTTATTACAACTTTCTTTAAAGAAAGTAAACACGCCACCGAAAAATTATTTGGTAGCGTGCTTATTTTGTCTTTCTTAATAATTATTTATATCTTAACAATAATCCTAGATGTATTTTAAACTATAAATAACTAAGTTTATTTTATTAAGAATCGAAGTGTTGAAACTAAACGAATCTTCTTATATTCAGGCGAACCTGGATCTTTATCAGTAATATCAAATACACCCTGATTACCTCTTGTGACACTTCCGACTGAAGAATTTGAATTCTCTGCAAATTGGTCAGCTGTATCGCGAGCGTTCTTAATTGCTTCTGCCAGCATTTCTGGTTTGATACTATTTAAATCTGAAAATTCAAATGAGATATAATTTTGATTTAATACCACACCTCTTTTAACTAAAAGCAATGTTTCATTAGATGATGATTTAGCTAGATCAACTTTTTTTGTATACACAGAAATTTGATTTGTCGAATTATACCTAAAAGCTGCATCTTTGTATGTATCTTGATAAATATTTACAGGCGCGACATTGATTTCTGTTGCTTCAAAACCTTTTTCAACTAAAAAGGTCTTAATTGTTGTGATGTTTTTTTCTATATCGGAATATAAAGTATCAATATTATTTGATTTAACCTCAAAGCTCATTGACCAAATAGCCGTATCGGCTTTAACGATTTTCTCTGATAAACCTTTAACTTCAACATAAGATCCTTGTTTTGAGAAATCTCGAGCTGAAATGAAAAATGCGACAGAAATTAATAAAGAAAAAATGATAATGGCTCCACTTATAAAAGTGAATTTGTTATTTTTTATTGTTTCCATAATAGATTAATTATATCACTTTATACACTTATATCATAATATATTTTAAAACATAAATGTAATACATAAATTTTCATTAATTTGAGGCAGATAGTATAATCGCTGTTGAAATCAAATTATTAAAAAATACTCTTTAAGTCTTCAAAGGATTCAATGACTTTCCATGCTTCATTTTCAATTATTGACCCCCTAAAAGTTATCCCATGTTTAGTTTGACGAAACATCTCAATATCGTTTGCTCCATCGGCAATACAAGCACAATCTTT
>CAYVBT010000018.1:3416-4622 GCA_964449885.1 uncultured Candidatus Saccharibacteria bacterium
ATCTTTTAAATCTAATTTGAGCATTTTGCAAAAATTATTTAATTGGGCCATTTTTGATGAAGTATCATCACCGTTTGAGTGAATAGCTTTTATTCTATTTTTTTCGTCAAAAATAAAACTATTATTTGCTTTTGAAAATTTTATACCCAGATCTTTTGCGACCATACTAACCAAAATATCAATTGATCCTGAAATCAAAACTAATATATATCCTCTACTTTTTAAATATTCAATAATTTCGCGAGCTCCTTTATTATAAGTGTAATTGGAAAGAATTTTCGTTATTTCTTCTTTGTTTGCATCATTATGTTTTAAGTAAAGGTTTAGGATTTTGTTATTCCATTCATCGTATGTCACTAATCCAGATTTATATTCTTCATATAACTTACTATCTTCTTTATATGAAATACCTAAAGCTAATCCAAGCTCTTTCCAGCTACTGTGGGTAATGAGAGTTTGATCTAAATCAAAACAAATTAGTTTAATATTCATATGTTTTTTATTATACCAAATTTTACTGCTCCCAACAGGTGCCAAAATTAAACGATATAAATTAAGATTAAAAACGAGGGTGGAGAGTATGGGTCGCTGTTGAAAATAAATTATTCTTTATTCAAAACAATTTGCATAAATTTTCCACCAAAAAAATCTTCTCCAGCAAAGTCCTCTTGCCACTTCCCCTCAGAATTCGGCCCCGCCAATTTAACAAAAGTCATTGTATTTCCAGATAATAAAAATTCATAATAACCATCTTTAGAATTTTTCTCTGAAAGAAATTTCACTGAATTACCTTCCTGCTCCCAAAAATTAAAGCCTTCACCCTCACTACTTTTCATTTCAATTGTTCCATTTGAATTAAGACCGACAACTATACTAGATTGTTCTTCTGCTGCATTTTGACTAGGAGTAAACTTTATAATACCTTCCCAAACTCCAACAACAGAAGGAGAATTTTGATTTTCAATTGTGTTATTTTTTGGGATTTCTTCATTTTCCCCATTTTCAGGAATGGAATTAGTAGAAATATTTTTACTCTCAACAGCATTTTCATTTTCCTTTATCTTAGTCAAAATCTTTTCTATTTCATTTTTTGTGTCTTCATTGTTTTTTATACCCTGGTCTTCAAGCCATTTTTTAATCTCGTTTTTTTCTAATACAGAAACACCTATTTTTGCTGGTTGCTTATTTTTTTCAGAAGTATATACA
>CAYVBT010000018.1:4632-6872 GCA_964449885.1 uncultured Candidatus Saccharibacteria bacterium
ACCATTATTGCATCAAATTTTTCCTTACCAGATGCTATGTTCTTAGGAATACTTGTAATCGATAATATAGATGATATTGGCTCAGTAACAACCCTCGCGGTATCAATAATACTAGATATTTTATTATGATTACCAAGGCCTATTCTAGCTACATCACTAGAAACTTCTAGGGTAAGGTCTGCTCCACTTATAATAACTCCCGCTTGAGCCATTGTGCCCGCTGAAGCCAAAGAAGCAGTTCCACCAGTAACAACAATTCCCCCAACAAAGCCGATAACTTTACATGAATCTTTTATTACAGTTGCTGATGTTTCTAATTTTTGGAATGTATCTCCTGCTTCATTCCATGCATCTGCTTCAACTTGAGCTTGATCTTGTTTTAATATTTGAAAAGCCTTTTTAGCATCAACGCCCAAAAAACTAGCCAATGTCTTTATCTTTTTACCGGCAGGGGCTTTATCAAAAACATCAGAAATTTCTTGTTTACTATAAGCTACAGCTCGAGGAGTAAAATTAATTCCGACTTTCTCTTCAGAAATTTTCCTAGCCATGTTTTCTAAGGTACCTGAATTTTTTTCTAAAATTTCCCATTTTTTAATTATTGCCGTCATTTCATTATCCCAGGAAGTGTAACTTTCAAAATCTTTTGCGTTAACTAAAACATTATCAGTTTGATAACGTAGAGATACATATTCTCTTGAAAGATTATATGTCATTTCAAGAACGTCTTGCTCATTATCTTTATTACTCTTACTAATAAAAAATATTAATAAAAACAAAACAACAAGACCTATTATTCCTATAGTTATTTTTTTCATAATTTAATTATATCAGAAGTTCCCTGTCTCCAACAGGTGGCAAAATTAAGCTATATAAATTAAGATTAAAACGAAGGCGGAGGGTGAGGGATTCGCCGATACTACGGCTGGTACTTTTCCATCTCGCTTCGCTCGCAAGGAAAAGTCTTTCGAATCCCTCCCGCACGACAAGCAGTTGTCGTGCTACCCTCCGCAAAAAGAAAAACCCTTTCGGGTTTATTCTTTTTGCGGAGGGTGAGGGATTCGAACCCTCGATGATCTTTCAACCATACAGTCTTTCCAGGACTGCGCACTAGACCACTATGCGAACCCTCCCTAGCTCAGCCGAAGCTGAGCCGGGCGATAAATTCTCGAAAGAATTTATTTAGCCATACACGTGGAAATTAATAATAAATATCCACGTTCTAAAAAGAACATCTGGGACTATAATACTAAATATTTACTATTTTACCAACTAAAATAATACTCCAGGACAGAAAAAATTATATGTAAATAATATTACAACACACTTTTTTCCACTTCACAGGTCAGACCTGTGAAAATATATTCAGGAAGACTATCTTTATCAATTATTTTACTTTCTTTTCTATTTTGCCCAAGGAAATCTATTAGACTGGAATATTTATATTTCCTTAGAAACTCTTTAGCTAATTTTTGATTTTTAATTCCCTCTTCTTTCCATTTTGGTTGAATTAATTTTATTGGATTGTTATGAATATAAGAAAAAACATATTGAAAATAGTTTTCTTTATTTAAATTTTTTGATTTAAACTTGCCTTCAAATAAACCTCCGCTTCTTTTATATTTTTTATTAAAATACATTACATATGCCGTAGATAATTTCCTCATAAATTCTGATATTGGGTTATAATTCCCCTCCCAGATATTGGTCTCTTTAGATATTAATATAAGATGAAAATGATTTGGCATTAAAACCCAACACAATACATCAACTAAAGGCTTTTCCTTATACAATTGGAAAGCATCTATTCCTTGATCAACAATTGAGTGATTAAATTTAAAATTGAGGCTTGAATTACAAATGTCTTAGGCTCATATAAACATTACAACACACTTTTTTCCATTTCACAGGTCAGACCTGTGAAATTCTGTAAAATTATAAGCTTTCGCGGAGTCTTTTGATTCGATCTTCAACTGGTGGATGGGTTGAGAATAACCCTTTAATTTTTTTAGCGAATCTTCCACTGCCTTCGGGGTTGGCAATATATAAATGAGCGATGGCACTTGATTGTTTTTTCATTGGCACACCATACTGACTAATTTTCTCAAGTGCTGAAGCAAGGCCTTCTGGATACCTGGTCAGTAGTGAACCTGAGGCATCAGCTAAATATTCACGTTTGCGTGAGATTGCAAGTTGAATTAAAGTTGCAGCAATCGGAGCTAAAATCGCTACCACAATTC
>CAYVBT010000018.1:6882-10557 GCA_964449885.1 uncultured Candidatus Saccharibacteria bacterium
ACAATTCCAATTATCAACATAAGTCCTCCTTCCCTATCATCACGGCGTCCGCCAAAAATACTCATCCTTATCATCATATCGGAAACAATGGCGACAAAACCAACAAGCACAACAGCCACCGTTGACACAAGCATGTCACGATTACCGATATGACTCATCTCATGAGCTAAAACACCCTCTAATTCTGTTTTATTCATTATTGAAAGTAAACCAGTGGTGACAGCAATAACGGCATGATTTTTGTCACGTCCTGTCGCAAAAGCATTAGGTGATGGGTCTTCAATAACGAAAACTTTCGGCATTGGAAGTCCGGCGGTAATAGCTAAATTCTCGACACTTGTATATAAATCAAAATACTTTTCCCTTGTTGCAGGATGGGCTCCAGCCATACGAAGTGCAATCTTATCAGAAAACCAATAGCTGACAATATTCATAACGATAGAAAAAATGACAAAAATATATAATATATTTGCATTATCATAAATCCGAGCAAAAACAAAACCAAGACCAATAACAATGATCAAAAAGACGCTCATGAGCATCCAAGTCTTGCGAACATTTTGTCCTTGATGTGTATATAATGTTGCCATATGAATTAGGTACTAGTAGTTAGTGATTAGTTAATGATAACTGGAATTAAAATTTTCTTCGCTGGACCACCTTCCCCGTCTGACGGATCGTCATTTTGAATTTCAATGTAGCCCGGGCCACTATTTAATCCTGTAAAATCAATTAAGGCCGTAAATGTAACAGGTCCGGAAGTCATCCAGTCTGTCGTCGCAGTGCCGTAACCTTTTTTTAAAACATTTTTATTGGCGTCCAAAATATTTATTAAAACATTTGCTTCAAAAAAATATCCTCCTTTAATTACTCCTGTAACATTCATTGGTCCTGAAACTTTTTGTCCGGGATTAATAGAAAAAGAAACTAAATCATCTTTATTACTAAGAATTTCATTTTTAATTTGATTGTTATTTTGATTTTTTTCTATTTCTGTTTTTTGATTTATTTGTTTAAATCCGTTTAGATATATCTCTTTATTCTTACTCATAACTACAAGCGCAACTATCATTAAGATAATCAAAAATAAAAGTAGCACACTATTTAATTTCGAGCCAAAAAATTTATTTTGCATATTTTTTATCTAGCACCTAGAACCTAGCCACTAGAAACTAATTATTAAAAACTGACCTTGACTGGTTCCTTCTCGGCGCTTCCCTCTTCTAGTTGGAAGAAATCCATTTTGACGAAATTAAACATCGAAGCAATAATATTACCTGGGAACATGTCGATGGCGGTGTTTAAATCGCGAACATTCCCATTGTAAAATCTTCTTGAGGCTTGAATTTTATTTTCCGTATCAGCTAATTCACTTTGTAATTGCAAAAAGTTTGTATTAGCTTTTAAATCAGGATATGCTTCTGAAATAGCAAACAATGACTTCAATGTCCCGGTAAGCATATTCTCGGCTTCACCTTTCTCACCAGGAGTTCCGGCTTGCATAGCGCGAGACCTTGCTTCTGTAATTTTTTCAAAAGTAGCAGATTCGTGGGTAGCATAACCCTTTACAGTATTTACTAAATTGGGAATTAAATCATAGCGACGCTTTAACTGAACATCAATATCGGCCCAAGCTTCTTGAGTCCTGATTCGAAGAGTAATAAAACCATTATATTTGAAAACTAAAAACAATATAAAGGCAACGACAACGGCTAAAACAATATATAATATAGACATATTTCTTTGACTCGCCAAAGTTTTAACAAGGCGGTTATAATTTTAATACTAATAAACGACTTTATAATAAGACTCTTCTTAGTATATCATAAAAGCCCCATTCCAACATAGTTCGGAATGGGGCTTTTACTAATACTAGAACCTAATTCTTCTTTTTACCTTGCATATTATTAACAAAAACGAGAAGTGGACTAGCTAAAAAGATTGAGGAATATGTTCCGAAAAACATTCCAATTGCAAGAATTATAGCGAAAAATTTTGTACTTAGAGGACCAAAGAAAACTAAAGCAAGTAAGACAATAATAACTGTTAGAGATGTTGCCAGTGAACGAGTATAAACTTGATTTAAACTCTGACCAACTGTTTCTTCAAAAGTTTTATAATGTCCAATTCGAATATTTTCTCTAATTCGATCAAAGACGACAATTGTATCTGAGACTGAAAGGGCTAAGATAGTCAAAACCGCCACAACAAACAATGTGTCTATTTCAACTCCAAAGAGATATCCAAGTAAAGCTAAAATACCAGTAGGGATAATAACATCGTGGATCAAAGAAACTATCGCGATTAAACCATACTTCCAAGAAGAAACTGGTTTTGAAACTTTTCTGAAAGAAAATGCAATCCAAAAAATTATTCCAAGTACTACAAGAATAAAAGAAATTAAAGATTTACGAACTAGCTCCGCCCCAACAGATGGACCAATTGAATTGAAACTTAATTCTACAGCCTTATCGCCAAGTGATAACATAATCGAATTTTTCTCTTCTAGTGTTATATCGCGAGTCTTAATACTATAACCATCTTCCCCCATTGGCTGAACTACAACTGTACCTAAATAAAGTGGCTTTATTGTTTCCTCTATTTCACTTTGAGTTGGTCTTAACTCTGTATATTTTACTTCAAGTAATGAACCACCCTTGAAATCTATTCCGAATTTTAATCCGAAAAAAATCATAGAAATAATTGCCAAAGAAACTAAAACTGCTGAAATTAAAACGAATATTTTTTTGTATTTAATTATAAACATATATTATTTTTGATCTGTATTTACTAATACAGCCTTAGCGCTACTTAATCCTGACCCAAAAAAGAAATTTGTAAACTTTGTTGTCTTTTTGAAATTAAGACTATAGAGGAATAATCTGGTAATAGAAATTGCCGAAATCATTGAGATGACAACACCGATCAAGAAAACTAAAGCAAATCCTTGAATTAAAGGTGTTCCAAACCAAAATAAAATAATCGCAGTGATGATACTTGAAATGTTTGAATCGCGAACTGACAACCAGGCTCGTTTAAATCCGTGACGAATAGAATCTGAAACATTGTCTCCTTTTCTTAATTCTTCTTTCATTCTTTCAAAAATAAGTACATTAGCATCAACAGCAATTCCAATAGAAATAATAAATCCCGCAATTCCAGCAGCCGTTAAGGTCACAGGTAAAAGTTTAAAGATAGCAAGCATAATAACTGCATACATTGATAAAGCAAGTGAGGCAATTAAACCTGGCAATCTGTACCATAAAATGAGGAAAATCATAATAGCTAAAAATCCAATAATTCCAGCCATAACACCAGCTTTTGTTGCTTCTGTGCCTAAGGTTGGGCCAATTGTTTCAGTTGAAATTAAAGTAATTGGAACAGGTAGAGCTCCAAAATTTAAATTTTGAACCAAATCTTTGGCTTCTTGTGCAGTGAAACTACCTGAGATTATAGCTTGTCCGCCAGTTATTTTTTCATTGACCATTGGAACTGAAATGGGTTGCCCGTCTAAAAATATTGCTATTGTCTTACCAATATTTTCACCTGTTATTTTTTCAAATAATTTTGAACCCTCTTCATCAAACAAACTGGCTCCAATGGCCATGCCGTCGAGCACCTTGCGGAAAGTGAAGGCCATGCCGCCGCCGATGATGATGTCATTGGCCTGGTCGA
>CAYVBT010000018.1:10567-18657 GCA_964449885.1 uncultured Candidatus Saccharibacteria bacterium
GCTTCCCCTGTTGTTTGATCAAAATCAAGAGTAGCTTTATCTAAAAGACGACCAGTTAATTCAGTTTTCACAAATTGTGAAGCATACGGATCAACAGAAACATTTCCATCATTATCAATTTTTAATTCTTGCGGAGCGTCTTTAATCGGATTTTCTGTACGAAAATCAAGCGTTGGTGTTTTTCCAATCGTCTCTTTAGCTTTTATAACATCGGTTACACCTGGAAGATCGACAATCAATCTTTCTTCGCCAGCATTTGAAAACCCTCCATTTTGAATTTGAATTATTGGTTCTGAGACTCCAAAAACATTCACTCGGCGTTCGATATTATCTCGCAATGAATCCATTGAATCTTTAATCTGACTTGGATCTAATTCACTTACGTCAGCTTTATAAACTAAATGAGTTCCCCCAGAAAGGTCTAAACCTAATTTAAATGGATGTTTTGCTAAAAAACCACTAGGTGCTTCACCTTCGGGTGTTGCCCTACTTGCAATTTCTGATTTATAAACAAAAAAACCAATACCTATTCCCAACACGAGTATTAATAATGCTGTAATTCTAATTTTCCACATTTTTGACATAATAGGCTTATTCTAGCCCTTTTAAGGCTAAAAATCAAGCCACTAAAATACACAGGCAAGGCCTAGATTACAATAGTCTAGGGTTATAAAATATTAAAGTATAATGCCAAAATTAAGAGGAATCCTAAGATGATTCGATACCAACCAAAGATTTTAAAATCATGTTTTCTGATATAAGATAAAAACCATTTTATGACAATCAAAGCAACTATAAACGAAACAAGAAAACCAAGCATAATAGTCCCCCACTCAGATGAGGTAAAAGAAAAACCAGATTTATAAATATCATAAATTACCGCTAGTAACATTGTCGGGACGGCAAGTAAAAAAGAAAACTCCGTAATGAGTGCTCGGTTTATTTTCATTGATCGTCCGGCAATAATCACCGCTCCTGAACGAGAGACTCCGGGAATAACAGCCAGTGCTTGAGCCAAACCCAAAATTATTAATTGTTTAATAGACATATCTTTAATATCGCAACTGGAAAGATTCTCATCTATTTTATTTTTCTTCATTTTATTTTCAAAGATCAAAATAATGATTCCTCCTAAAAACAAAGCGACAGCTATAATCAAAATATTCCCGAGTAAAAAAGATTTAATAAGTTTATATAATATAAAACCAATAATTCCAGTCGGAATAAAAGCAATTATTAAATTTCTAATATAAACGAAAGATGAAAAAACTTTACGAGCATATAAAACAACGACAGCTAAAATTGCCCCGAGCTGAATAATAATCATAAAGCTTTTTGTAAAATCAGTTGATTGAATAGACAAAAGAGATCGAACAATATCAATATGGGCAGTAGATGAAATAGGTAAAAACTCAGTCAAACCTTCAATAATTCCTAAAATAATAGTCTCTAAAATACTCATATCTTTTTAAATATTTTTATAATAATAAATCCTACTAAGGCTCCAACAAATAAACCACCCAAAATATCAAGTGGATAATGAACTCCTACAATAATTCGTGAGAATCCGATTAAGATGGCAATAATTAAAAAAACAAAACCAGCTCTTTTATTTATTAAAAACATCGCCACAGAAAGTGCCGTAAATACTGCCATATGTTGTGAGGGAAATGAAAAACCAACTTCATGGTGGAGTGGATTTATCCCCAATTCAACAAAGGGTCTATTAATCTTCATCGTAATTTTTAAAATATTTGCAACTAACCAAGAAGATATTCCAGATAAAAAAAGTAAAGAGAAATTATACATTTTCTTTTGACTTACAAATATAGCCCAAATAATTAATGAAAAAATTAGTAAATATGTAAATAAATAAGACAAAAAAAGTGCCGAGTTTGCCACGATGGGAATTGTCGATAGATTATACATTATATAAAAAATTTCATTATTCATCCCGTTTAGAAGCAGGTCGCGGTCATTTTTTTACCACAAAGCTTAATTATGTTATTAAATTTTTTATATACTGTATTCATAATTTTTTTAGACTGCGACCGCGGCTTCTAACGGGATTCATCTTATTTTTTACTTTTAGCAACTTGTAAAACATTTGAAAGTAACATTGCAACTGTTACCGGGCCAACACCACCCGGTGTAGGAGAGACAATTGAGGCGACATCATTAACACTCTCTATATCAACATCCCCAATCACCGCCCCGTTGTCTTCTGATGTTCCCGCATCAATTACAATAGCTCCTTTTTTTATCATGTCACCTTTTATAAATTTACCATTACCGATGGCCGAAATTATAATATCCGCATTTTTAATTAATTCGTCCTTGTCTTCTGTTTTACTATTTATTACAGAGACATCAAATCCCCTATTTTTAAGCAAATGAGTTACCGGCAAACCAACCAAAATACCTTGCCCAAGCATTAAAAATTTTTTGTTTTTCAAATCTATATCAAGTGAATCTAGAATCTTCATACATGAAAGAGCTGTTGGATAACTAAGACCTGCTTCATCATTAAAAAAATTTTCACTATTAATTTGGCCCAGACAATCAACATCAAGAGTAGGTGAAATAGTATCTAAGACTCTTTTCTTATCTATATGACTTGGTAGTGGTAATTGAATTATAATTCCACATATATGAGGGACACGATTTAAATTTTCAATTTCTTCTATTAATTCTTCGGTTGTCACGGATTCCTTGAAATCGGCAGTCCGGAACTTAATTCCAACTGACTCAGCAATTTTAGCTTTCATCCTGACATATTGAATTGATGAAATATCTGATCCAACTAAAATATCACAAAAAATAGGCGTAAAAGATAAAGACATAACTTCCTCTTTTACTTCTTTTAATATATCATCTTTAATTTTTCGTCCATCAATAATTTTCATATTATCTTTTTAAAATTAGCAAAATGATTCAAAATGCGAGGCGCTGATGAGTATTGCGACTAAGATGTATAAACATACATTGCAGGAGCAAGCGGAATCAGTAACGAAGCAGATTGGATTATTTTGCTAATTTTATTATATACCAAGAAATTCGTTATGCATATCATCCCGGTGTGCCACTCGACGATATCTACTCATCCCCATCAATATACCAAGACCAATAAATTCTGTCAGTAAATGAGAACCCCCATAACTCATAAAAGGTAAAGTTATCCCCGTGACCGGCATAATACCCAGATTCATCCCAATATTAATAATAAAGTGAGTCATAAAATAAATTGCCAAACCTAAACCATAAAATATTTCAAAATTAGTCGTGCCCAAAAGGGCCAGATGTAATATTCGCCAAATAATAAGGCCGAGTAAAATAAATAAAATTAATACACCAACAAAACCCCATTCTTCGGAAAAAGCTGCAAAGATGAAATCTGTTTCAAATTCAGGTAAAAAATTTAGTCTCGACTGTGACCCAAAACCAACACCTTTGCCAAATACTTGCCCACTACCAACGGCAATGGTTGATTGATAAACATTGTACCCAGAACCATGAATATTCGACAATGGTTGAACGAAATTTATAATTCGAGCTTTCTGGTAAGGTTCAAAAACAAAACCCCAAAGCAGAGCCAAAGCCACGACCACAATTCCGACCACGACCAATAAATGTTTTTTAGAAATACCCGAGACTAGTATCATTCCAAACCAAATACAAAAAATAATTATGGCTGAACCAAAGTCGGGCTGAAAAAAAACAAGTAGAAATGGAATAAGAGCATAAAGACCAGAAATAATAATATGTTTAAAATTACCTATCTCAATATGCCGGCGAGAAAAATATTTTGCCAACATTAAAATAACAACTAATTTCATCATATCCGACGGTTGAAAAGAAAAACCACCAAAAGAAAACCAACTCTGAGCTCCTTTAGCTGTGTGGCCAAAGAAAAATAATAAAAATAATAAAAGAGAAAAAATAGTAAAAAGAGCTACTAAAATATTGGTATTTTTTAAAAAACGAAAATCAATAAAAGAAAAAGTAAATAAAAAAACAAAAGAAATACATATCCAAATTAATTGATGACTAAAAAAAGTAGTTTCTCCAGTAAAAGATTTCATTGTAATTAATCCGGCTCCTAAAACAGGAATCATAAATAAAACTAAAAGCCAATCTATACTACTAGAAATTTTAGTGTCCCCTATTTTCGGTGATAAGATAGTACTCACGATATAAAATTATTTAAAAAGAAAGAGAAAATGGATTAATCAAAAGTAATATTTCTTGATTTACAGGCACGCTCGCAAGTGGTTCTGGCCAAGTAAAGAAAACAGACAGACTTTCGCCGTTTAAAAGCTTCTCTTTTCGTGTTTTTGAAGCATTGATGGCATTTTTATCAGCATCGTATAAAATTGCAATGACATCAAATTCAGGTAAATCTTGTATTGATTCATTACTAATCATCGCTGATAAAGTCGGTGTATTTTCATTATTATCAAGGACAATATTCTTAACTTTAATCGGTAAGGTTTGAATTGTTGGTGGTTTTTTTACCCAAACAAGAGGAGCTAGAAATTCGAAGGTGACAGTTTTAATTTCACTTTGACCGGAATTAAAACGAGGCTCGAAAACTGCAAATTGTTGATTGGGTGGAATAAAAGTCTGGCCTTCCCTTCGGCCTAATAATTTATTATTTTTATCATATACACGAAATTCATATGAAGCCATTGCTACTGCCCCTTCTTTATTTCTATTTTCTACTAAAGCTACTAGATTGTAATTATTTTCTAGAACCGGGAAAGCTCGACTCCAAAGAACACTTGGAGAAAAAATTTCTTCCTGACAAATAAGGGCACATTCACCCCCGCAATCAATCCCTTCTTCATTACCATTTAATTTTCCATCGGAACAAGTAGGTTCTTTGAAGAGAACTGGATATAAAAAAGCAAAAACAATCAATCCAACAATAATTGATAGACCTAATAGATATTTAAATCGTCTGCGTCCTGCCCATGACATATATTGGTATTATAACAAAAAAAATCTTTAACCGATAGTATAAAAGAAAAGCCCGCTATAAAAGCGAGCAAGAGATAAATCTTTATTAGGTGTTTACTACTCATACGAAACCAGGGAGACCCATTTAAGCCAGGTTGCTTAAAAATCCTCAATTCCCCTTTAAGTCGGCCGACTTTAATATTTTACTGGTTCCTTATACCCGAGATGAAAGTGGTTAGTTCACATCGCCGTTGTCTGACAAAAGATCATTCTCTAAGTATAGGATATCCCCAATAAATTTATTAAGCAAGTATATACAAAAATAAAAATACCCCATAACAACATTTATGTTACGAGGCTTTCCGATAAAGCAATTCTTGCATTTATCTTTTAATTAAACTTTTTTATCTCCAATAATCATTTACATGACTAAAAAGAAACTCTGATTCTGACTCATGCCAAGAATCATCATTTTCAATTAAATAATTATGAACTCTGTTATAAAGACTTAGGAGTTCTAAATTATCTTTTAAATCAATAATTGGGAAATTTTTTAAAGCCCTATTCCATGAGTTATCACTAATATAGTTATACTCTGGAACATTTTCCACCTCATCTTGAAATAGAGGAAGTGTGCAAGTTTTTGTTGTACTGATTGATACAATTTTACCTGCTAGTGGGGATTTTTCATTTCCATCAACATTGATAAGAATAAGTTTTGAAAAAATTAAAATTGCTTTCATTTTTTTTAATTTTTAAATTTTTAAGAACTTTATTTAATTATTTATATTATATCACATTTAATACCCACTTGTCAAGTACATGATAGTGGCACAAAAATACCTTTGTTTCTCAGGGTATTTTTATCTATATTATTTTAGATCTTCAGGTATATTTTTAGTCATTTTTAAATCCCTTCCACCTTCAAATTCACTATCGCCTGTTTTCTCAACAATTAATGATTTGCCTAACTGGGAAACCTCAGACCAAACTTCTTCAGGTGATTTTTCTATTTTACCTACAGGCTTTTGCTTCATGAACGATTCAAATGGATTTTTCATATATATAATTTATGTATTATTAATATATAAATAATACTCTTTCATATTAATTTCGCAACAAAAAAACACCCTATCAAGATGTTTTTTAAATTAAATTCTTTGTGCTGGCGACAATCTATTTTACCAAAATTATACCTCTTTAAAATAGTATCATATTTACTAAAATGAATATTATTGAGTTTGTTCTAATTACAAAAAGCTTCAACAAAGAAACCCTCAGTTGTTTGAGTAACAACAACCTTAACATTTTTCAATATGGTCTTTTTTGAATCTGAAGTAGTGATTGTGACATAGTCTGATTCATGAGAATTTGATTCATTTAAATTTATTTCTTCCTGCCCTTTTGAATTTGTAATTGTAACTATTTCAGTACTTTTCGCTCCAGCAAGTCCTGCAATTGCTGAGATTGTTGCTGATTGTTTTGTTTTACCATAACCCTTAGACAATAATTTATTCCCTTCTAAATTTTTATTATTATCTGAGCTAGGTTTAATAGCTGAAAAAGATTTTATATTTTCAGAGTAATCTTCCTTGCCATCAATAGTATGACTTTCTTGTGAATAAATACCATACTCAATTGCTTCATAATCACCAAGAGAAACTGTATCCCCTACAATACCACCTGATACATCTGGACCAAAAACTTCTACATTTACATTTTCTTTGCCATTATTAGTAGCACTAGTATACTCCACATAAGAAAAAGTTGAATCAATATTTTGTTTATGAGATAAATAGATTGAATCCGTAGTATTTTCAATATTAATTTTTCCAGATTCTAAATCATTAATTATTTTATTAAGATTAGAATCAGTACTCTGAGCTTCAGCAACATTAAAAACACCCATTGAGAATAAAATTGTAATTATCCCCCCTTTTTTTATATTTTCTGGTAAAGTTTTTATATATTCTTTACAACTATTTAGGTGATTTAAAAAATTATTATATTTTGATAATTCAAGACCTGGCTCAACTTCTATTTTTGATGTTTGAAATAATGATTCATTCATAAGATTAATTATACCATAAATAAAAAATAACCCTATTTAAAGGGTTATTTTTGAGTTAAATTCTTTGTGCTGGCGATAGCTTACTTTCCCCGTTTATAGAGTATCATCAGCTCAACAAGGCTTAACTTCTGTGTTCGGAATGAGAACAGGTGTGACACTTGCGACAAATCACCAACACAAAAAATTCAACTATTCTATTTTCAAATTTTACTACATTACCCTCTTGGCAACTAATATATATGATACCTGAAAACTGAATGCTGTTAAGAACGCAATTATATGATTTCCAAATTTCCTAATAGGAATCGAACGATTAGTACACCTCGGCTAAAGACATTACTGTCTGTACACCTAGTGCCTATCAACCTAATCATCTCTTAGGTTTCTCAAACGATTCCTCATCTTGAAGCTGGCTTCCCTCTTAGATGCTTTCAGAGGTTATCCATTCCCGACATAGCTACTCGGCAGTCCAGCGGGCGCTAGAGCCGACACACCAGAGGTCAGTTCACTCCGGTCCTCTCGTACTAGGAGCAAATCTTCTCAAGAATCAACGCCTGCAGTAGATAGGAGACCAACCTGTCTCACGCATCTTAGTTTTATTTCCGTTATCATCGCGTTTAAATAATGATATCAGAACCACAATTACTTGTGGGATCGGACTATAACTTTTTCTCGTAATAAATTACGAAATATTTCACATTTAGTCTCTACGGGCGAATAAGTAGTAGGTAGAATGTAGTATGTAGTAAGGGAAATACATTTGCATTTTTCCTTTCTACTTTCTACTTACTTCTTGCTACATATCTTTCCCTCGGTATTGTCCTTGCTTTCATAATAGGATTTCACCGATATAAGTGAATTTCTCATACAATAAAATTGTATGCCGCCGTGATACACATACTGTGTATTAGGCATCTCAGATTAAAACAGTTTTAGAAAAATTTCTTTTTCTTTTATTCCTCAATTGGTTCAAACTGTTAAAAAATTAATCGTAATTAATTCCTTAACGGTTTGAACCCAGCTCGCGTACCTTTTTAATTAGCGAACAGCTAAACCCTTG
>CAYVBT010000019.1:0-2112 GCA_964449885.1 uncultured Candidatus Saccharibacteria bacterium
TGTAGATTTCTGGGCAACAAAAAACTCCCCTTTCGGGGAGTTTTTTGAATACATTTTAAGGCGTATTAGCCAGTGGAAAGTTTAAGTATTTCTACATTAAAACTTAGCTATAATTCTAATTAATTAGAATTAATGAGCTGCTGTTTTAACATTTGATACTCCTGTTGTTCCAACATGGGTAAGTTCTAATTGAACGAATCCAGCTGTTGTATCGAATTTAACAGATAATGTAAATGTTGCATTATCACCTGCTGTAACTGTAAAGTCTCCAGCATCGGCGGTCAAATCACTTGAAGTTAGAACTGCGTCTGTCTCAAGCCCTCCTGTAAGAACATAAGTAAGATCAGTTGCATCATCTGCTAAGACGATGTCGTTATCTCCAAATGCTGTTACTTTAAATTTCATAGCGATTGTTCCATCAATACCGTCTCCTACGTTCTCTGCAGTGAATGAATCACTTACATAAGTAACAATAGCACCTTCATAGTAGAATGATTGAACTGATCCAACTGCTGAACCAGATTCATCTGTTACTACATCACTATTTTCATTTTCAACTTCAATACCTGCTGGTAGAAGTTTAACAGCTAAACTATCACCTTGTGTGAAGTTAACGCCATCTACTTCTAACATATTTGCCTTAACTGTGAAAGTCTCAGTATCATCAGCATCGATAGTGAATGTATCATCTAAGTCGAATGTTGCAACAATAGCTGTAGCTTCATCTAAATCTAATTCATCACCATCATTATTAAGGTCAAAGCCTGTAGTTGTAGTGTCTGTTGATGCTAATTCCTCACTACCATTGTATAGGAAGTAAGTATCAACCATTTGAGCTGAGGTTGCACCTGTTGGTGTAACTACAACACTCAATGTGTCAAAAGACATATCTGAACCAGCTGCCTTAAGTTTAAATTCAAGCAATTTAACATCATCAGTTGAACTTGTATCTGAAACTTCTACGTTTCCAATTGATGGACTTGTAGTTGCTTTAGAAATTGTCAACTTAACATCACTTGATGATGCTAAATCTGTAACTTCAAAGTCTTCAGTAACTGTTGTAACTTCTTCAGACATAATTACTCCTGTTGCATCTTGGAAACGAACACTATCAAGTGTTACATCCCACATTTTGCCCACATCAGCACTGTCAAGATTTGATACAGCTTCTACTTTTACATAGAAAGTATCTTTGTTTCCATCTCTAACAATTGCGTTAGTTAGATTTACTGATTTTGAATAAGATGTACCATCTTTTGAGAAATCAGATGAATCTACAGAAGCAAGCTTTGTTGAACCTTTGTAAATTTCTACTGAATTAACATAATCAGCTAGTCTGTATGACATAGCATTGTCTGCTGATTCTACTAGAGTCAATTTTACATTTGTGATTGCAAGATCAGAATCATCTGCTTCTACTTTGAAGCCAAGAACGTTTTCTGTATTACCTTCAGCTACCTCAGATTCAACACCTGTTGAAGTTTGAGTTATGATAATATCTCCTGCTCCTCCTACTAGAGGACCATTGTCTGTTCCTACTACTACTGCACCGTCACATTTTTGGCCAGTTGTTGAACTGAAGCCAACTGTTGATGTACAACCTGCTGGAAGAGTAGTAACAACTGCACATGATTGGCCAGTTGTTGAACTAAATCCTGTATTTGATGTACAACCTGCTGGGTATGTTCCACCAACTACTGAGGCACTCATCTTAGCTAAAGTCATAGGACCTGCAACTCCATCAGCTGTTAAGCCGTTAGAAGCTTGGAAAGCCATAACTCCAGCCTTTGTCATAGGACCAAAAGATCCATCTGCTGTAAGTCCAAGTTTTGTCTGAAGTTCTATAACATCAGCACCTTTACTACCAACTCTTAGGGTAGCTCCGGAAAATGCATCAGCTGTTAATACTCCTACTGAGAGTACTAGAGCTAAAGCGAATGTTCCGATTAAAAATTTTTTTAACATATTTTATAATTTATACACGTTTAAATTAATTTCGACTAATCAAAGAATGCGACTGATAATATATAATGTGCATCCTAAGAAAAAATTAATATGTGTGTATGCTTTAATAATTACGAATTAAGAATTACGAATTACGAATTACGAATT
>CAYVBT010000019.1:2122-4748 GCA_964449885.1 uncultured Candidatus Saccharibacteria bacterium
AATTCAAAATTCAAAACTATCATTTTACTTAACTTCTAAATAATAAATTTTATCTCTCTATTACTCTCCTCCGCTTCTCTATCAAAAGCAACGGTGAAGTAAACAGAAAGAAAAAAATAAAATTTAGAATTGTAAACTAAACAAAATAACACTGCCTATCTTTAATCTCTTTTTTAAAAATTAAAAAAGAAAATAGACAAGCATATCTGCCTTGTCGACAGGGCCGATACCACATTTTGAAATCTTATTAATAGTCTCACAATTGTCCATGCTACTTTTTCTTCTCTATCAAAGAAAAAAGTTAAGACAAATTATCTATGCTTTTTTTCTTCTCTATCAAAGAAAAAATAAGCAAAGAAAACGGAAAGAAAATTAAAGGAATTCAAAACGGATCTGACCAATGAAATCCAATTACGAATTAATAATTACGAATTACGAATTGGAAGAAAAAAATCTTTCAAATCAAAAAATCCGAAATAATAACTCTGGCTATAAATTATTTGGTATTAACAATTTATAGTATTAAATTTTCAATGATCTTCTCTTCCCAAAATGTGCTTATATTATAAGTACACAGGGATAATATATATTATCATATCTAGTAAAAAAATACTAGCGACAATACATATATGTATTATATACTCGAGGTTTAAAATATGCAACATATATATAGGGTTATTACCGAATATGTGGATAACTCCGGATTGTTGCATACATAACCCACCTATTGAGTAGACGCACTTGAGGAGTAAATCTTACACAATCAAGTAGTAAGTAGCAGGTAGAAAGTAGCAAGGGAAATGTACAAGAAAACCCCAAAATTAGCGGAGCTAATTTTGGGGGTTTTTCTACTTACTACTTTCTACTAACGCGTATCGGCTCCAACGCTTGGCGCCTGTTTTAACCAATTTACCACTTAGAACTAAGGCATTAATTTCCCGTTGAATTGTCTTTTCAGAACAGTCAGCAAAAGCTAAAGAAATGTCTTTAATCGAGGCATCCGATTGACCGATTGGTAAGTCTTTAACCAGAGTCAATATTTTATTCTTTCGCTCTTCCCTTTCTAATAAATTACTATGGGGAGAATTTATTTTCTTAACTTGATATTTTTCTATATCTCCGTTTGTAAAGGACACGCCTATTGGACGTGCAGGCATTGTATTATATGGTGTCCTTTTGTTTGTTTGTCCTATAGATTTGTCCTTTATATAACTATGTCCTTTATAATTATAATCCTCATTTTTATTAAGGACATTGTCATCTTGGAATTCAAACATCTTCTCATCTAAAGTAAAAGTAAAATGTTTATCTTTCGAGCGGTAGGATTCTAATTGGTCAACTAAATCATTGAATTCTTTTTTGAGAATCATCGTATTCATTTCCGAGATAAAACCAATGGTATACGATATTTCAATGAAGGATAAAACCTCCTTAATATGGGTCAAAGAAATCGGAATTTGAACATGTTTATCCATAGGCGATAAGGTTGTCAATTTATACATATCAGAGAGTAATTCTACCCCTAATAAACGTAGTTTATTTTTAAGAGCATCTTCAGTATCCATGCAATCGGTAACCATATATAAAGCTGTAACTAATTTCTCGGTTTTTTTATTGGCAAAATCGTAAATTGCCTCACCATCAGTCGAAAGTGGTCCATTTTGTAACGATTTTTTATCAGAGACATCTGACTTTTCGTATATATTTATACTTGTCTTTTGTATGTCTTTTTGATCACTCATTGTCTTTTTGTCGCTTTAAGCGAAATGATATGTCTTTAATGTGTCCATTATATACCAATTATTTTTCCTGGCAAGGAATAATATTATGGTAATTACGAATTAATAATTACGAATTACGAATGTTTTTAAATGCAAAAATTAGTATAAAGTTATCCACAAGCTATTTTTTAATTCGTAATTTGTAATTCGTAATTCTTAATTATTTATAGTTGTGATATAATGTACGTATATATGGCAAAAAAAAATACTGAAAATGATTCAGAGGGCAATTCAAAAAAAAGAAATAAATCCAATTCGGCGAGACAAAAGAAAAGTAAATTAAAAGAAGAAACTAGATATAGTATCTGGGGTATTGGATTTTTAGTTTTTGGATTATTGATACTACTTTCCTTTTTTGAAATGGCAGGCCCTGTCGGAAATTTTATTAAAAAAATATTAAATTCATTCTTAGGTTTTGGGTATTACCTTCTCCCTCTTTTACTTGGTATCGTCGGTTATTCTTTCACTAAAAATGAAAAACCACAAATCGCAAAAGCTCACGCCATTTTTGGTTTTCTAACTTTGATCTCATCATTAGCAATTATGGATATCGCAAGTAATGGAAATAGTGCCTCGACGGTTATAACTTTTGGTGGTTATCTTGGGAGTTTGGTGGCTTGGCCTTTTATAAAACTTTTTGGTATGTATGCTTCGATTCTACTATTAGGTGCAGTACTCATTACCTCTTTAATTATTTTATTTGATGAGCGACCAAATCTAATAGAACTATTCAAAAAACTTTGGGACTTAATGAAAATCGATATTCGTTTCCCTTCTCTTAAGAAAAAGATGGATGAGGACATGGACTCAATGCCAATTCCAAATGAACAAATAGAAGGAAATAA
>CAYVBT010000019.1:4758-8018 GCA_964449885.1 uncultured Candidatus Saccharibacteria bacterium
AGATATTGATCTGAGACAACCCCTTTTCTTTTAACAAATAGAAGGAAATAATCAGCCTGAAATACCTGAACCAATGCCATACGAAGAGACAAAGACTGAAGAAGAAATAGTAGAAAAAGAAATGAAGGTTAAAAAGTTCCATACCGACTACATCCCTCCCCCACTGACTCTTCTTGAAAAAGATAAAGGCAAACCAAATACCGGAGACATGAAAGGTAATATGAATATTATTCAGCGGACTTTATTTAACTTCGGCGTCTCGGTTGAAATGGATGAAGTCACCGTCGGCCCAACTGTCACTCGCTACGCTCTTAAACCAGCTCAAGGTATAAAACTTTCAAGAATTGTTGGTTTACAAAATGAGCTGGCCTTAGCTTTGATGGCTAAAACTATCCGTATCGAAGCTCCGATCCCTGGTAAATCACTTGTTGGAATTGAAATTCCAAATAAAGTTAAATCAACAGTTGGATTGGCGACACTTCTTTCCGATGATAAATTCCAAAACTCAGCCAAGCCATTAACTGTGGCCCTCGGTCGCGGTCTTTCAGGTAAATCAATTTTTGGTAACTTGGCCAAGATGCCCCATTTGCTTGTGGCCGGAACAACTGGCTCGGGTAAATCAGTTACTATTCACTCTCTCATTACTTCACTCCTTTATAGAAATGGACCTGAGGATTTACGCTTCATTATGGTAGACCCAAAAAGAGTTGAACTTACTCTTTATAATAAAATCCCCCATTTACTTACACCAGTCATTACTGAAGCCAAGAAAACAATTCTCTCGCTTAAATGGGCCGCGAGAGAAATGGATAGACGCTACGATATTTTACAAGCTGAGTCGGTTCAAAATATTGAATCTTACCATTCGAATGTTTATGAAAAAGCTAAGAAAAATAATCAAGATGCCGAACGGATGCCTTACATTGTGATTGTCATCGACGAATTAGCCGACATCATGCAAACCTACCCTCGAGAACTTGAAAGTGCTATTGTTCGTTTAGCCCAAATGTCTCGAGCCGTTGGTATTCACCTTATCCTTTCAACTCAAAGACCATCGGTCAATGTTATTACTGGTTTAATCAAAGCCAACATCCCGACTCGTATTGCTCTCCAAGTTTCTTCGCAAATAGACTCGCGAACAATTCTTGACCAAGGTGGAGCCGAAAAATTGTTGGGAGCCGGTGATATGCTTTATTCTTGTGCTGAAACCCCTCAACCTGAAAGACTTCAAAGTGCTTTCATTTCCGAAGATGAAGTTAAAAAAGTGGTAGAATATTTAAGGAAAGCTTATATCGACGAAATCCCTAGTACGATTGAATTAACTGGTAATATTGAAAAAGGTAGTAGTTTGTTTACTGATAGCCTTGAGCAAGGCGATGAGGGAGATGACAATTTATATGAAGATGCTAGAATGATAGTAATAGAAGCTGGTAAAGCTTCAACATCATATTTACAAAGAAAACTTGGGGTTGGTTATGCTCGGGCGGCTAAACTAATCGATATGTTAGAGGAGCGTGGAGTAGTAGGACCTGGCAATGGAGCCAAGCCAAGAGAAGTGTTAGAGAAGGCAGTTGATAATATAGGAGAGGAAAATTAATTATAAATTAATAATTACGAATGGGAATAAGGGGAAAATAAATAGGAAGAAAAACAAATTAAAAATGCAATTAAGATTTATCAAAAATAAAAATATGAAGTGGTGGGTTGGTATAATGTCGACTATTTTATTATTTCTTGTTATTGGAATTTTTAGTTATGAAAAAATGGTTTTTATTTTTAGGGGTGTTGAGATAAAAGCCAGTATCGAGAAAAAAAATGATTCATCCCTTGCTACTGTTTCTGGTAATGCAGCTAAAGCTATAAACCTAACCTTAAACGGCCGAGAAATTTTTATTGATAAAGAAGGAAATTTTTCTGAATCAATTGCTATGCTTCCGGGATTTTCGGTTGTAACAATAAATGCTCGTGATAAATTTGGTAAAACAGCTGAACAAAAATTTGAAATCGTTACCGAAGAAAGTGCAAGTTCATTTGCATTTAAAAGTGGAGAAATTATTAATTAGAAAACATAATTAAGAATAGTCAGGGAAGGACATGAAATAGCTCTTCCCTAAAAGATTATTTTTATTATTTACATATTTTATGCAAAAAAAAGCAAAAAAAGCTCCAAAAGAAATAGGCGGAGCAATTGAAGATACAATTAAATCAATTCAAACAAAATTTGGCGAAGGAGCTATTATGAAATTGGGTGATGCCCCAAAAGTCGATATCGATGTTATTCCAACCGGTTCAATCGGACTTGATATGGCTCTCGGTGTCGGTGGAGTCCCCCGAGGCCGAATGATAGAAATATATGGTCCAGAATCATCTGGTAAAACAACTTTGGCTCTCCATATTGTGGCTGAAGCCCAAAAAAAGGGTGGTGTTTGCGCCTATATCGACGCTGAGCATGCTATGGACCCCGATTACGCTGGAAAGCTTGGGGTCAACATTAAAGAGCTTCTAATCTCGCAACCAGACAATGGCGAGCAAGGACTTGAAATCACTGAGAGTTTAATTCGCTCTGGAAAAATTGATGTCGTAGTTATTGACTCTGTTGCGGCACTCACTCCAAAAGATGAAATCGAGGGTGATATGGGCCAATCACATGTCGGTAAACAAGCAAGGTTAATGTCGCAAGCGCTTCGAAAATTAACTGCAATAGTTCATAATTCAAAAACTGTTGTCATTTTTATTAATCAAATCCGTATGCAAATCGGAGTGATGTTTGGTAATCCTGAAACAACTCCCGGTGGTAAAGCTTTGAAATTCTATACAACTATCCGGTTAGATATTCGTCGTATTGCTCAAATTAAAAAAGGTGAAGAAGTTGTTGGTAGTCGTACCCGAGTGAAAGTTGTTAAAAATAAAGTTGCCTCCCCTTTCAAACAAACAGAATTTGATATTTTATACGGTGAGGGAATTTCTCGTGAAGGAGAAATCATGGCCCTTGGCGAAAAACTAGGGATCATTGGTAAATCAAGTGGCTCAATCTATACTTACGGTGGAACAGCCAAGCAAAAAGAAAAAGGTCCAGTTGAAGAAATAAAACTAGGCCGAGGCTACGATGCGGCTCGAACATTTTTGCGAGATAATAAAAAACTCTCCGATGAGATATTAAAGGAAGTCCGTAATCGTTTTGGCGAAATTCAAGTTGCAAGTTCTGGAGAATAAGCAAATTATCAAGTAGAAAGTTATAAAGTAGAAACGCCACCACTAAA
>CAYVBT010000019.1:8028-8679 GCA_964449885.1 uncultured Candidatus Saccharibacteria bacterium
TGATGTGGTAAGTTGAATGTATATTATAAAGTAATATAGTTAGTATTAATTAATCAATAATTTAGTGAGGGGGTGGCAATTTTATAGTCGCTCCGCTCCTTAAAAATCAGCCATGTTAGAATACAGCGAAATTCGTGAGAGAAAAATTATAATCTATGAGGATGAACCCTGTGAAGTTATGGAAAATCATGTGGCTCGGACTCAACAGCGTAAACCTCAAAATCAGGTCAAATTGAAAAGTTTACTTTCCGGCCGAACTTGGAATACCGTTTTTCATGCTTCTGATAAAGCCGACGAAGCTGAAATTAGTAAAAAAGAAGTAAAATTCTTATATGCCAATAAAAGTGAGTATTGGTTTTGCAACCCTACTGACCCCTCGGATCGTTTTAAAATTGATGAAAAAGTAATCGGTGAGACAGCCAAATATTTGAAAGTTAATGAAAATGCCACAGCTATGGTTTGGGATAATGACGGGACTGACCAAATTATCAAAGTCACTCTGCCTATCAAAATGGAATTTGCTATTAAGGATTGTCCCCCATCGATCAAAGGTAGCACGGCTTCAGGTGGAGGGAAATTGGCTACTCTTGAAAATGGCATCAAATTACAAGTCCCGTTTTTTATTGAAGAAGGAGATAAAGTCATCGTCAA
>CAYVBT010000019.1:8689-18267 GCA_964449885.1 uncultured Candidatus Saccharibacteria bacterium
TACCGAAACAGGCGATTATGTCGAGCGAGTCCAAAAATAAATTAGGTTCTAGTTTCCACTGGTCCGACCTGTGGAAGATTCAAATCCCATTTTGAATATGTCCAAAAATATTGGGATTTTCAACAACCCATACATCACCTTTTTTTATTTTTCTAAGTGTTGTTTTTTCCATGTAAAAATATCTGCTGTTTTAAAGCAATTTGTTTCCAAAACTGAGATTCACTTATTTACTTAGAAAAAGGCTTTTTCTTATTGGTTTTTTTGACAATTTTCATTTTCATATTTAAAGTATATCAAATGTGTATTATCACACAAAAATATGGAAAATAATCATACTCTTCCAATGTAATTTTTGAAATCTTTGGAAGTCCGACTTCCAAAGATTCGATCCATTTTAATATTTTATTTTTTTAATTTTCTCAAATAATGGCTGATACATGTCTTCCTTCGGATTAATATATAACTCTTTTTTGTCTAATTTATTAGCAAAGACAACCGGAGCATTTTTTATAATAGCCAAAGGTTGGCATTCATTCCCTTCTCCCATAAGGAGAACAGCGGCAGTCGCTAAACTATCTGCAACATCTGTTCGGGAAAACTTTAAAACCCTACCAAAAATATCAGTTTTATTTATATAACTTTTAACTCCTCTAAACCCAGCATACCCCAAAGCAATTCCAACGACCCCCGCTCGGAGTGGGAGTAAACGACTATCGGAAATAATAATACCTAGTTTTTTGATTCGGTAATGTTGTTTAAGTTTCTTATGAAGATACAACGCTGAGCTAAAACTATCTTTGGGTAATAGAATTATTTTTCCATTAGCATTTGATTCATCTACCCCCGCTGAAGCCAACACTATTCCATCTTTAATAGTAAGCCATGTATATTTTGTCCTCATCATAAACTGACTTTCTTTTTTTATTATTTCTTCCCGAGTTTTACTATTTAATATTTCAACAGTTCTTTTTTCGCTGAGTGAAACTATTTTTGAAGTGACAACAATAATATCGCCTTCTTTTACTCTGGTAATTGATTTAATTATAAAACTAATTAAATCATCTCCTTCTTTAAATATTCTTGTTTTAATTGCTTGTATTTTCATATATTTTTTCTCTTTTATCGTGACCTGTAAGTAAATAAATTCCTAGATACGATAATGGGGTGTAGGCAAAACCCATCAAAACCTTAAACAACCACCAAGGGATTATTATTAGTATAATTGTTTTAATTGGATAGATGCCTAAGAAAGCAATAAACATAAATATTGTCGAATCAAATAGCTGGGACCACAAATTTGATAAATTCGATCTTAGCCAGAAATACTTACCATCAAATCTATTCTTCAAGAAAAAGAAAGAAAAAATATCTTGATATTCTGCCACAATAAATGCAAATAAAGATGCTAAAGAAATTCGGACTGTTACACCAAATATCTGATTATAACTATCGTGTGCCCATAATCCCTCCTTTGCCCATGGAACAATAATCGAAATAAATGAATATAAAGTAAAAAGAATTATGCTAATAATTCCAGATAAAACAAACATTTTCGAAATTTTTTTACCATAAACTTCTCCTATCACATCCGTCATCATAAAAACTATCGGGAATGAAAAAATTCCAACCGATAAATGTGTTCCAAATATAAATGGCATGATCTTAACCCCCAATGAATTGGCCGCGAAAAGCGAGGTAATATACAATGTTAAACAAATTAATATATTTTTTTGATCTTTAAAAGATAATGTATTTTCCATATTTTTTTATTTAAATTAATAAAACAAACAAAAAACCACCCAAAGACGGGTGGTTTTTTATAAGAAAAACAACTAGTCCTTGGTTTAAAAGATTAGGTTCTTTTTAATGAAACCAGACCAAGTTTTAATTGTTTTTGTAATTTTCATAAAATTATTTTAATCTACGATAGTAATACCAGCTGAACGAGCGGAGCCTTCAACGATTTTCATTGCTCCCTCAATGTTTTTAGCATTAAGGTCAGGCATTTTCTTTTCAGCAATTTCACGAACTTGAGCTTTGGTAATTTTTCCTGCCTTGGAAGTATTTGGTTTACCTGAGCCTTTTTCGATTCCTGCGGCTTTGAATATTAATCCAGCAACAGGGGGAGTTTTAACTTGAATGTCGTAAGTTCGGTCTTCATAAACGAAAATAACACAACCGACAATCTCACCAGCATCTTTGGCTGTCATTGCATTAAATTTTTGACAAAATTCGGCAATGTTGACTCCAGCTTGTCCGAGAGCAGGACCAAGTGGTGGAGCTGGGGTGGCTTTGGCAGCGGGTATTTGTAATTTAACTTTTTTTATTATTTTTTTAGCCATAGTATAGATAATTACGAATTAATAATTACGAATTAAGAATTTATTGTAAATACTTAATAATTTGAAGCAAAGCGTAACAGACTTATCTTATATTAAAGTTTCTTGATTTGCAAGAAGTCCAACTCAACTGGAGTCTCACGACCAAACATTGAAACAAGGACTTTAATTTTTCCTCTTTCTCGATCAACATCACTAACCTTGCCTTCTAAATCTTTGAATGGACCATCGGCAATTCGAACAATTTCTCCAACTTCAACATCAATTTGGTGTTTATTTTTAGAATCAATTTTTTCCATTCGGCCAAATAATTCATCAACTTCATTCTTGTTAAGTGGCACGGGATTAACGCCAGCTCCGACGAAACCTGTCACGCGAGGAGTATTTCGAACGACATACCATGAATTGTCATCCACAATCATGTCAACAAGGACATATCCAGGGTAAACTTTTTCTTCAACTTCAACACGCTTGCCGGCTTTAATTTTTATTTTTTTCTCAACTGGAACAATAACAGAAAATATTTTGTCATTCATTCCAAGTGAATCAATACGCTGACGCAAATTACGCATAACTGCATTTTCATATCCAGCGTAAGTGTGTATTGCGTACCAATTTCTCTCCCCTCTTAGTTCTTGTTTTGCCATATATATAATTAATTTCTAATAGCTTATTCTAGTATTTAGAAAAAGTAATTAGAAAATATATTAAAAGTAATTAAGTAAAAATTTAAGACCTTTAGTGAAAATTAAATCGAGAAGTCCTAAATAATATGCGACCAATAGTGAAATAACCAAAACTGCAACCGTAAAAGATATTGTTTGTTTACGAGTTGGCCAAGTGACATGTTTTGCTTCGGCTATGACTTCTTTTATATAATTTATTGTTTTTTCCATATATTTATTCTTATTCTTATTAAAAAACACCCCGGGGGTGTAATACATATAATATACTCTTTGAAGTCGATTATGTCAACTAAAAAGACCTCTCGATTTGAGAGGTCTTTTTATCTTTTTTCTTATTTATTTAAAGTAAAACAAAGGAAGTTTGTCTATTTGATAATGGCTCGAGTCATAGGTCCGACTACTCCATCACCGACAAGACCATTGGCTAATTGAAATTTAATTACTGCTTGTTTAGTTTTTAAACCAAAATAGGTTGTCTCATTACCGAGTGAACCAGCCCCAGTTAGTGATACCGAATAACCGTGAGTATTTAAGTAAACTTGTAATGCTTTAACATCATCTCCTTGCATACCATATTTAAGAGTTCTAGTTAAAGTAGGAGAATTCGTATTGGGAGTATTGGGAGTACTTGGCGTTGTCTGTGTGGTTAGACCAGCATCTACTGCACGAGTTGCTTGTTCTTGTTGGAAAGTAGCTAACACAGATGCCGACGAGCCAGTTGATTTTCTTTTTTGAGGTGCGGGGGCTGGAGTACAGACTCCACCAGTATCAATACCTGTTTCATCTTGGTTTAAGATACCATCTGAACAAGTGTCTTCTGGGTCAAGATAAAAAGCTAAGGCGGTCATATAATCTATGTCAGGATTTTTACCCCCCATTGAAGTGATTTCTCCGGTTGTAACATTTATCATAATTAAATCAGTATCGGCTCCCCAATTACTTCTGGTAGCAAATAATATATCATTGCCATCGAATTTAGCGGAAGTAATAGGCTGATCATCTACTGAAATGTTAGTATATGGAATTGATTGTAGAACTAGAGCTGTATCTGGGTCTACCTTAAAAAAACCTGTATCTTCTGTATCAAATAGATATAAATTATCATTAGAATCAAAAGAAATACCACCTCCGCGACCAGATCCAATATCAGATTGACCTTCCCCAACGAGAGTGAGTGTACAATTTCCATCAGGACAAGTCTTATCTATTGTATATAGATAATAATTATCTTCTTCCCAGCCAGATCTAGTATATAGTCTACCATCTGATCTGAAAGAAATATCAGCAAAACCTTTGTTGATTAATCCTTTTAACTCCGCAATACCAGTCGTAGGGTCAATAGTGAAAAGACTTTTTGAAGTATTACCATCAGGGTCAGTATTGGAAGTGACACCATAAAGTATTCCTGATGTTGGATCGAAATCCATACCGTTAATGTTGTAACCAGTGAGACCAATGATGTCGATAACTTCTCCCGTACTTGGGTTTAAAGTATACAGATTTGTTCCACTATTATTTCCTGCTCCATCTGAAGCGTATAGAGTACTTACTCCCTGAAATGTTGTGGTGAAGAAATTTATATTTCCTTGATTATTTGTATTACCGATAACATCGGAAGCAGTGGATGTATAAGTAAATGCTCCATCTAAAAATGTGATAGTTAAATTATTAACATCATTTTCATCATTATGATTAACAGCGTTACCAGTAAATGTAAGTGTAGCTTTTTCACCAAGAGCATCGATTGTCATAACATGAGTTAGACCAGCTGGTTTGTTAGTGAGAGTATAGTGTACTCCTTCTATTAGAGTACTACCTGCATTAACAAATGTGTCATTGGCAATACTCATTATTCGCGATCCAGAAATTAGACCTTCATAATTTAATAATTCACTGAAATTTCCAGAATAAGAAAAAATGTTTGGTTCTGTTTCATATTTCATGACGGCAGACTTACCACTATATTGAGTGTAAACCAAATATAACACATCATTAAAATTAATCTTTAATAATATGGGGCTTCCAATTAATTCTGAAAATCCAGCTGTGCCAACAATACTCCAAGTATTATTTTCATATTTCATGACTGTGGCTTTAGCTCCATATTTACCATAAGCCACATATGGAATATTATTATTGAAGGCAAGAGAAACATAAGTTGTGTTTTCTGCTGAAAATCCAACTGGACCAACTGCACTCCATGTGTCATTTTCATATTTCATGACAGTAGCTTTATAACCATTAGCTACATCCACATACGCCACATATGGAATATTATTATTGAAGGCAAGAGAAATAGAATGTGCATTTCCAACTGAAAATCCAACTGGACCAACTGCACTCCATGTGTCATTTTCATATTTCATGACAGTAGCTTTATAACCATTAGCTACATCCACATACGCCACATATGGAATATTATTATTGAAGGCAAGAGAGATAGAATATGCTTGTTCCACGGAAAATCCAGCCGTACCAACATTTACCCAAATATCTTCCACTATAGCTAAAGATTTATTCGGTAATGAAATTACTAGTAAAATAAAAAATAAAACAAAAATTTTTAAATATTTTTTCATAATATATTTATTATATCATTTTTTAAACAATAAATCGCAGGCGAGGCCTGCGATTTATTTGAAAAATTTCGTATAGAAAATTATCTTATTTCGTAAGTGATTGTGACATTGGAGGTAATTTTATTCTCCCCTTTTGGTAATGTCGGAGCCATACTACTTTGAGCCATATCACCGGCATTCATTAAAGATTTCTCAGCATACATTGGATAATAGTCGCCACTGTTTTCTGAAAAACTGACAACCTTACCAAGTCGAACTCCTAATTCTTTGGCTAAGACTTCCGCTTTTTCTTTTGCTTCTTCTATCGCAAGTGAACGAGCTTGGTCTTTGAAACTCTCTTCATTATCAATTGTAAAAGTTGGACCGTTGATATCTGTAATACCAAGATCAGCTAAACCGGTACGGACAACACTAGCATTATCGACATCTCTAACTTTCACTGTGATTGATTGAGTAGCAGTGTAGCCTATTACTTTTGGATTTGAAGGACATGGATAAGTAAAACATTTTTCGTATGAATATTTTGGAGAAAGTCCGCCATATTCTGATTTAATATCCTTATCTTCTATTTTTTGTTCTGTTAAATAAGTAAGTGTCTTGGTGATTGATTCATTTAATAATTCTTGAGCTTCTTTAGCTGTTGTTCCATCTTTTGTAAGATTTACATTTAAAGATGCAATATCTGAAACTGCCAATACATCCCCTGAACCGCTAACAGAAATAACATTGGCTGGTTGATTGCCCCGGCCAACATAAGAACTTAACTTAACTTCATTCACTAATTTTACAACAATAAAAACTGAAAGCACGACTAATAATATAAAAACTGAAACGCTTATTTTTTTGTCTTTTAAAAATGTTTCCATCCCTTTAGAAGTAGAGAATCCTTAGATTCTCGTACATAAATTAATTAATAAAATTGAAAACTGACCTATTATTTTAGTATGGGCCGTGTAAAAAGTCTTACATATATGACTTCTAACAAGATCCATAGATAGTATTATATCATAAAAACAAACTCTCAAAAAGTTAGATATTTCAAAGGTTATAAGCTAGAAATCTAAAACACTTTTAATAAAAAAGTTCCTCTATGAGAGTCTAAATTAATAGAGTTTATTTGAGGCAATAAAGATGGCTCAAAAAATAAATTGTCATGGTTTAACTGCCTACTTGTCTTAGGTAAAGTGATATTCGAAACATTAATATTACTAGAATTAACATAGACATAACCTTTTTCGAATTCCCTCATAAAAATAGCCACACCATTAATATCAACAATTTGATAATTAGAAATTGGATTGCCAAGATCTATTTCTGTATATTCATCATACCAATTTAAATTATTATAAGAACCATTGGAAAATTCAAAAAAGGAATTACTTTTTTTGCCCAGATGAAAAGAAGCTAGGCTATACCAAAGTACATCATAGAAATTAACTGTTTTTTGGTAATTATCAAGACCTGATTGACCTGGAGATAATTTTGTATGACTTAAATATAATAATCTAAAATTATCAATTTCTTTTAATAAATCAACTTGTCTTTTCCATTCCACCTGACCATAAAACTGAACAGCATTAGGTCCCCACTCAACAGCAAAAGCACCTTCTTCGAGAACAAAATAAGGTGGGTTAGTGACACTATCTAAAAGAACCAATGAATCATATCCTTCCTGAAATCTTGTATTACCACTATTGGCTCCAGTTAATTGATTTTGCCCAGACAATCCTCCTGAAACCGAATTAATAAAACTATTAATAGCAGAAACCCATAAAGAATTATTATTATTGTATTTGACTGGATTTGAATTATAACTATTTAATTGCAAGGTTGAAGGACAACCATCCATAAATACTCCGTCAGCCACCCATGGTTGATTTGAAATATCATTATTTGTTGCTTCTATCCAATATTGTTGATAACTATTAAGACCAACATCCATAAGATAAGTCCCTGGAAAAGCTGTATTATAAATATAATTTCCAGTTGAATCTAATAAAATGAAATTTGAATTATTCCCATTAACGCTACCCATTGAATGCCCTCTTGAAACATTCCACCGGCCAAGAGTATTTAAAGAAATTAAATTATAACTATCATGCAAATAACTAACTTCGGAGCCCATTTGATAAAGAAATATCTTAGCATCAGGATTAATATTTTTTATACTTGCATAAGTATCTCCATTGATATCTTGATATGCAAATCTATTTAAAATTATAACGTCATTCTTCGCAAGAATTATTTCATCCCCTTCACTTAAAGAAGTTCCCCCTATTCTAGTCGCAAATGTTTTAGTAAATTTTTCAGTAGTAATCTCAACTGAATCATTTAAGGATAGTGATACATTCCCAGCTAAATCTCGAGCCCAAGCATATAGGGTTTTGGTGATTGTTTCGGCATAAGCTGGTTGGGAGAAAAATAAAAATCCGAGGATTAAGAAGATGGGAATTAAATTTTTATTTTTGTAATTCATTTTAATTTGTTTTGATTAGGATTATAGATGTATATGGCAATAGGGTGATACTACCTGTTTTAGTTGCTCCTGTTATATCTACGTATGTATTAGAGCCTAGAGAGACTACCTTATTTGTTTGAGTGGCATTGTATTCGAATAATATATCGTTGGGGTCGGTGATGGAAACGGGTGAAGTGTGAGAGTTTGCGTCTTGAGAGGAGAAGATTTGCCAATCTGAAAGAGTATGCTGATAATAATTCCAAGGATCTCTTTGGAAAGATTTAATAGTGGTAGTATCTAAAATTGGTCTTGCATAAATATTGTTATCCATTGTTATTTCATTTTTATAGACCTCTATAGGATCAAGATGCATAGCAATCTGGTTAGTTGTTTTAGCAACAAATATATTATTAAAAGAAGTAGTTGAACCATAATCAGTAGCACTATTGTTATAAAGACGTAATCCAGTTGAATTGTTATACAAAATATTTCTTTGAACTAATATATTTTTATTGCCACCTAAAAATATTCCCGCATTATTAAGATTTGTAGCATTACCATTTACAGTATTATCTGATATCTCTATACCATTGGACATATAATCTAAATATATACCAACATCACCGGCCCCATAATTTTGTCCTGAGGGGTCTGTGTCAACAGGATTATTAATAATAATGTTTTTTAGAACCTTTATTCCTATATAAACTGTTTTGGGGCCATTCCATGTATATATAGCTCCTCCATCATTTTGATTCTGAGAATAATTAGTAATATAATTATTCTGTACTATTGTATTATTCCCATTAAATGCTATCCCTATATAACCAACATTTGTAATAGTATTATATTCTATTAAAGAGTTGTCACCACTAGCAGAAATAGCCGTATTTATACTTGAACCATTTGTTCCTGATACGCTTACAGCATTTGATCCAAAAATCATTCCCGTATTAGTAATCATATTATTTCGTATTAAATTTCCTGTAAATAATGAAGTGACAGCAATCCCAGTACTATTGGAGTTAGAAATTGTAGAATCCTCTACAATAAAACCAACAGCATTCCCATGATAACTTCCATGTATAGCATCCATCCCTGAAAAATTTATATCTACATTTTGGATTGTAAAATAATTTGATGCTCCAATATAAATTGATTGTGAATTTGATCCAGTAAAAGATATGTCACTGAAAGTAATATAATTTTTACTAATTGAAGTAACCAACTTCGCAACACTAGAAACTTTTACATTAGAAGGTTGTGAGGAACTATAAACACTTAACTTCTTGGTTGTAGGATTATAGTACCATTCATTTTGCTGATCTAGAGTTCTTATATCTTTTTGAATTATAAATTTTAGTCCATCTTTTTGCATCAATGAATCAGTAGGGTCCTGAGTGAAAGTTAGAGTGCCACCTGATTGGTTTGTAATGGGAACTCTTTTTGTTGTATAGGTAGTATTATTAAACGCCAACTCCGCTCCCGTCCAATTTGGTGTACCAGTTAAGTCACT
>CAYVBT010000020.1:0-4483 GCA_964449885.1 uncultured Candidatus Saccharibacteria bacterium
TACATCCGGAACTGATATTAAAACTATTAATGGTAGTTCGATTTTAGGTGGTGGGGATATTTTGATTGATATGATATGGCCAGCAGGAGGAGCGGGTATTCCAAATTATTCAGGGTCTTCATCTTGGGGAACATCGTATACTACATCAGGCAGTGGAACAGTTTTAGCTCTGACAAATTCACCAGTATTTATTACTCCAACTCTTGGAGTTGCAAGTGCGACTTCAGTTAATAATTTAAATCTCTCTGCTACCCCAGCCGATTTTAATACAAAAGTTGGAAAAGATGCAGGATTAAATATAATTTCAGGCGCAATAGCCAATACTTTTTTAGGTCATGAAGCTGGAAGATTCGGGGCCGGAACAACAAATGCATCCGATTACAATACTGGAATCGGTACTCAATCATTATTTTCAAATACAACAGGTCACGACAATACTGGAGTAGGGGCTTATACTTTTTATTACAATACTACAGGTTACAACAATACTGCCAATGGTTCTTCGGCTCTTGGATTAAATACTACTGGGCATGATAATGTCGCGGTTGGAGCATACAATTTATATTATAACAACACGGGTTATGATAACACAGGGGTTGGATCTTTAGCTTTACAGAATAATACTTCAGGCATTGAAAATACTGCCATAGGTTCAAATTCTTTATTTACAAATACGACGAGCAGTTTCAATACAGCCGTTGGTGCTTATACACTTCCACTGAGTACCGGTGCAGACAATACGGCAATAGGTGATGCTGTACTCAATCGTAATACCACAGGTTTTCGTAATACAGGCTTAGGATCTATTTCTCTCTACAATACAACCACCGGAAATAGTAACACTGCAAGTGGCTATCAATCACTCTATAACAATACGACAGGTTCAATTAATACTACTTTCGGTTATAATTCTCTCTTTTCTAATAAAACCGGTTCTAATGCAGTTGCTATAGGTGCAGAATCGCAATATTATGCAAATAGCACCCTAACACCATGGACAAATTTTAACACCTCTATCGGTTATCAATCACTTCGTGGCTCAACAATAGCGACAAACAATACGGGGAATAGTAATACCGCAGTGGGATATCAAACTCTATTATCTAATACCACGGGAAATTACAATTCCGCACAAGGATATTATTCTTTGAGATTAAATACAACCGGATATCAAAACACTGCACAGGGAACATTTTCTCTTTTTTCAAATACCACGGGAAACTTCAATTCCGCCCAAGGGACTTCATCTCTATATTTAAATACAACTGGCAGTAATAACACTGCCCAAGGAAATGGTACTCTTAATTCTAATACAACAGGAAGTAATAATACTGCATTAGGAGCTTCTTCTTTGTATTATAACACCACAGGAAACTATAATTCATCACAAGGGACATCTTCTCTCTCTTCCAATACAACAGGGAATCGCAATACCGCACAAGGTAGTGATTCCCTGTATGGGAATATTACCGGAAACTATAATTCAGCCCTCGGGCATCATGCTGGTTCTTTTATTGCAGATGGCTTAACTTCAAACACAACATCAGATAATTCTATATATTTAGGTTCTAACACAAAAGCTCTTGTAGATGATGGTCAAAACGAAATAGTCATTGGATACAATGCTGTCGGTAATGGCTCTAACACTGCCACGATTGGTAATACCTCACTACTTCGAACATATCTAACAGGAGTAAATCTAAAAGCCGGCACGGCTACTGCCGGTACTGCGCCACTTAAATTCATCGCTGGTACAAATCTAGGAACGACCGAAGCAGGCGCAATTGAATACGATGGAAGTCATTTATATTTCACAGCTACAAATGGTGGAACTAGATATCAACTCGACCAACAAGGCGGAGGTGGATTATTGAGTGATGCTGATTTTAATACCAAAGGGGGGACAGAGGCTGGGCTTAATCTTGTGGCAGGGGCAACGAGTAATACTTTCTTAGGTTATCAAGCAGGTAGAGGAGGAGTAGTGACAGATGCGGCAGATAATAATACTGCTATAGGTGCTTATTCTTTATTTTCTAACACCACAGGAATTTCAAATGCAGCACAGGGATTTTTCTCTCTTTACCGTAATACAACAGGATTTTCTAATACCGCCACTGGAACAGAGTCGCTTCGTTCTAATACAACAGGGAATAATAATACAGCAAATGGAAATGGCTCTCTCTACTTTAACACCACAGGAAATCTTAATACTGCACAGGGAAGTGCTTCACTTTTTTCAAATACAACCGGCAGTTATAATACAGCAAGCGGAAATGGTTCTCTAAATTCTAACACGACAGGCAGTGAGAATACTTCCATTGGTAACTTTTCTCTTATTCTAAATACAGTAGGTAGTTATAATACTGGGATTGGACGTTATTCTTTATTTAACAATAAGGCGGGTTCAAATGGCGTAGCTATAGGTGCAGAATCGCAATATTACGTAAATAATACAACAACTCCCTGGACGAATGAAAATACTTCTGTTGGCTATCAATCTCTTCGAGGTTCAACGACCCCCGCAAACAATACGGGAATTCGCAATACAGCAACCGGTTATCAGTCTCTTTATTCTAATACAACTGGTTCTCAAAATACAGCAAATGGTTATTTATCACTTTTATCTAATACTACGGGGTCTTTTAATACAGCAAGTGGTTTTCAGTCTCTTCGTTTTAATACATCAGGTACTCAAAATACTGCCACAGGATATTATTCTTTGGGTTCAAACACAATAGGAAATTATAATACTACAAATGGAGGTTGGTCTATGAATAATAATATTGACGGTTCTTATAACACGGCGGTAGGTTTTTCTGCTCTCCTTTCTAATACCACAGGCTCGGCTAATACGGCCCTAGGATATAATTCTGGAACATCTTATGGTGTTGGTTCTACCCTTAACCAAACATCTTCAAATTCTCTCTACCTCGGCTATGACACCCGCGCGGGGGCCGATGGTAATACAAATGAAATCGTTGTGGGTTATAATACTATTGGACGTGGAAGCAACACTGCTCAATGGGGCAACACTTCAATGACCGGACATTATTTCTCAGGTAATATTCAATTAAGTACATACGGTGCCGGAAGTTTAACGACCGATGCCTCTGGTAATGTTACTGCTTCATCTGATGAAAGATTAAAAGACATAGAAGGAGATTTTAATAATGATAATGACGCTTTATCAATAATTTCATCCATTAATCCAATTTTATATAAATGGAATGATGAAAGTGGTTTTGACCAAACAACTATGTATGCTGGGTTCTCGGCTCAAAATATTCGAGACTTTATTCCTGAGGCTGTCGGTTTAGATAAAAATGGATATTTAACTTTATCTGATCGTCCAATTTTAGCCACGGCCATTAATGGATATTTACTGGAGAAATATGTTTAACAGAAGCCGGGCAAGAAGCAGTTTGTATTAATCGCAGTGAATTGCAATCATTGAAGTCATTATTAAACACGACATCTGGAGGTTCAGGTAATGCGGATAACGATACACCCGCGGTAACACCTGAAATACCAGCATCTCCCGCAACACCACCAGAAGAGGCACCTGTTGCACCTGATGCATCTGAAGAAGAAGCGGCCCCAACAACTCCTGAATTGGAAGCTCCAACAACTCCAGAAGCACCAGCTTCAGAAACCTCTGAAAATACCGAAGCAACTCCAACAGAAGACAACCAAGCATAATAAAAAATAACGAAGTTAAACTTCGTTATTTTTTATTAGCTTTTTTCTCAAGATTACTTACACGCGAGGCAAGTTGATCGAAAGTATGGTGAGAGACAAATTTATCACCTATATTTAAAACATCGTTTCTAGTTATTCGAAGATTTTCTTTAACCTCACTTATTTCAACTTTCACTCCTTTTATATCAACCTTTAATTCATTCATTTCACTTTTAACACCATCAAAACCCTTAGCAACCATAATTGCCAGATCATCAATTGTAATTTTTTTATTTTTAGATACTTTCTTCATTCATTTAGTATAGCAAAACGATACCTTGAGTCAATTAAAAAAAATAAACAGGTGTGGTCTGTTTATTTTCTTTATATATTTAGCCTTAGGCGACTGTTTTTACGATTCTTTCAAATGTTTCTGGATTTTTATTAGCTAAGTCAGATAAGATTTTACGGTCAATGATGATATTTTTCTTTTTAAGTCCATCAATGAATTTACTGTATGAAAGTCCAAGTGGTCGGACGGCCGCATTGATACGAGTAGTCCAAAGACTTCTTGCATCGGCTTTCTTATCTTTACGGTGAGCAAAAGAATAATTACCTGAGTGTTTAAGAGCTTCTTTGGCTTGAGCCACTTTTGTACTGCGACCAAAACGAAAACCTTTAGTTTGGGCTAATAAATTCTTTCTCTTCTTATTCTTTATTGTTCCTCTTTTTACTCGTGTCATGTTAGATATTGGGCAAATTATTTTTAGAATATATAATTTGCGTAGTATTATTTATAATTAAT
>CAYVBT010000020.1:4493-17028 GCA_964449885.1 uncultured Candidatus Saccharibacteria bacterium
TTAATTTTAGCTGTTAAAATCTTCTTTTCTTCATTGATTTTTCAGCTTGAATTGCAGATATTTTCCTTTCAAGTTGTTGTAATTGATATTCTTGATTATAAATAAGTTCTTGTTGTTTTATTTGTAAAATTTTGTTGATTCATTTTTCGGCCACCTAATTGTTTGGTTCGTGATTGTTTTGCATTAAAATGATTAAAACCTGGAGCCCGTGATAAAATCTTACCATTTTTGGTAACCTTCAAACGCTTTGTTAATGATTTATTTGTTTTTATTGACATATATTATTCTTTAATTTGAGTTGGTTCTGGAGCTGTTACTCCTTTATCCTTCTCTAATGTAATAGTTGGACCTTTGGGACCTTTTTTATAATTCTCGGCTATCTTATAATTTTCGGTTATTAAATGAAGTACACGATCAAGTCTTTCTTTTAAAAAGGCGTCAGGCATATATTTGGAACGTCCCGATAGGAATAGTTCAACCTTAATGCGATGTCCTTCTTTTAGCCATTCTGACGCTTTTCTGGCCTTCAGAGCCAAATCATTATCGCCGGTCCCAATCTTGATTTGAATCGATTTGGTCTCGGTTGTTTTTGATCCAGCTTTAGCTTTTTTCTGTTTTTTATTTTGTTCGTATTGTACTTACCGTAATCTGCTATTTTTGCTATTGGCGGATTCGTATTAGGAGAAATTTCAATCAAATCAAGACCAAGCGCATTTGCTTGAGATAAAGCTTCTTTAATACTCAAAACGCCAAGATTAACTCCTTCGTTTGAGATTACTCGAACCTCCGACGCTCTTATTTGATTGTTTATTCTTTCTCTCAATTTTGTGTCCGATAGAAATAAAATAGATTACCTACCTAAAGGGAATATTATCATATTTATGATAATATGGCAATACGTGTCCCGTTAGAAGCCGTGTTTATAGCTTATACGAAAGAATTAGTATATTATTAATAATTATTTGTAAAATTGGCAAGATGGTATTTATTATGAAAATAAACACATTTTGCTTCTAATGGGATGAGTGACAATATTCGAATTGTGAATAAAAAAGCCGGTCTGACTCCACTTGAGTGTATAAATGACCTTAAAAAGACTGAACCAAAATTGGCTCATGTGCCTGTGACTTACGCTGGCCGGCTCGACCCACTTGCTGAAGGGGTTTTAGTCTTACTGATAGGTGATGAATGCTTGAAAAAAGATGAATACTTGAAATTACCGAAAGAATATGAAGTTGAAATTTTATTTGGCTTTGAAACGGATACGTATGATGTGATGGGAAAAATAATTAACTCGGTTGCTTCGTCGGAATTGCTATTTAAAAGGTCTAGGGATGTGGGGGGCGGGAGAGCAGAATCAAAAGTAGTATTTGAAACGGTCTGGCCGAGCTTCCAAAAGAATTTGGCGAGGAGATCCGAGGACCTTTCAAATACTACTTTTGATGAAGCATTAGAAAAAATTATTAAACAATTCACCGGGCGAATAAAACAATTTTATCCGCCTTATTCTTCGCGAACTGTAAATGGCAAACCTCTCTACCTGTGGGCGCGAGAAGGGAAATTGGGTGAAATAGAAATTCCCGCACACGATGTTTTTGTTGAAAAAATAGAAATAATTAAAGAGGGTATTATTATGGGTGATAAGTTATTAAATAAAATTAAAAAAAACATATCAGAAGTGCAAGGTGACTTTCGACAAAATGAAATAGTAAATATTTGGCAAAATATTTTAGAAGATAAAAAAGACGAAGAATACAAAACCATTACCCTTCGAATTGTGGGTGGAAGTGGGGTTTATGTCCGCTCTATTGCCCATGAAATAGGTGTAAAACTCAAAATCCCAGCTCTGGCCCTTAGAATTGTTCGAACAAAAGTTGGAGAGTATAAATTATAATATTGATTCTTTGGCTTCTTTGAAAAGGTCTTCGATTCTTTCTTTTGTTTTGGCTTCGCCGAAAAGTCTAATGATTGGTTCAGTGTTTGAGGGGCGAAGATGTAGCCAAGAATTATCTGGAAAATCAAAACGGATACCATCTTGTTCATCAAAAGTTGCATCTATAAAATTTGATTTCAGTTTTTCATACATTATTTTCAAATCTCCCCCGATTGGCCATTTATCTTTCATGATAATGTACTCAGGAATCTCACTAACTAACTCGCTTATGCTTTTATTTCTTTCGGCCATCAATTCAAGTATAAGAGCTAGTCCTGTAAAACTATCACGGACAGTATTGATAGTTGGATAAATAATTCCTCCATTTCCTTCACCGCCCATAATCGCTTTGTGTTTCAATATTCCTTCAACAACAAATCCTTCACCAATTTTTGTCCGAAAACATTCACTTCCGTATTTTTTGGCAATATCAGCGCCTCTTTGTGATGTAGATAAATTAAGAACTATTGGCTTGCCGGGGTTTTTTGATAAAATGTTTTCGATACATAGAGCAATAGAATATTCTTCAGAAAGTATTTCACCTTTTTCGTTTATGACAACTAACCTATCGGCATCAGGGTCATGAACAAATCCAACATCAATACCAGATTCCCTGGCCACTTTTTCAGTTTCTAGTAAATTCTCACGAAGTGGCTCAGGCCGGTGACCAAATTTACCATTTGGAATATTATTGAGTGGAATCATTTCGATGCCAAGTTGCTCAAAAAGATATGGGTCCATGACACAAGCCGAAGCATTTATCATATCTACTACTACTTTATATTTTTTTGCTTTAATGGCTTCAACATTTACATTTTTTAATATTTGGTCCGCATGTTCTTTAGGAAAGTCAGGAACAATAGAAATATTTGGCTCATAAGTGGCTTTTTCAGGAATTTCACCCTTTTCAAATTTTTCAATTTCCTCTTCATAGTATTTATTAATTTTATCAACTTCATCTTTTATAGTAAAAAGTGCTTGATCATTTATGAATTTTAATCCATTGTATTCAATTGGATTATGACTAGCGGTAATTATTATTCCACCAGTATACTTATGGTTTCGGACGGAAAATAAAACAGTTGGAGTCGGCATAATATCTCCATCGATTCCTTCAACTCCAAGATTCTTTAATTCATTTAAAATAATATCTTTAATTTCAGGCCCACTTTCACGACCATCTCGGCCAATTAAAACAATTGGATTATTATTTTTTTCTTTTAAAAAAGATACAAAAGCCCGAGTATATAATATGACAACCTCTTTTGATAATGTTTCTCCCCAGATGCCACGATATCCGGAGACGTTTATTCTTTGTTTATTTATCATTTTACTATTTTACCACAAAATTTATGATATAATATATAGGCGAAGTTCTATGTGTCGAAATTATTAATTAAAAATATAAAAATATGAAAGCATTACACGGTTTAGCCTTTGTTTTGGTTATCGTCGGAGGTTTGAATTGGTTATTGGTTGGTTTAACAGGCTGGGATGTTGGTATGATTTTTGGTGGGCAAGATGCTCTAATCTCAAAAATTGTCTATGTCTTAGTTGGTCTATCCGCAATATTCCTAGTTGGAACTCATAAAAGTGACTGCAAGCACTGCGAAACAGTTGCCCCAACTACACCTTCCGGTAGCCCTATGTAGTTTTAGTTTTGGTTAAAAAAATCCCTCTGATTATATTCGAGGGATTTTTTGTTTTAGTGATTTTAAAAAAATGATGAAAAAAATTTCAAACCATAGCAAAGTATAATATTTTTTGCCGACAAAATCATTTCCATTTAGTCGGTTTTTTATTATAATTGCTTTTTCTTTTTCTCCCTTTCGAAGGAAAACGGCAAATAACTCGTTGTCGATAATATCAGTAAAAAATAATATTACCCAGGCCTTTTTCTCCTTTGCTTCTTTCAAATAAAAGCATTTTTGGAAAAAACACATTTTTCTTTTCATAAATATTGGTTTTATAGGGTTGTCTTTATACCCGAAATAATTTGGGGGCAAAGATAACCCAATAAAATTTGTGAGGGGAGCTTAACTTTTTATTATTCTATCATGTTTAAATATAATGTCAACGGCAGGTGGTAATATGATTATTGTTTTAGTATTATAGATTCATATGTTAAAAATTTTGGGTTATACATCGGGAATATTGATGATGCTGTCGGTTATTCCATATGCTATTTCAATTTTTAAATTTCATACCAAGCCCCAGAGAATGACTTGGCTTATTTGGTCACTCCTGACTTTGATTGCTCTCTTTTCTCAATGGGCCGAAGGAGGGACTTGGTCCCTACTTTTGACCGTCGGGGATTCGTTAGCTATTTTTATAGTTTTTATTCTTTCAATTAAATTTGGCGTTGGTGGTTTTCGAAAAATTGATATTATTTCTTTAACAGGAGCTATTTGCAGTTTAATTCTTTGGTATATTACTAAAAATCCAGCAATAGCATTATTTTTAATTATTGTGACGGATTTTATGGGAGCTCACTTAACAATTCAAAAAGCCTGGCGCTATCCGGCAAGCGAGAATTGGCTCGGCTGGGCTATGTGTGGGTTCGGCGGATTATTGGGAACACTCGCTGTCGGAGAATGGAATTTTGTTCTTATTTCTTTCCCCCTTTATATTTGTTTAATAAATTCGTTGGTAGCCGGAATCGTCTTATGGCGGAATAAATATGATATAATAAAACAATGAATTTTGAAGACCAAATTATATCATTTAAACCAAAGCCTTTAATTGATGACCCAATTAAAATGGAATCTCTTTTAAGGAAAGCAAACGATGTGGATATTAAACGTCCAAAATTAAACGATTTTAATGATGTGTATTCTTCGGATGAGATTAAGAGGGATGAGCTTTTAATCCAAAAACGTAAAGATGAATGGAAAGAACAAAATAGTGATTACGAAAAATTTGTCAGAGATTTTTCGTCTATATATGAAGCATCGGTAATTGACCTTTTAGATACTAATAAATTTTTAGGTGAAGACACCGAAGTTATTCCTACTTCAAAATATGATGATATTTTTAATGGAATAGACGGAGTTTTTATTATTAATCAAAAAAAGAATATTTCAAATTATCTTGGATTAAATATGGATGTAACTTATTCATCTGGAGAGATAAATATTGATAAAAAAATAGACAGTATAAAACAGTGCATAAGAGAAGGGGAATTGCCAACATTAAAATATTTTCAAGACCCTAAAACAAAAGAACATAAAAAGATTTCTCTACCAAAAATTATAATTGGTTCCCAACAATCTTCTGCTGATGGTCTGATTCGGCTTTGGGGTCAAACAACAAAAGATAACAGCGAAAAACTAAAAAACCATCCTATTCAATCAAAAATTATAATGGAGGCCTTATCCCAATTGATGTATTTTTATAAGTTTGCAAAAAATTTGGCTGAAAATACCAGAGAAAATAAAATGAGAGAAAAATATGAAAATATTACTTTAAAGTATGGTCAAATGTATAATTATTTTTTAGATATTTATCACTCAAAAAAAGATTTAATAGAGAGTCACTATAATGAAATAATGAGCGATTCTGTTTATAAAGAAATAATAGCAATTACAGAAGGAAAAAAATAAAATTTACCTATTGCATTAAGCAAGAAAACCTCTGCTTAGCTTTTTTGTAGTAAATTGTAGCAAGGGCCGTTATTGCTACTCAAAGGCTTCAATCAAATTAAATCGTTTTTAACTATTAGACAGTTAAATTATATTATGAGATAATATATATTATTAACAAACTATTTTAAAAAACTATGAACAAAATAATTTTAATTTCTTTGGCCTCGGTTTTGGTAATTGGTAGTGTTATTTATCTTGGGACTAATTCTAAAGATAAAAAAAGTAATTTAAATAATAATCCCGACGAATCTTGTATTTCTTTGTGTTCGAAAGCAAAAACAACTTGTCCATCATTAATGGCAAATAGTAATTGTGAATCTTCTTGTGCAAATTGGCAAGATGAAGTAAAAGAAAAAGTTAATAATGCTTCTAATTGTGGGGCTTTGAGTGAAATCCCAGAAATCCTTACATCGTTAATTCCAGAAATGAATACACCCCAATCGCCAGTAGCAAATAATGATTGTGAAATGGCTTGTAGTAATTATTCAATAAAGTGTCTTTCTTTGGTCCCCAATGCCTCTCAAGAGCTTTACAATGAAGGCCTTTTATCTTGTATGAATGAGTGTAAAAAATGGAGTGGTGATAAAACGAGTTGCATGCTAAATGCTATTGATTGCGAATCAATGACTAATGTTTGTGGTTTATAAAATAAATATATGAATAAAAAAAATTTAATCATTGGCGGAGCGATTTTAGTCTTAGGCGGGGCTATTGCGACTGGAGTTATTTTAAATAATCCTGAACAAAGTACGAAACGTGAAAAGGTAGATGATAATATTTCTCAGGCATTAACTGAAGAGCAAAATTTTAAGGATTGGGAAAATGAAGACAAATATTCTTTCTGCCAAGGGCAAGAAGAAATTAAAGGAGTATATACGAGCTCAATTTTAGGTGCCGAAAAGGGTAATGTAGAATATACGTCCGAAGATATTAGTTTATTTGATAAAGAAAAAAATAAATTATACATTCTAGGCCGAAAAATTAAATATAAATATACTGGTGATAAAACATTTGAGATGATGCAAGGCTCTGGAAATATGACAGTTGAGGAACAAGGAATGATATTTTACAAAAAATACAGCCCCGATTAGAATTGATTTTGATTCTAAAATAATCAACCCAGCCCCCGAGAGGAAAAGTAATGATTGGGTTGTGATAAATACTAAAGGTGAGGGGACTTTGATGGGTTTTACTGATAAAAGAGAAGATATAACAAAAGGGGATGCTAAGGTTTTTTGTGGCTCTTTTAATCTAGGTAGTGCATTTATAACTCCTGAATATATTTCTTTTGAAAAAACTTGCCCAGATTATTCTCCAACTTCAGGAGCCAATTTTTCAGGTAATTTTAAATTTGAATGTGGTGGAATTGAAAATAAGAAAGGATTAGAAATTTTATTAGAATATAAAAAAAATGAAGAGCTAATGAATGAGTTTAATTCTATTCCCAATGAAAACAATAAAAATGAAGACGGCGATTTGGGCGGAGCAAGTGCCAATGACAAACGCCCAACCAATGACGAGATGAAAAAATTGCTCGAAGAAGCAATGAATGAAATAAAAACTACGCAATAATAAGATATTTTTCCGATAGCAAGGACTGCCCTTGCCACTGTCGTTCTTGCTACTGTATTGAGTAGATACAATTTTATAATAAGAAAGTTTAACTTGATTTATTCTATAGTAGTTATAGTATTAAGACATTATTAAAGAAATAAAAATAATATGAGAAAATATCTATCGATTTTATTACTGCTTGTGTTTATTGCTCCCTTTACTGCTTTGGCTTCGTGGTGGAACCCTTTAAGTTGGTTTAATGATTGGTCTTTTAATAAAAAAGAAATTAATTCACAAATTCAAGTGGATACACAAAAAACTTCTGAAGAGAAAATTAATGAATTACAAAAGCAACTTGATGAATTAAAAAATAAACAGGTTGTACCTAGCTATCCGGAATCAATTCCAGAGGTTAAAAAGGAGATCCCTGTTGTAGATAATTCAGCAAAGACAAAAACAGAAACTCCCGCTGAAGCATCCACTACTGTAATAGCACCAATTTCTAGTTCTGAAAAAGTGGCACTTCTTAAAATTGTAAACGTAAAAAATAAAGTAGTTGGAAGTAATGTCACCATAACTTGGGAAACTAACCTTCCAACAGAATCTACTGTAACTATTATAGAATCTGTTGAAAAAGTATATTCTTCGAAAAATGGTTTAAGTACTAATCATTCAGTGACGATTTATGATTTAATTCCAAAAAACGAATATAATTTAAAATTAAGTGCTAAAACTGAAGATAAAAAGCAAACAGACACTTATTATGGATATTTTTTTGTAATAGAAAAATTTATTGCTAATTTAGGGGAGTACGATGAAGATAAATGCCAGACAATAATATTGATCGATAGTAATGGAAGATTAAAGAACAAACAAGTTCACGTTGAACTTTCTCGTGTTTCGGAAATCATTACTTCCTATGGGAGTATTAAACTTACAACAAATTCAGATGGAGAAATAAAATATTGTGATAAGCCGTCTGTTAATCAATATAGAATAGAATACTTGGATCATACAGTAACTCTTAAGAGATAATTTATGAAAAAAATAATTCTCCCACTAATAATTTTAATTTTAATAATTCCAATTGCTTCTATTGCTCATTCTGGAAGGACGGATGCTTCGGGGTGTCATACTTGTCGGACGAATTGTGCTAGTTGGGGTTTATCTACTGGTGAATATCATTGTCATAGGTCTAATGGCGTAGCTCAGCCACTGGAACCGGTCACTAGTAAAAAGAACGAAAATGGAATAGGCACAATGGTTCCAGCCCCTGAATATAAAATTCCTGTGGTAGATGTGGTTAAAACACAACCAGTTTTAAATCCTGCTCCTGCGATTCAAAAAGACAAAATAGATGTTGTGTCGAAAGATAATACTGTTGTCGAAGAAGAAAAAAAAGTAATCACCCCAGCAATAGCGTCACCATTAATTTCTGGTATCACTTTCCCTGTATCATTAATTGAAATAAAGAGACCAAGTCTGATTAAAAGATTATTTTATTGGTTGTTTTAAAGAAGTGACGGACAAGAATCATATTTACTAAGTCTGGTCTTCGTAGCAAGAACCGTTCTTGCTACTTGTAAAATATGTATCACCTTTATATTTTAAAATGTGCGGATAAAACCCTATACACGGGCATTACAACTGATTTAAAAAGAAGAATCATTGAGCACAATGGTTCGAAGCTTGGTGCTCGGTATACTTCGTCTCGCCGGCCGGTTCATTTGGTCTATACAAAGAAATTTAAGGATAGGTCACTCGCATCCAAAGAAGAATCGCGGATTAAAAAAATGAAAAGAATTGAAAAATTGGTGTTGATTAAAAAAAGAGTAAATAAATTTAAAAAATAGAAACAATTTGCTATTTTACGAAGTTTATTAGAGGTATAACTGTTTAGATGCAAGGTAAATTGTGGTATAATTAATCTATAGTGCCGTTAAATATTGGCAAAAATAATTGGCTGCGAACATGTAAAATTTTTAGAATTTTATTTGTTTTTTTGTCTCTTGTTATTCTATTTTTAATCTCTCATACAAGCACAGCTTATGCTTCCGACAGATACTGGGTTGGAGGAACAGGGAATTGGAGTGACACAGCTCACTGGTCTGATTCTGACGGAGGAGGTAGTGGATTCTCTGTGCCAACTTCCACTGATAATGTTTATTTTTCTGCTGGGTCTTTCTCTGTTAATGGGAGTGTAGTTACATTGGACACTGTTGCGAGTACGGCGAGTATAAATTTTACAGGAATTGATCAGACCGTGACATTTTCTTCATCAGTAAATTCAATCAATATTTATGGTTCTGTAACACTTCCATCAACAAACCTCACCTGGACATTTACAGCTACAGCATATACATATCTTAAGGCTACAACATCTGTAAATATCACAATGGGAACAATCATCAATAGAGGTTTTAATAGACTTATATTTGATGGAGTTGGAGGTACATGGACTTTGCAGGATGAAATGAGTGCCGCTCAAATAAGAATAAATAACGGTACTTTAAATACGAATAATCAAACTATTTCATCCGGTGAATTAAGAAGAGATGGTGGTACTTTCACATTTAATTTAACAAATTCTACATACAATGCTGGAAATGGTTTACTCCTAGGCTCAACAGGGAGTGGATTAACTGTAATTCCAGGAAATTCTAATATCTACATAAATGGTGATTGGATAGAGGGGGCAGGAAAACATTATAATAATATTTACTATAATAGAACCTCGAATTCACCTATGGGAGGCACTGCAGGTAATTTTTCTTGTGAAAATTTCTATATTAATCCATTAGTAGAAAAAGCAACCTTAAACATATCTACTAACATAACAGTAAATAATAATTTAACTATAAACGGTTTAAATAGTACTTCTGGAAGAATTATTCTTCATTCCTCAGCCATTGGAAACCAACGCACTATATCGGTTGATCCAGCAAAAGTTATAGCTACAAATGTAGACTTTAGGGATATTAGATTTGCTAATGCGATTGATTTGTCTGGGATATCTGGTGGCTCTGGCGATGCCGGAGGAAATACGGGAATCACTTTTACAACAGCTCAACCACAATACTTCAAACATACGAGCGGTGCAGTAAACTGGAGTGATTCAACAAAATGGTTTTCTGATTCCTCCCCACGAACAACTCCAGGTCGTGTTCCTCTTCCACAGGATGATGTCTATTTTGATGCTGGCTCTTTTACAGGGACTTCGACTTTAACAGTGAATGTTCCAAGAATTGGACGAAGTTTAGACATGTCGCAAGTTGATGATGCGGTTACAATGACACCCGCAAGTAATATTGAAAGTTATGGAAGTTTAATTATCGGGAATAATATTACATTGTGGGGTGGTTTAGATCGGGCTCTAACTATGATGGGGAGAGGAACTAGTTATATTAACACCCAGAATAAATCTATAAGGTCGCTTCGTATGAATGCTCCTGGAACATTTGTTCTATTATCTGACACTACATGTACTGAGGCAGTAGTTTATGGTTTCGGTGCCAACATAGATTTTAACGACTTTAATGTTACTGCACCAAGAATAGGAGCAGGTGGTGGGCCTGGAACTATCTACATGGGTAACGGTACTTTTACTTTTAGTTTAAGTACAGAGTGGTATTACTTGGAGATTGGTCCTACTACAAATTTTAATGCCGAGGGGTCAACCATTAAATTAGTTCCCAGTGGTGGTTCAAATAGAATGTGGTTAAGTAGTTCTGGAAAAAATTTTAATAAAGTTTTATTTCAAGGATTACATACTGGTTATTTTGATGTAGTTGGTTCAAATACTTTTAATGAAATAGTTGTTGATCCTGGGCGCAATGTTCGTTTCACTGCCGGCACTACTCAACAAATTGGAAAACTCACTGCCAATGGAACTAGTTTAAATCCAATCACGATTGGAAGTATAACAGGAGCAACTCATTCTCTCAATTTTACTGGCACTGGTAGTGTTGTTGGAGATTATTTAAATATTTCATATTCAAACGCAACTCCAGCAAATAAATGGTATGCAAGTAATTCGACAAATAGTGGGAATAATTCTGGTTGGGTTTTTGCGAATGTTCCTGATGCTCCGACGGGGCTTACTCCAACCACCGGCAATACTCAAGTTTCACTTTCTTGGGTGGCACCAGCGGACAATGGAACAGCGATTGTGGATTATATTGTTGACTACAAATTAACTTCTGATTCTACTTGGTCCACCTTTGCAGATGGAGTTTCAATTTTAACAACATCGACAATTATTGGATTAACAAATGGCACATCTTACGATTTTAGAATCACAGCAGTGAATGCAATTGGTCCAGGAAGTTCAAGTGCTGTAGCTTCAGCTGTCCCTTATAGTCCTTCAGATAGATATTGGGTTGGTGGATCTGGAAACTGGAGTGATACTTCACACTGGTCAAATGTAAATGGTGGTACCGGAGGGCAATCTGTTCCAACTTCTACTAATGATGTTTATTTTTCAGCTGGGTCATTTTCTGTAGATGGCTCTGTTGTGACAATTGATGCACTGGCCAATACTGCGAGTCTAGATTTCTCGGGCATTGACCAAACTATGACGTTGATAAATCTAACAAACACTCTAAATGTTTATGGTTCATTTGTGTTATCAAATAAATTATCTACTTCATTTGGTTCAGGATGGGGAGGAGGATCTTTGTATTTCAAAGCAACAACAACAGGTAAAATAATTACAACTAATGGGTCATCAGCTGGATGGAATAGAATCTATTTTGATGGAGTAGGGGGTGAGTGGACAAATCAAGATGATTGGAATTCCGGCACTCAGGTAATATTTTTAGATAAAGGAACATGGAATACAAATGATAAAAATATAAAATTAAGTACATCTGGTGACATTAGTTATCCTGCAACAGCCAGTAATGCAACCTTGAATTTGGGTAGTAGTACTTTAACGATCAATTCCCTTAGGCTTGGACCGAATAACGTTTTAAATGCAGGCACATCAAATATTATTGTTAATAAATCAACATATAATTATTTAGGTTATCTTATCGCACTTGGTAAGCCTTTTGTCTTTAATAATATTACGATTAATTTTCCATCCGGCTATGCATCAGTAAACAATCTTGATGCACTGGACATGCAAGGTTCAACCATTAATAATCTTACTTATAATGGTTATTCTGTCGCTGGTTCTTCTTTGATAATGTTAAGTAATTTTACTGTTACAAATAATTTATCCTTGGTTGGTAATAATACTACAAACTATCGATTAATAGTAAGATCGAATACTCTTGGATCCCAACGGACTATCACTGTTGACCCAGCAAAAGTTACCGCCTCCAATGTAGATTTTCGAGACATTAAATTTCAAAATTCAGTCGATCTATCTGGGATATCTGGTGGCTCTGGCGATGCCGGA
>CAYVBT010000021.1:0-5019 GCA_964449885.1 uncultured Candidatus Saccharibacteria bacterium
ATAGCAAAAATATTTGCATAGGCTCCGAGAAGTAATATGAAAAAGAATATAGAGAGTAGTTTAGCCCAGTGAAATTTTGGTAGTTTTAAATTGCTCATTTACTATTTGATTATACAATAAAATATAAATTTAATCACTTTTATTGGGGATAAACTCCGATACTTACTTTTTGTATTCGTAAATAGTGACTTTAGCTGGTCGAATAACTCGGTCGCCAATTCTATATCCAACTTGGAGAATTTTTTCCACTGTGTGATCATTTTTTTCATCATCAGTGTCAACAATACTTATTGACTGATGAATATTTGGGTCAAATAATATTTTGGCTTGATCAATTTTTTCAATACCAGATTTTTGTAAACCAGAAATAAACTGTTGGTAAATAGAAGTTATTCCGTCTTGCCAATCTTTATCAATTTTTTCCCAGTGTTCCTTATTAGCAAAAGCCATCTCAAAACTATCAAGGGCTGGTAATAAATTTTCCGCCATTTTTTCTTTACTTAAAATTGCAATGTTAACCCTTGAAGAATCAAGTTCTTTTTGTAGATTAACATAATCTGCTTTAGCTCTCTGCCAACCAGTCAAATATTCTTCCTTTTCTTTTTGTAATACTTTAATTTCTTCTCGAAGTTTTTTCGCTACATCTTTCTTTGGTAATTCCTCACCATCTTCTGTGCTTTCGACAAAAGTTACATCATCAATTATTTCATCTTGGTTTACGATATTTTCATCATTCATCCTTCAATAATATACAAAAAACCAAACTTTTTCAAGTTTGGTTTTTTTAACGTTTACTCCAAGGTGGTCGCCTCCGGCTCTTTGGAAACCGACGGTTTTCCAACGGGAGTACCCTGCCTTCCTTCACGGAGAAACCGGAGTTTCCCCGACCCCTTTCTCCACCGCAATGGAGTAAACTGAAAAAGACCTCTTTCGAGGTCTTTTTTTTAACGTTTACTCCATTGTGGTGATTTTCTAGCTTTTTTCAGACCGAATTTCTTTCTTTCAACTTGACGAGGGTCTCGTTTCAACATTTTGGCTTTCTTTAATACAGAACGTAATTCTCCATCTTGTAGAACAAGAGCACGAGATATACCATGACGAACTGCTTCAGCTTGAGAATGGATTCCTCCACCCTTAGTGGTAACAATAACTTCAAATTTATCGGCTGGTGTAGCAGTTTCAAAAGCGGAAGTAATAATTTTTTTAAGATCGGCGGTTTTAAAATATTCAGTAAAATCTTTTCCATTTATAGTATAAGAATTTTTTGTTGCTTTTGTAAGTTTAACAACGGCAGTTGATGTCTTGCGGCGACCAATAGCCCTAAAATATTCTTTTTCTTTTGTTGTTGTTTTTTTCTCAGTCATATAATTATTAATCTTTTATTGTTAAACGCTTCATCATTAATGGTCGTAATTTATTTGCCGGCAACATTCCATAAACTGCTAACTCATACAAACCCTTCCAACCTTTAATATCTAAAATCTTAGCATTAGTTTTTGTTTTAAAACCACCTGGTTGCCCAGAATAAGTCTCATGAAGTGTCTCATTCAAGCGTCTTTCTGTCATTTTTGTTAGACTAGCATTAGTAATAATTACTTGAACATCAGCAACTTTATTGGGAACATAATCCGGTAAATTTTTACCCATTAAAATTTTAGCCACAGCACTTGCTGTCACACCTAAAGATTTTCCACTTGCATCAATTGTATATGTAGTACTCATAAATATTATATAAATTCGATTATTGCCATTTTACTTGCATCTCCTCCCCGACGTGGAAGTTTAGTAATACGAGTATAACCTCCTGGTGTTCCTTTATATTTTGGGGCAATGTCTGTAATTAATTTATTTGCCTCCGCAGTTAAATTATATAAACGGGAAATTACCAGGCGTCGCGAAGCAAGAGTTCCAACATTTGCTTTTGTAACTAATTTTTCAATAAATGGTCGTAACTCTTTTGCTTTTGCTTCTGTCGTCTCAATCTTACCGTGAGCAATCAAAGCCAACATTAAACCTTTTAATAAGGCCTGTCTTTGACTTTTATTCCTTCCGAATTTTCTTACACTGTTGTGATGTCTCATATTATTATAATTACTAATTACTAATTACTTTAAGGTTATTCCGTAACCACCAAGAATTTTTTTAATTTCTTGAATTCCCTTATCTCCTATTCCTTCAATTTCCAATAAATCTTCTTTTTTCTTTCTAGCAATTCCACCGATTGTGCGAATATTTGCACCAGTTAAAGCATTAAGTGTTCGAGTTGAGAGGTCAAGTGTATCGATTCTAGTTTTTAAAATATCAGTAAATTCATTACTCTCTTCTTTTTCTTCATCATTCTTTTTATCTTTCACTTCATCTTTTTCAACTTCTTTTCCGATGACTCGGTGGGAAATAGTAAAACCAACAATAGCTTGTAATTGTTCTACCATTATAGTGATAGCTCTCTCAAGAGCTTCACGAGGTGTCAAAGTTCCATCTGTTTCTATAGTCATTCGAAGACGATTGTGATTAGTTTTATCACCAACTCGCATATTTTCTACTTCGTACGAAACTCGACGGATTGGTGTAAAAATTGCATCAAGAGAAATAACTCCAACTTCATTTTTAGTTTTTTGATGCATTTCTTTTGGCACGAAACCTAAACCTTTTTCAACTGTCATTTCAAGCGAAAAAGTATTTTTACCCGTAACTTCAGTAATATATAACTCTGGATTTAAAATTTCTACTTGTCCAGTTGCTTCAATATCAGAAGCCATAATTTGTTTAGGGCCTTTAACTTGAAGTTTAACTGTTTGAGGTTCGTCGGTATTTAATCGAAATCGAACTTGTTTCAAATGAAGTAGAATTGTGACAACATCTTCTTTGACTCCATCCATAACTGAAAACTCATGATTAACTCCATCAATTTTAAGCGAAGTAATCGCGGCGCCTGTCAAAGATGACAAAATTATTCGGCGAAGTGAATTTCCAAGAGTATGTCCATACCCAGGATAAAGACCATCTATCTCATAGACTCCTTTTGTACCCACCTCAGATACAATTGATAATTTTGATGGTAATATAATATTTAAATCTGACATAGTTATATGATATTGGAGAACCCAAGGTTCTCATAATTATTTATAAAAATCTAACCATACACTAACCTTAACGACTATAGAATTCCAAAACAGTGTTAAGATCGATATATCCTTCAATATTTTTAGGTTTACCTTGTACTTTGCCGGACAAACTATCTGCATTGAATGTCAACCAGTTAGGGCAAGTATATTCTTTCATTTTATTTGCCATATCTGCAAATAAAACACTTTTTTTACTACCTTCACGAATAGCAATAATATCACCGACAGAAACACGATGAGAAGCGACTGTTGTTTTTTTACCGTTAACAGTAATGTGACCATGAGAAACCATTTGTCGAGAAAGGCGTCTGGAATGTGTTAAACCAAGACGATAAACAACATTATCTAATCGATTTTCCAATAACTCAAAAAGGTAATCTGTGGCGGGAGAGCCCTTGTGACTTACTACTTCCTTGATGTAGTTTGAAAATTGTCGCTCACTAATACCATACATAAAACGAACTTTTTGTTTTTCAATAAATTGAGTCGCATAACCAGAAAGAGGCTTTGGGCGCTTGCCTTTTGAATTTTTAGCGTGACGAGCTTCAGACATAGCAAATTTAGTTGTTTGACATTTTTCAAACACTCCAGGTCCTAGTCTTCGGCAAATTTTATACATTTGAACTGTTTTCATAATTTTTATACTCTACGAGGCTTTTTAGGTTTTGGTCCGTTGTGCGGAACAGGAGTGACATCATTTACTCCAGTAATGTCTATATCATAGGCCATGAAAGCCCGAATAGTAGGTTCACGACCACTCCCTACTCCTTTAACTTTAACATCAACTTCTTTAATTCCGAGGGCTTTAGCTTTTTCTCCGATAACTGAACCGGCTTTTGACGCAGCAAAGGGTGTTCCCTTTTTTGCTCCTTTAAAACCGAGCGATCCAGCCGAAGTCCAAAATAAAGTATTTCCTTCTTTGTCAGATAATACTACTTTAGTATTATTAAAAGTTGCTTCAACATGCAAAGTTCCAGCCACAATTTTCTTTTTTGGAACTTTTGCGCCGGTCTTTGGGGTATTTTCAACAACCTTATCTGTGCCTGTCTTTTCTTCTTCTTTTGTTATAATTTTAATTTTTCCCATAAATTATGTCTTACTTTCTTTTCGACGACCTGAGGCCATTGTTTTTCTAACATTGCCTCTAACGGTTCGAGAATTTGTTTTAGTTCTCTGTCCATTAACTGGTAATCGACGCATGTGCCTTATTCCTCTGTAAGCTTTAATATCTTTAAGTCTTTTTACATTGGAAGCAACTTCTCGTTTAAGGGTTCCTTCAATTGACATTGTTTCGATAATTTTTCTGATAGTGTTTTCTTCTTCAACTGTCAGAGTATCGGCTTTAATATCGGGATTGATTTTCGCTTCTTTCAAAATAGCTTTAGCTCGGGGAATACCGATACCATATAGACTAGTTAGTCCAATATATAAATGCTTATTGTTCGGAATAGTTATACCTAGAATTCTCATATAAAATTATTGTTTTTGTTTATGTTTAGGATTATCACAAATAACACGAAGATGACCACTTCGTTTAATTAATTTACACTTTGTACAAATTTTTTTAACAGCTGATTTAATTTTCATATTTACCTAAATGCTAAAGAAAAATATAGGGCTTTTACCCTGTATTTTTACTACACAAGCATATATCTTTATACAATACACTATTTAATAAAATAAGCAACCCCCACACCTATATTTTTATACTTCCAATTTCTAACTTCAATATATTAATTATATTGATAAAAATATGGGTGTGGGGGCATGCCCCTAGTTTCTTTTAATAATTCTACCCTTACCCCCATATGGGTCAATTAAAACTTCTACCTTATCTCCTACTAAAACTTTGATTCGATGCATTCGCATTTTTCCAGCAAGATACGAGAGGACA
>CAYVBT010000021.1:5029-6225 GCA_964449885.1 uncultured Candidatus Saccharibacteria bacterium
GGACAATTTTTCCATCCCCAACGTCTACTCGAAAAAGTGTATTAGGAAGAGCCTCTGTCACTATTCCCATCACTGTATTTGTATCATCTTTTTGATTCATCCCGTGTGAAATTTATTAATGAATTGACATTATTATAATAAATAATATACCCTTTTAAAAATTTTTTACTTCTATATCGATTTGTTAAATTTCTATCGGGATTCATTAATGCTTAATTAATATAACAAATATTATATTTTTAGTCAATCATTTTCTCTAAAAAAGCAAAAACCCGCGCAAATTTTGCAACGGGTTTTGTTATTCGTAAATCCTGATATTAATTTATTAGGATTTTTTCGGTTAATGTTTCCTTGGCTGAGATTATTCTCAGCGTATAGGCACCAACCGGTAGATTATTTCTGTAAATTACAAAATTGCCTTTTACTGTTTTTCTTTCGACAATCTTGCCCTGAGAATCGATAAGCATAACTTCATACTTACCTTCCGGTATTTCTACCGTAAGGATATCCGAAAATGGATTCGGATATAACTTAATTTCGTCTTCTTCTTCGGTCAAATCATAACCAAGGCCGTATCTGAATTCCTTGGTGATAAAACACCCATGTGTTCCTGTTGCCATAATGGTGACATAGTCACCATTATTAATGGGCACATTCGGAAATATTGCTTCCGTTTCGTTTTGTTGAAACGAGTAATAACTTTGCCCATTAATTGAGATCAAAATTTGATTCGGGAATATTCCATAAACAAACAAATTATTGTTCTTTGAAAGCATTTCATTCACTACGGGTTCTTCTGTAACCACAATTGGCTTGAAAATACTACCACCACAACCGTATTGGTCACGGTAGACATACTCTATTGGATAAATGCCGGGAGAAATTACCTGATTGGCATTAAAGGTAGCATAATCATTCCCATGATTAAATACACCTTGTCCCAAAAAAGTCCCTCCTAATGGCAAACCAATTAATTGAATTGGCTCATTTGACTTGATACAAACTGAATCAAGAAAAGATATTCCCAATTGAGGCAGTTCGTGAACGGCCACAAATTGTTGCAGTACAACATCTTCACATCCATCTGAAGTCACAGTTAAAGTTATAACCGTACTTTCCGTCGGATGAAAAAATGGTTCAGAGGCGTTTGGGTTATCAAATAGTTTAATAGGCTCCCATAAATACGACTCGGCATT
>CAYVBT010000021.1:6235-8607 GCA_964449885.1 uncultured Candidatus Saccharibacteria bacterium
CTGAGTTTGACCTTCACATAAATGTTCTGGACCAACTAACTTCATGTCAATTCCAGAAATTTGAATGCTAACTGGATTTGATGATACATCGCAATACAGACTACTTGCTCTGAACGAATAATTTCCGGATACAGTTGCATTGTATTCCATATCTATTGCATCTGGAATTATGGTCCCATTTCGTAACCACTGATAAGAGTAGCTGGGATCAATTGGCTCAGTAATTGAAAGCTTAGCACTGCATTGATTACTTTCAGTATTTTGAAAATTCGCATACACAGGACATTCGCAAGTCGAAAAATTTTCGATACTACTGGTTATATTGTAATTGTAGTTATCCCAGGATACTTTTACCATATACACGTAAGTTGTACGCTCGACATTGGGGTCCAAAAAATATGTTCCCGTTTCAAATTCTGTTAATCCGTAGCCACCATGGCCATAAACGATTGAGCAATAGTATGTTGTGTTACCGTAGGCAGTAACACTAATCATAGCGCCGGAAACTCCAACGCTTTGAACATATGTTTCAACTGAATTAATTTGTGCTTTTATTTGAGTGGAAAAGCATAAAGCCACGATGATCGTCAAAAAGAAAAATTTGGTTTTCATAAGGTTAAGGTTTAAATTGTTAGAATTTATTATTTTATTAGTTTAAATTAATTTACAATTTTTACTGAACCAAAATGAAATTTTTGGAAACAGTATTTTATATACCTAAAAATAGATATTTAAAACACTGTTTCCAATGAAAAAGACGAAATTATCAAAGAACTACTTATCCTTGTATAGTAGCACATTTATACGATATAGTCAATACCAATTTAGGAGCTCAGCCCAAGCTATCACTTTAAGATAATGTTTATTTTAGATATATCACTAGGAATATATTTTTGCCATGGAGGAACTAATTTTACTAAGGCTGATGATATTCCTGGGTCTTGACGAAAAATTGCCAAGACATTATCTTTATGCACTCCCAATAATTTCGATTTTAATATTTCTGTATTTGGTACCCAAAGAGCCTCAATATCCCCTGTTAATGAGAAAGAAATTGTATTTAAATCTTTCGTAATTAATTGATTCACGTTTGAAAAGTTAAACACAAGCTTATTTAAATCTAAAATTTTAATTTCATTTATTTCTTCTTTTGTAATTTCAGGAAGTGAAACCTTAATTATATTTTTAACCAAACTTTTTTCATTTAGTAAAATTACTGCTAATTCTCCTTCAATTACAATTTCAGCTTCAGATGTTTTTGACATGGCATTATCTTTTATTTTATATGAAAAATTCGTAGCATTTGGATATAAAATATATCCAGGCGGAACCAATGCATTAACTTTTCCCAATAAATCATTTTTAAATGTCGTTTCAGCAAAAGTTTTAATATTTGTTTTATCATCTTCATTTAAGGTATAAACCATGCCACTCATCCCACCTTCTAGTGGTGTCTTTATTTTCGCGTATATTTTATTATATTTAGTAGTATTTTTAAAAGAGGTTATATAAAAATCTTCCGGCGAACCATTATAAGCTTCACCTGGCAGAAAAGCGCTAATATTGGCAGTTGTTTGGCCAGCAATTATTTTTTTATTATTATCCAGTTTATATCCCGGTATTGTTATTATTTCATTAGTTTTATATGTTTTACCCGTATCATCAGCCAAAAATGTTCCAGCCAATAATTTTTGTGGAATTGTTGCAAATTCGTTATAAAAAGTTACGATCCCTGTTGATTTAATAGAAACACTTTCCGGTTCTGTTAATGTAAAATTTTTTATTTTTTGGTCAGAAACAATCATTATTTCAAAATCAACAGTATACATATCATCGTCTACGGCTGAAGTAAAAGTTTTCTTATTATAAGAAATAGGCTGATGTTTTGAAGTAATTTCAATATTAGCTTTTTGTAGAAAATTTCCAGCCCAATAAATAGCACCCAATATAAGACAAATTAGAAAAATAATAACCACAGGTCTACTAATTATCTTTTTTTCTTTTTTTATTTGTGGTGTTCTGTTAATTCTTTTTTCGCTTGAAATTTTAGTTCTAAAATATTCGTCAATTTTTGATTCTTTAATTTCTCCCTGATAATCTTGTTCAACTTTTTTTATTTCTTTAGTTGGTAAATCAAGCTGTCTATCTTCTTGTTTATAAGATTCTGGCCTTTTTACTATTTTAATATCTTCTAAAATTCTTTTAACCATTTTATTTACTAATTTTTCTCATAATGGCGATTGATTCGATCATCAAAAATGGATTACAAATACCATCTTTCACATCACACATATTTAAAAAATCAGGCCCATCTAAGGTTATGACACTACATTTGTGATCAGAAACCATTGATTTAATATATTCATCGGTTA
>CAYVBT010000021.1:8617-10210 GCA_964449885.1 uncultured Candidatus Saccharibacteria bacterium
TCATCAGCTGTTAAAAATATTGTATTAGGAAGAATAAGTGAACGAGGAAGAGTGTTAATACACTGTCGAAAAGCTTCACTCCATGAATTTTTAATCGAATCAAAAAGAGGAATGACTTTTTTCTTAAATTCATCCGATAAATTATCATCAGAATATAGTTTAAATAACTCCTTGGCATCGCGTAATTCAATTTCCATTTTTGTACACATATATTTAAAGAAAGCTTTTTTGCCAAAAGGAAAAGATAATACCGCCTTCAATACACCTTTTGTCACAATTCCAACATCTGTAATTTCCCCTCTAATATCTAATAGCAAATAAGAATCCTGCTTGATATATTTATCGCGCACAGCTAAATATGACATTAGAGTAAAAGATGAGAAATTGACTTTAGTATGATGAAATGTTTTTGATAAGGTTTGTCTAATTTTATCTAAGCACAATTTGGGTGACAAAGAAATTATCATTTCCATTTTAAGAGAATTACACTTAATTCCGAGTGGCTGATTTATTGGATAACCATTAAGGGCGACAGCCATAGTGTGTTGTTCAATCATTTCTGGAGCACTTTCGTCGGTATTGTATTTGTCCCCATAGACTGTAGCTAAATTTGCAACTTCTTTTTGAATTAATTCATCTGCTAATTTTTTATTAAAAACAAATTGTTTATCGCGAGAGAATTTAATTGTTCTAGTTTCAGATAAATACCATGGAGAAGCTAAGACACAATATATTTCATCGGGAGCACCAACTTTTTTGTTATATAAAGAAGAAGCTGTTGTGTGTAAAGCTGTGACCATATCATTTATAAATAAATTGAAATCAAAATTTTCTTGAAATTTAATTTCAGTATCAATCGATTTTATAATGACTGGTATTCCAAAACCATCATTAGGTATTTTAACAATTGCTCCCACAACACTACCAGAACCAATATCAAAAATTGCAATTAGTTTTTCTTTTTTATTTCCAAATAAAAATCCCATAATATATATAGTATACTACAGGATTAATAAAAAAGCTTTTAAAATTGTGGAAAATTAGGAAAGAGTAGCTTTAATACGTCTAATGCCTGAAGCCACAGCTTCCTCTTTAAGAATTTTGAAATTACCAAGTTCGCCTGTTTTTTTAACATGGGGCCCGCCACAAAATTCTTTTGAAACATAATTACCATTTTCATCTTGAACAAAATATATAGAGACGACTTCTGGGTATTTCGCCCCAAATTCCATTTCCGCTCCAATTTTTTGAGCATCGAGAAGTGGCATTTCTTTTCTAATAACACTTAGGTTCCTATTTATTTTATCATTAACCCAATTTTCAACTTCATTTTTTTCAACATCAGTTAACTTATGGTCACAAAGAAAATCAATCCTCAACCGTTCTTCATTTATATTACTTCCCCTTTGTTTAATTTCCAGACCCACGACAGCCTGTAATCCAGCTAATAATAAATGATGAGCTGTGTGAAGTTGAATAGTTTTATCACTATGATTAGCTAGCCCACCCTTAAACATTCCAGCACTAGATGTCCGTGAAAGTGACTGATGTTCTTTTAATTTTTTATCAAATTCTTTTCTGTCGATTTTTATT
>CAYVBT010000021.1:10220-13691 GCA_964449885.1 uncultured Candidatus Saccharibacteria bacterium
AGAGTTAGACGAAATTTATTTTCTTCTTCTTTAATTTCTTTTATAATAATATTTATATTCTCTAATAATTCAGGATATACTTCTTTATATTCATCTATTATTATTTCTGCTAAATTAAGCAAAGACCCATGTTTAAGGGAAATCAAATCTGAATATCTTACTGCTCGACGAATGATTCTGCGTAAAATATATCCTCGGCCAGTATTTGAAGATGTAACTCCGTCAGCAATTATAAAAACTGCGGTTCGTATATGGTCTGCTACTATTCTAATTTTTCTTCTTGTTTCAACCCAATAGTGATCTCCATTTTTTACATATTCATCATCGCGCTTGTTGCCATACTCTAATCCTGAAAGTTCTTCTATTTTTTGAATTATTGGTAAAAATAAATCCGTCTCATAAACACTTTGCTTACCTTGAACCATCGTAGTTATACGTTCAAGTCCAGCACCAGTATCGATGTTCTTCTGGGGAAGTTCAGAATTAATTTCACCATTTTCAAGTTTATACATCATAAAAACATCATTCCATATTTCAACGACTTTCTGCTCATCTTCGTATTTATTAAATTCATCCGGAGTTAAATCTCCTAATTCCCCAGTAATATCGTAAAACATTTCTGTACTTGGTCCAGCTGGAGAATTCAATCCAGCACTCCACCAGTTAGATTTTGAATTCTTGTAATATATACGATGGTCTGGTATTCCTAATGATTTCCAAACCTCAACTGATTCTATGTCTCGCTCAACTTTTTCATTTCCTGAAAAAACGGTCACATATAGACGATTAACATCTAAACCTAATCCTTCTTCTTTTGAAGTAAGAAATTGATAGCTCCAAGTAATAGCTTCTTTTTTAAAATAATCCCCAAGTGACCAATTCCCCATCATTTCAAAAAAAGTATTATGGGTATTATCACCCACTTCACTTAAATCAATAGTTCTTAAACACTTTTGGACATTAACAAGCCTAACTCCTTTTGGGTGAGGTTCTCCTAAAAGATATGGAACAAATGGTTGCATTCCTGCTGTATTAAATAGTGTCGCGTCCATTTCACCCGCTTCGGTTGTGGTAACCAAAGAGGCAGAAGGGACAAGAGCATGTTCTCTATTTTGAAAAAATTTTAAAAACCTCTTTCTTATTTCACTTGAGTGCATCTTTTTAATATACAACAAAATCCACAATTTAAAAAGCCCCTTACCCCACCAGTCTGGTGAGAGTGTATTGGGACTTTTAATTATTATTAATAATATTATTTTCTTTGAAATATTTTGATTTTTTTAATTGCTCTTCAACGAACCATAACACAATAAATATAAATAAAGTTAGGAATGTGGCAACAATTGCAATATTATATAATTCAAAACCGACAGCCATTCCTATACCGGCCGAAACCCATAATGATGTGGCTGTGGTCAAGCCAACTAATTTCGAATCTTTAGTAAAAATTAACCCAGCTCCAATAAATCCAACCCCAACTACAATTTGCGAAACAAGAATCAAGGGATTCAATCCTGAAAAATTAATATAGTATTCAACCATTTGATTTGAAATAATTACAAATAAAGCTGAACCCATCGCCACAAGTGCATATGTACGCATTCCGGCAGTTTTATGAGCCCATACACGTTCAGTACCAATAATCATTCCCAAAATCAAAGCCACAAACAAACGAATAATAATATCAACAGTCACTTGATCAAATAAATTTTCCATATAAAACATTATATATTAAAATTTTTACGAAGCCAAACTTTCAGGCGAAATTTAATCATTTGCCATACAATTGGAATAATATATTTTAAGGATTCAAATTTTGTTTTAATTTTTTTCATTATATAAATTCAGATTGATAACATTTCTCACAATATACTATCTCCTTCCTATCAGGCGAAATCGCCGTTTCAAATTCATTTTGACAATTATCATTCATACACCTACGGTGCCATAATTTAAAGGGGTTAATAAACTTTAATCTTTCACAATGTCGGCAATTTGGACAAATTCTCGGTATGGGTAAATTCATTTGTCTATAAAACTGCAACTCATTGGGTAATATTTTAAAAACTTCTGTACATTGCTGATTGCAATCGGTCTGATAATGAGCACATTCAATTACTCTTTCTGTTATAGAATTTGATACATCATTAATGTGGTCAATTAATTTCTCACATTTAACAGAACCTTGATGGTCTCTTGATATATTTTCTTTCCAATTAAAACCTTTATTAGTCGCTTGTTCTTTTGTCAATGGATAATATTTATGCCCCCAAGATTCGTTATATGCCCAAATAGATAATTCACTCGGGAAGAATTCCCCATATCTATAAACTCTACCAACTTTATCAACATAAGGTAATTCATTTATTTGCTCTTTGATTTTTGGTACTAACTCCTCATATTCTTCTTTGGTGTATTGTTTATTTAAAATACAATACTTTTTATTTCTTAAATTTATGCAACCAAATAAATATGAACAATTAATAACTCTGTCTGAGTATTCTATATTGTGAGAACTATTAGGAGCGCGACTAAAAAAACATCTTGAAGACCCCATTCCACCTGAAGTTTCATAAAAAATTTCAGATTTTTCCCCACCAAATGTAGTATCGAAACTATCTTTTAAAAGTAAACCACAGGCAAAAATATATTTACAATTCTCAACTCCTAATCTTGTAAAAAAACAATTCTTGCAATTTTTACTTCCTAAAATATCATCTCCTGTAACATCGACAGAATTTTTTATTAAAGCAAATCTCCTTGGGGTTTTATGATATAATTCTAAAAATTTTTCTTTAGCCTTTTGAACTATTCCATAACTTCCTAAATCCCATTTAGCAATTTCGTCTTTATATTCATCTTTAGTATATTGAATATTCCAAATACAATATTTTTGATTTCTTAAATTCACACAGCCAAAACAATTCGAGCATCCAATGCAATTAAAAAGAAAAGAAGAATCTAAACAATCGTCCGAAAAATATACAAATTTAGTATTATAGATATTGTTAGACGCGAAACTTTCGTATGTATGATCGGCATTCATAACACTATCTGAATCAATCAAATCTTTAGAATAGACTGCAACTTGTGAGTTATAGCAATTAATAGATTCAACGCAATCAAAAGTCAAAGTACAATTTTTACAACGAACATCTCCGTTTGAATATTCACAGTTTTCATTATTTTTTTGCCCCAGGGCCTCACGAGGAACAACTTTTTGCAATTGATAATATTGCTCAAAAAATGATTTTGTAAAATCATAATCCATACCATAATCTTGGGCATCCCAATTATCTCCCCAGAAACAAGAAGTACAATAAGCAGTTATCTTAGAATCCTCTGCAAAAATACTAATAATATCATTATGGCACTTGTCGCAAATATCTTTATATAAAGGTCTTGATTCACGGAATGCTAGACGTCTGATTAGCCTACACTCAGAACACCAAGTTGGTGGTGGAACTTTAA
>CAYVBT010000022.1:0-2139 GCA_964449885.1 uncultured Candidatus Saccharibacteria bacterium
AAGAGTAGTATAAAAAAAGAAGGCCGTAAGCCTTCTTTTTTATTTTGTCTATTTTTTTATAAATCCTTCAAGGGCTTTCAAGGCTTCAATTGGTACAACATAGACAACTGTATTTGATTGGTCAGAAGACATGTCGTTTATAGATTGAAGAGTTCTTAGGTGTAGCGCTCCAGGTATAGAGCTAAGAACACCGGCAGCTTTAGCGATATTGGCTGAGGCTGCTAGTTCTCCTTCAGAATTAATAATTACAGCTCTTTTTTCTCTTTCGGCTTCAGCTTGTTTACCGATTGTTCTTTCCATTTCAGCAGGCAAACTAACATCTTTTAATTCAACATTATTTACTTTTAAGCCCCAAGCATCAGTCTCAAGGTCAACAATTTCTCGGATCCTCTCGGCAATTTTATCTCGACTCGAAAGCAATTCGTCGAGCGTAACTTCTCCAACAATATTTCGCATTGTAGTTTGGGCGTATTGAGAAATAGCATAACGAAAATCTTCAACTTCAATAATTGCTTTTGGGGCATCACTCACTTTGTAATAAATGACGGCGTTAACCTTAACTGAAACATTGTCGCGAGTAATAGCATTTTGGTCGGGGACATCAACAGCTTTTATTCTGATATCGACTTTTTGATAAGTTTGAACAATAGGCCAGACAAGTCTCCATCCAGGCTCCATAACTGAAGTGAATTTTCCTAAAGTGAAACGAACTCCTTTTTCGTATTGATTGATTTGGCGGATACTAATAATAACGATAAACAAAACAATTCCTAAAATAATTATATAAGTCATATTTTTAAATTATTATAATAATACATATTATACTGCTCATTATATTTAAAGACAAATTGGGGAAGGGAGGGACTTTCCGATTACATCGGCAGGTGCTTTTCCATTTTGATTAACATCAAAATATGGAAAAGCCTTTCAAGATCCCTTACGGAGCCAAGCAGTTGTTGTGTGGACTTGGTCACAAGTATTTTTCTGCTGAAAAATCTCGCGACCCCGACTCGGCTCGACAGCCTCCGTCTTTCAAGATCCCTTCGACTACGAAAAAAGAAGTCATTTAGACTTCTTTTTTCAAATGCGCAGTCGAAGGGACTTGAACCCTCAACCTCCCACGTGACAGGCGGGTGCTCTAACCAGTTGAGCTACGACTGCGTATTATACATTTATAACTAAAATCAATTTATATACTTTATCATCCACCTCGGCGGGTGCTCGCTATATTAATTGAGTTGAGCTACGACTGCATATATCCTAAATTAACATAAAATGAATAAAATATCCACTTTATTGTGTCGGCGGGAAGAATTGAACTTCCGACCTCGGGCTTATGAGTCCCGCGCTCTAACCGTCTGAGCTACGCCGACAAAAAGCAAACTGCTTTGCTTTTTGTCGATGGCATTACCACTGACATAAGCATGATGACGCTGCGAGTCTTTAGACGAGCCGTCGTTTAAATAAAGCAATTTAACTTACTTCGGCGTTAGACATATTTTTTGGCATGTCACCTGCCGAATTGTTGCGGGGGACCGAATCGAACGGCCGTCTTAAGGTTATGAGCCTTATGAGATACCATTTCTCTACCCCGCGATATAAAACAAAATTGGGATACCATTTCCCAGCCTCGACGGCTAGGCGGGTCTACCCCACGATAATTTAAAGCAATAAATAATACCTTATTTGTAGGTCTATTTATTAGTCTTTTAATAAACCTATTATACATAATATATCTTAAAATTGCAACGATTGAATATAATCATATTTTATAGTATTCTTAAGAAGTTTAATGATAAAAAAGCCGTCATAGCTTAGTGGTAAAGCACTGTCTTGGTAAGACAGAGACCGTGAGTCCGATTCTCACTGACGGCTCAAAAGACACCTGCGTGTCTTTAGGGTGAGAATCGGAAGGGTTTTATATATTGAGGGACGAAATATAAAACCACCTGACTACGTGGTAGTCGATTCTCACTGACGGCTCAAAGGGTGCCATCCTAGCTCATCTGGTAGAGCAATTCATTCGTAATGAATAGGTGCCGAGTTCGAGTCTCGGGGATGGCTCAAATAAAAAACTCGCCATTACATTTTCATTAACGGCGAGCAATATTTGTAGTACTTATTTTCACCAAGAGATTG
>CAYVBT010000022.1:2149-2984 GCA_964449885.1 uncultured Candidatus Saccharibacteria bacterium
AATAGGTGCCGAGTTCGAGTCTCGGGGATGGCTCAAATGGGTTTGATTAAATATTATATTTATTATAGACTAGCAAAAAGTTAAAATTAATTAAAAATAATCCAAATGGAAAATTTTAAAAAAATTAATATCGGAAACATCGATAATAATATTCCCCATGACTTATATTTTATCGATAGAAGTTATGATGATCCTGAACAAGGATGTATCCATCTACCAGTTAAGATGGTAAAGACAGACGGGGTTATTGGTGTTGACATTGATATTGATAAAATCGAAGCATTAGTATTAAATAAATATCCAGACATTGTTTTTTCGCCGAAGTGGAGTACTTTAAGTGAGAATGGTGAAACAGTAGAATATTTATTTTTTTACAAAAAACCTTAAATAAAACCCCCGTTAAACATACGGTGGTTTTTTTGTTATAATATATATATATGAAAAAACAACAGAAATCGGAAAGGAAAGTATTTGAAGGGGATGATGCTGTTTTTGATTTTTTAAAACCAAAATCACTAGGTATGACACCCCTTGTAGAGTTGCCTAAATCTGTGAATCATTTTAAAAAAGATAAAGTTAGAATCTTTATAAAACTTGCTGAATTTGTTCCACTTTTAAATATTAAGTCTCTGTCTTCTTGGCAAATGTTATCTGATCTTTCACCAACTGATCTCAGGTCCACAAAACATTTAGTTGAGTATTCATCTGGAAATACAGTTTTTTCTTTGGCTATATTATCAAAGCTTTTTGGTATTTCTAATATGCATGCAATTATTACCCCCGATGTACCAGAACATAAGAAAAAACTATTAAAATTGGCTGGCGCTGAACTTTT
>CAYVBT010000022.1:2994-8779 GCA_964449885.1 uncultured Candidatus Saccharibacteria bacterium
AAGCCCAGATGTTTCTTCTCAAAATGGAGGAGTTTATCAAGCAAAGGTCTTAGGAGGTCAATCTGGTTGGTTAAATATGAATCAATATATTAATAAAAATAGTCCCTTGGCATCAGAACTATATATTGGTAAAGAATTATGGAATCAACTTGGTAATAGAATATCAATTTTTGTTTCAAGTGTTGGTACTGCCGGAACGATTTTTGGGGTTGGTAAGTTTTTGAAAAGTAAAAATAAAAATATTTTAATTGTCGGGGCTTCTATTAAGAGAGGTTCGTCTATTCCTGGACCAAGAGGAGAGGATTCTATAGGAAAACTCGGTTTTCCTTGGGCTTTTGTTGTTGATAAAACAATTCCAATAAATCAACAATCTGCCTACGAGCAAAGCTTGAATTTAATTAGAGAAGGGTTACTTGTTGGTCCCTCTACCGGAATGCAATTGGCCATGATAAATAAATTAATTTCAACTATGAAAAAAAATAAAACCTTAAATAAATATCGAAACAAAGATGGAGAAATTATAATAACCTTTATTGCTTGCGATACTATGTTTCCATATGTCGATGATTATTTTTCGGTCTTACCCAAAAAGTATTTTAAACCCGAAAGAACTTTGAATCTTTAATCCTGCACAGGCCTTGCCTGTGTACACAGGCAAGGCCTGTGCAAAATATGGTATAATTTTATAATTATGGCTGAAAATAATGATGAAATAAAAAAAGAACTTGAACAACTTGAGAATGATATGACTCAAGGAAATTTTTGGGATGATAAAGAAAAGGCCAAAGGAGTAATTAAAAGAATTGCTTTTTTAAAAGATGAAATGTTAGGCAAGCAAAAATACGATAAGGGCAATTGTATCCTTTCGGTTTTATCTGGAGCCGGTGGTGATGATGCTGAGGACTTTTCTTCTATGCTTGTCCATATGTATATAAAATATTTTGAAAGAAAGAATTTAAATTGGAGCGTTATCCATGAAAATAAGAATGATGTGGGTGGCTATCGGAATATTTCAATCGAAGTTGTAGGTAAGAATGCCTATGGTACACTCAAAAACGAATCCGGTGTTCATCGACTTGTTAGAATTTCACCATTTAATGCTAAAAGTCTTCGCCATACTTCATTTTCACTTGTCGAAGTTATCCCTGAATTAGAAAAAAATGATGGAGTGATTGAAATCAGGCCTGAAGAGATAAGAATTGAATTATCTAAATCGGGTGGTCCTGGTGGACAAAATGTTAACAAACGCGAAACGGCTGTGCGGATTGTTCATTTACCAACCAATTTGTCTGTCCACGTCACATCTGAACGATCTCAAGAGCAAAACAAAGAGAAAGCACTTGAGATGCTGAAAGGTAAACTATTTAAGAAAAGAGAAGAAGATAGATTACGAGAAAAAGAAGGACTATCGATTTCAAAGACTGTTGATATTGAATGGGGTAGTCAAATAAGGTCATATGTCCTTCATCCTTACAAAATGGTTAAAGATCATCGAACAGAAATTGAAATTCATGATGTTGACTCTATTCTTTTAGATGGTGATATAGATAAATTTATTGAAGCCGAACGCATTTTGTGATATTCTTTATAAGGCAATGATCTATTTTAATAATGTTACAAAAAAATACAAAGACAACACATCCCTAGAAGATATTAGTATCACTATAACTGCGGGAGAATTTGTGGCCATTGTCGGTCACTCCGGGGCGGGGAAAACAACTCTAACAAAATTAATTTTAGCCGAAGAGTCACCATCAGATGGGACAGTTTTTTTTGAGTCAACTGATATTCATAAACTTTCAAGCAGAGCTTTAACAAATTTCCGTCGTAAAATTGGTGTTGTTTTCCAAGATTTTAGATTATTGCCGAATAAAACAGTTTATGAGAATATTGCTTTTGCTATGGAGGCGATTGAAAGAGACGAAGATTCTATTCGAAACGATGTACCCCATGTTCTTGAGTTGGTAGATTTAACTTCCAGAGCCAATCATTTCCCTCATCAGCTCTCAGGTGGAGAAAAACAACGCTTAGCTATTGCCCGAGCTATTATTACTCAACCAGATTTAATTATTGCTGATGAACCAACTGGTAATTTAGACCCAATCAATACAAATGAAGTTGTTAATCTATTAAAAAAGATAAATGAATTAGGTACAACAGTTATTTTGACTACTCATAATAAGACAGTTCTAGATAAAATAAATAAACGGGTAATTACTCTTGAGAACGGTCGGGTTGTTCGGGATGATAAAGATGGTAAATATATGCTATAATTTTTTATATGTTTGGAACCAAATTAAAAAGAATAATAGTTTCCGGTTATCGTAATTTTACTCGAAGTGGTTTTACTTCACTAGCAAGTATTTTAGTCATGACTATTACTTTATTTGTTATTACTTCTTTGATTTTTATCCAAGCTGGTTTAAATTCATCGCTTAATGATATTAAAGAAAAAGTTGATGTAACAGTTTATTTTGTTTCAGATGCAGATGAATTTTCAATTAAAAATATTGAAGAAGCTTTAAAAAAGTTGCCTGAAGTCAAAGAGGTGACATACACATCATCAGAGCAAGCTCTAATTGAATTTAAAGAGAGACATTCCAATGACTATTTAACCCTGCAGGCTCTTGATGAGCTTAATGAGAACCCACTTGGAGCCTCACTTAATGTTAAAGCTAAAGACCCTTCTCAATATGAAAGTATTTCAAAGTATTTTGAAAGTAACGACGCGGCCTCGATTGGAGCCTTAGATTCTGTTGATAAAATTGATTATCATCAAAATAAAGTTGTGATTGATAGATTGACTTCGATTATTGCTGGAGCTCGACGATTGGGTTTTGTGATTTCTCTTGTTCTTGTTTTAATTTCTTTAATAATTACATTTAGTACTATTCGATTGATTATTTATATGTCTCGCGACGAAATAAGTGTTATGAAATTAGTCGGGGCCGGGGGACGATTGATTCGTGGGCCATTTATTATTTCAGGTATTTTGGTTGGTATTATATCTGCCATTGCCGCCGGTCTTATTTTTATTCCAGTTTCGATTTGGCTGGGCAATCAAATGACTGATTTTATTGGTATAAATTTATTTACTTACTATAAATCAAATTTTGTTCAATTGTTTATCATCATGCTCGCCTCCGGAGTTACAATTGGTAGTATTTCTAGTATTTTTGCCATTCATCGTTATTTACGAAAATAATTTTTTTTATATGAAAGAGCGTATTAATACTACTCAAAAAGAATTATCTAAGCCAAGTTGTAAATATATTTTCGTTGTCGGTGGAGTTATTTCGGGCGTTGGGAAGGGTATTGCTTCATCTTCTATTGGAAAAATCATGCAAGCTCGTGGTTATGTGGTGACTTCAATTAAGATTGACCCATATATAAATATTGATGCAGGAACAATGAATCCGACTGAACACGGTGAAGTTTTTGTCCTTGATGATGGAGATGAATGTGATCAAGATATGGGTAACTATGAACGTTTTTTGGATGTCGATTTGTCTCGCACCAATTACATGACCACTGGCCGTGTTTATCATGAAGTTATTCGAAAAGAAAGAAATCTTGAATATAAAGGCAAGAACGTAGAAGTGGTGCCCGATGTACCACTTGAAGTAATTCGTCGAATCGAAGAAGCAACGAAAAAAGCTAATGCCGATATTACAATTATCGAAATAGGCGGAACGGTTGGTGAATATCAAAATGTCTTATTCCTCGAAGCTGCTCGTATGCTTAAAACTAAACGTCATAATGATGTGGCTTTCGTCCTTGTTTCTTACTTGCCAGTACCATCTAATCTTGGGGAAATGAAAACAAAGCCAACTCAATATGCTTCTCGAACACTCAATTCAGCCGGAGTTCAAGCTGATGTTATTATTGCCCGCGGAGCTGTAGCTTTAGACCAGAAAAGAAAAGAAAAAATTGCACTGTTTTGTAATGTTCCACAAGAGAATGTAATTTCTGCTCCTGATGTTAAAAGTATTTATGACATAGCATTAAATTTTGAGAAAGATAAATTAGGTGAAACTTTAGAAAAGGTTTTAGGATTACCCAAAATAACTGCGAATTTATCAAAATGGAAAAATTTTGTCGCTAAAACTAAAAATGGAAAGAAGATGGTAAAAATTGCAGTTGTCGGGAAGTATTTTGATTCTGGAGATTTTGTCCTTTCTGATGTTTATATCTCTGTTCTTGAGGCTTTGAAGTTTTCAGCTTATGCTTGTGATACAAAGGTTGAAATTTCTTGCATCAATTCAAAAGATTTTGAATCAAAAAAATTACCACTTTCAGTTTTGAAAAAATATGATGGGATTCTTGTTCCTGGTGGTTTTGGCGAAAGTGGAATTGAAGGAATTATTTCGGCTATTAATTATGTTCGCAAAGAAAAAATTCCATATTTTGGTTTATGTTACGGAATGCAATTGATGGTCATTGAATATGCTCGAAATGTTCTTCATTTAAAGGATGCTAACACTCGCGAGATTAATCCCAATGCTAAGGATGTGGTTATTGATTTCATGGTAGATCAGAAAGAAAAAATTGAGAATAAAAAAATGGGTGCTAGTATGCGCTTAGGTGCATATCCAGCCCAATTATCAAAAGGTAGTGTGGCATATGGTGCTTATAAGACAGTTTTAATTTCTGAGCGGCATCGTCACCGTTACGAAGTGAATAATCTGTATAAAGAAGAATTAGAAAAAGCTGGTTTGGTATTTTCTGGTATGTCGCCTGATGGTAAACTTTGTGAAATTGCTGAATTACCTCAGAAAGTTCATCCATTTTTCCTAGGGACACAGTTTCACCCAGAATTTAAAGCTCGACCTCTATCACCCCATCCACTTTTCACGGCTTTTATAAAAGCTTGTTTGAAAAATAAATAAAAATTTTAGGAAATAAAAAAACGGCAATGACTTTGCCGTTTTTTATTTTTATCTTAATGAATCATCACCATTTCGCATTCGACTTGCTTTGATTATCTCTAAGATTTGATTTTCATCATCTTCAATTGCATACAGGGCAACATCATCTTTGCTGATAGTTTTAAATCTTTCTAGTAAATTCTCTTTAATCATTTTATCAATTGGAGTCCAGAAATCAGAACCAAAAAGGATAATTGGAATATTCCCGATTTTTTTAGTTTGTTGTAAAGTTAAAATCTCAAAAAGTTCATTTAGAGTTCCAAAACCCCCAGGACAAAAAATACAAACTTCTGTGGTGTAAGACATGGCTGATTGACGAGTGAAAAAGAAATTAAAAGGGATTTCGTCTGTGAGGTAGGGGTTATTCATTTGCTCATTGGGTAATTTGATAGTTAAACCAATTGAGCGTCCTCCGGCCTCAAATGCCCCTCTGTTAGCAGCTTCCATGATTCCAGGGCCACCACCTGATAAAACCGCATAATCAAGCTCTTTGACGATTCTAGAGGTCAATTTTTGGACTTTTTCGTAATATGGCTGGCCTTCAGTAATTCTAGTTGAACCATAGAAAGTTACCGATGGATTAAATGTATTAACGATATGAATTCCATTTTTAAATTCATCGTTAATCATTTTTAATTTTAATTCGTTGAGGTCAAATTCATTGTTTATTTCGTTCATATTGGGTTATTATATATTATTTTTCATTATTTTCAAATTGTATTTTCAGGGTTATATGGTAATATGTGTTTGTTTAGATAATTCATTGCCGAATGGTGTAATGGCGGCAATGAAAAGTAATCTGCTTTACTTTTCATCCGGTTCTTTCAGAAATTGTCGTTATTTTGTTTTCAGCGCTA
>CAYVBT010000022.1:8789-13584 GCA_964449885.1 uncultured Candidatus Saccharibacteria bacterium
AGTTTTGTGTATTGTGTAAAATAATATTGCCCGATCGTCTAATGGTAGGACTACAGTTTCTGGAACTGTGTATCTAGGTTCGAATCCTAGTCCCGTAGCCTTGAAAATAAAATAGACAATAGGCCCTCTGGAGAAATTAAATCCCTGTTCGGCAGTAAAAGAAAAAACTGTCTTCCCGAAAGAAAACAGTTAAAAATTCTTACCTAGGCAAGTGAGCTGTTACGCACTCATTATTCTATTGGCTGCTTCCAAGCCAAAGACCTCGCTTTCACTGGAATGAACTTTTTCTTCATCTTAATTTAATCTTGGTATCTAGTCAAATAATCTCCAATAGCGATCTAGACGGTCTGCTTAAACTGTAGCAAGAACCGTTCTTGCTACAGGCTGGTGCTATTTTAAATTTTAATCTAATTTAACCCATTTATGGCTACTTTTTCTATTACTACATTCGGCACATTTAAAATCATCAGGTAAATCCTCCCACTTAGTTCCTGGGGCGATTCCTCTTCTTTCATCTCCTTTTTCTTCGTCGTATATCCAACCACAATCCATACATCGATATTTAGACATAATTTTGTAATTTATTTATTAATAATTTTATTATATATGATTATCTAATTTTTTGATATAATATAAGATATATGAAATATAATGATTATTTGGCTACTAATACGGATTGTAATTTTTGCGAGTTAAAATCCAGTCGAGTAATTAAAAAAAGAGACACAGCCTATATGACCAATGCTTTAGCGCCGTATTGCAAACATCATCTACTTGTTATTCCTTATCGCCATGTTGAAGAATTTGGAGATCTTAATGATGAAGAGAAAAAAGATATCGACAAACTTTTAATTAGTGGAATGAAATCTCTTAAATTACTGGGGCATAATGGTTGTAATATTTTATTAAGAAATGGCGAGAATGTTGGTAAAACGATAAAACATTTACATTATCATCTAATTCCTACAATTGAAGTTGGTAGTTTAAATGGTAATCATATAGATAGACAAATTATGACAGAAAATGAAGTTGATCAATTAATAAACGAAATTAATAGTTTAGATTAATTTATGTCGGAAATTTTGGAATTCGGTATTAAAAGAGAAAATGAAGAAAGGCGGGATGGAGGCTGTTCAGTTGTTTTCGATCCTGAAAGTCAAAGATATGCGGTTTATACAAATTTAAAAAACGATAGATGGGGTTTGTATGGAGGAGGATTTGATGAAGGGGAGGATGAGATGGAGGGATCACTTCGAGAATTAGTTGAAGAGAGTGGACTATTTGATTTCGGATATATCGAGAAAATTGATAAAGTCATAACGCACTATTTTAATACAAATAAAGAAGTGAATCGTGTTGCACATGCTAGTTGTTTTTTGGTAATCTTAAATAGTACTAAGCAACGACCACCCCAATTAGAAGAACATGAAAAATTTGAATTAACTTGGGTGACAGATGAAGATTTATTAAAGAAACTAGAATCTGTAAATCAAGAAAAAGATTACGATCATTGGATATATTTTATAAATAAAGCAAAAGGAAGGTTGAAAGAATTAGGGCATTTAATTTTGTAAGAAAGGATATCTTGGAACGTCATGTTGTATGAATGATGATATTAAACAAAAATTTGAAATGATATACGAAAAAGAATCAGATGCGATTTTCCGCTTTTGTTTTTTTAAAATTTCTGATCGTGAGCAAGCACTTGATATTACCCAGGAGACTTTTTTGCGTCTATGGAAAAATTTATCAGAAAAGAATGATATTATAAATAATCGAGCTTTTTTATTTACCGTCGCTCGCAATTTAGTTATCGACTGGTATCGTAAGAAAAAAAGTATTTTATTTGAAGACATTGCCTTCGACGAGGAAGGAGGTTACGACCCATCAGATGAAATGACGGCCGAGCATCAAACGTTAAAAGCCGAAGGTAGGTATTTACTTGAAAAAATCAATGAATTAACATCTTCAAACCGACAGCCATTATATTTAAGATTTGTTGAAGATTTATCGCCACCTGAAATAGGGGAGATTTTAGGAATATCAGCAAATGCAGTATCTGTCCGAATTAATCGTGGGCTTGAAGAATTAAGAAAAATCGCTGGTAATGTGGCAAATAAATAACATATGGAAAATGAAAATTTTAAAAATAGTATAAAAGAACTTCACGAGGTCACAATGACTATTGATGAAAAAAAACAGATATTTAATAATATTGTTAATTCTCGACCGGTGGCGGTAAAAAGTCCATGGAGTTTTGGTTTATTTTTTCAAGCCATCGAACGTAGTCATCTTGCGACTTATGTGATTCTTTTTATTTTAATTTTTGTGACAGGGAGTGGTGTAGTTTTTGATATTTTGTCAAACAAAAATCGTCAAACAGTTTATAACAACAATCAAGATGTATTTCAAAAAGAAAATAATAATTTTGTGAACCCAAGTAATAGTTCAAACAATATCACGAATGATAGTATAAATGATAGTATGATTCCAAATATTGATGATAAGACGGCAAAACCAGAGTTAATAAATCAAGTAAATAGTTTTGATAATACGAAAAATGACAATGTTGCAATTATCCCTCCTTCTGGTGACTCGAGCGCTCGGGGAACAAGTCTTAGTATGATGAAAAGTGCAAGTCCAATACCCTCCCCGAAAGAATCGATACTTTCCACTTGGGTATGGCAGAAGGCCATTTTATATTCTGGAGAGACATTATCACCTAAAAATATCGGCGATTTTACTTTAACATTTCAAGCTGATAATAAAGTTGCCGGAAATACAGATTGCAACGGTTTTGTAGCTTCTTATTTTATTGATGAGTCTAGCCAATTAAATATTGGACCATTAGCGACGACTCTAATGTATTGTGAGGGTTCACAAGAGGGAATTTTCACGGATTACGTTTCTAAATCTAGTCGTTATCAGATAAATGCTACCGATAATAATTTAATAATATATTTAGAAAATAATTTGGGCTATTTAATTTTTGTAAGGCAATAATTTAATTTTATAAAAAAAGTTAGTATATATAAAGATAATATGCTACTCTTTATAAGTCGTTTTAGTATAGATTAATTTAGATAAAACATATGAACGAAGATGAAGAAATAAAAGTTGAAGAAACTATCGAGACTCCAGTTGAAGCTCCAATAGAAGCTCCTGAAGTTGAAAAACCTGAAGAAGAAACTCCTTCCGAGGAAGTAGCTGCTTAAGGTTTAATTAAAAATCCCTTTGATTTCGGTCAAAGGGATTTTTATTGCAATTAAGGGGTAAAAAGGGTAGTATTGGCAATATAATCATAATAACTTGTATTCAAAAACAGGTAACAAAAATATAATATATGGGAAATTTTCAAGGAGGAGGTAATAGAGGTGGAGGTTTTAGAGGAGGGAATGGTGGAGGAGGTTTTCGTGGAGGCAATGGTGGAGGAAGAAGTGAAGTAACAATGCATAAAGCTACTTGCGATGAATGTCACAAGAGTTGCGAAGTTCCTTTCCGTCCGTCAGGCGACAAGCCAGTTTACTGTTCAGATTGTTTTAGTACGAAGCGCGATGATGGAGATAGAGGAGGTGATCGTGGTCCACGAAGAGATTTTGGGGACAGAGGACCAAAAAGAGATTTTGGCAATAAACCTCAATCTTTTGCTAAGCCAACAGCTATGCCATCAAATGACGGTGTAGCAAAACAATTAAGTGACATAAATTCAAAACTTGATCGTTTGGTTAGTGTCATGGAAAAAATGACTACAAAAGAAGTCAAAGCCAGCCCAGTAGTTGCAATAAAAAAAGTTGAAGTCAAAAAGGCTCCAGAAGTTAAAGCTGTGGCCAAAAAAGCTCCAGCTAAAGTAGTTGCTAAAAAAGTAGTAGCAAAAAAGAAAAAATAGAAAATAAATAAAAAACCCTCCGAATTTAAACTCGGAGGGTTTTTTATTATATGTTAGGATAAAAATATGCATCAGATATTTAGAATATTTTTTAAAACAAAAAAAATCAGGAAAAAAAGACGCAAAATCAATCAATCCTCCTATTTAAAAAATAAAGAAAAAGCAAGAGAGCTAGTAAAAGAAAGACTAGGGCATTTTAACCAATTTTATGGATATAAATGGAATAAAATTGCCATTCGCAATCAAAAAACCAGATGGGGATCGTGTTCAAAAAAGGGGAATTTAAATTTTAATTACAAAATCGCACTTCTATCGCCTGAGAAAGCCGATTATATTATTGTTCATGAGCTTTGCCATTTAAAAGAATTTAATCACTCACAAGATTTCTGGAATCTAGTTGCAAAGACAATCCCTGATTATAAAAAAATCAGAATAAGTTTAAAAAATAATACCTTTACTCTTAGTTAGGTAAAGAATTATTAGTGGATGAGGAGTTAAAATGATACAATCAGATCAGGTTCTAGTCTTCTAGATTCTAGGTTCATGTCTTTCATTATTAATTAATATAAAAATATAGATGAAAAAAATTAAGTTTAAGTTTTTTGGGGTACTTCTCGTTGCTCTTTGTTTTCTAATTAGTAACAATGCTCTTGCCTCCACCACAGAGGGCTCTATAGACTCCACATATAGATACGCTTGGGGAGAAAATGTTGGCTTCGTTGATTTTGGTTCAACCAATGGCAATGTCGTAATTACCGATACTGTAGTTACTGGCTACGCTTACGGTGAAAACATTGGCTTCATTAATCTAACGGGAATCACTAATGATAATGAAGGTAATCTATCAGGTCATGCCTGGGGTGAGAATGTCGGATGGGTAGACTTTTCTAATACAAGTATAGGTATAGA
>CAYVBT010000023.1:0-7417 GCA_964449885.1 uncultured Candidatus Saccharibacteria bacterium
TTGTACCAATAATCCAAATGACCCAACTTGTCAAACTTCAACTTATTGTACTCTCCACCCAAATGACCCAGCTTGTAATAACACAACTACACCATGCGTCGGACCTAATTGTGATGATACTATTTTAGGAGACACGATTCTTGGGGATATTTTAAATACTATTCAAGATGGAATATCTGATTTACTTGAAAAACTTAATTTTAACATTACTGCAAGAGATATTATTAATGGAACGATTGCTCTATTTAAAAATCCCGCAGGAAAAGCAGTGACTGGTTTTATTGCTACCACCGGGGCGGCAACAGGATTATATTTTGGCGTTGTAAATGTTGCTTTTAGTGGACCAGTCGCTGTTTCAGAAATTTTTCTTACTCCACTTCGAATATGGAGTTTACTTATGGCCGCCCTTGGTTTTAGAAAGCGTAGAGTACCATGGGGGACAGTTTATGATAGTGTCACTAAACAGCCAATCGATCCAGCTTATGTTGTCCTACAAGATTTAAACGGCAATGAAGTTGCTACTTCTATTACTGATCTTGATGGTCGTTATGGTTTTCTTGTTCCCAAAGGCCAATATAGAATAATCGCCAACAAAACGAATTATGAATTTCCGTCAAAGAAATTGGCCGGCAGATTAAGTGATGAATTATACCAAGAATTGTATTTCAACGAAATAATTGATATTAAAGAAGATGGAGAGGTTATTACAAAAAATATTCCAATGGATCCAATTAAATTTGACTGGAATGAGTTTGCTAAAAAAGATAAAAAATTAATGAAATTCTACTCAAAACGAGATGTTTGGGTTGCAAGGATAACCGATTTCTTATTTGTGACTGGTTTTATAATTACAATTATCTCTGTTTTAGTCTCACCAGTAATATATAATTTCTTAATCCTTGCTCTGTATTTATTAATGCTTGTTTTAAAGAAAACATTATTAAAACCACGAGCATTTGGTTATATTAAAGAAAAAAATACTAATAACCCGTTATCATTTGCTGTCATTCGTGTCTTCTTTACTGGTAGCGAGCATGAGGTTATTCACAAAGTTACAGATATGACTGGTAAATATTATTGTTTGGTTCCAAATGGTAAATATTATACAAAGATTGAAAATAAAAATCTTGATCAAAGTTATAATCTAGTCCATACTTCTGAACAAATAGAAGTGAAAAAGGGCTACATTAATAAGAAATTTGAAGTTTAGTGTCTTTAGGGGAGAGCTTGCCCCCACACCTACTTTGCTATTATTGTGCTTTTTGTTTAAATTTGGTTAAACCACATCAATTTTTTATCTTAATGTTAGAAAATTTTTTTAAATTATGGCACAATAAAAGCTATAGCAAAGTAGGTGTAGGGGCTTGTCCGCACACTCAATTTGCTGTAGCTTTTTTGTTCTGCAAATAGAATATTTATCTTTTAATTATATTTGGTACTTAAATACAAGTATTATTGTAATCTATGTTGAAAAAGCAGAATAACAGCAAATTGAGTGTGCGGGCTTGCATTTTAAGTTGTATTATAGTAAAGTATTGAGCACTAGTCGTTTATGACTATTTTTGTTTTCTAAATTATGCCCACAATAAATCAATTGGTTCGAAAGAGCCGTAAAATAATAAAAAGAAAATCTAAGGCCGTAGCTCTTGCTCGCGGTTTTAATTCGATTAAAAATAAGCCAGTTTTTTATCCGGCGCCATTTAAGCGTGGAGTTTGTACAAAAGTTTCAACAACAACTCCAAAGAAACCTAACTCAGCTCTTCGTAAGATTGCTCGTGTTCGTTTAACAAATGGAATGGAAGTTACGGCTTATATTCCAGGGGAAGGACACAATCTACAAGAACACTCAGTTGTGATGATTCGTGGAGGACGTGTTAAAGACCTTATTGGAGTTCGTTACCACATTGTTCGTGGCCGATTAGATACAACCGGAGTTGAGAAGCGTCGTCAATCAAGAAGTCTATATGGAACTAAAACTCCAAAGGCTACTGTTAAGAAATAATCTCTAAATATTATGCGAAGAAAAATAAAAAATAAGAATATTGTTGAGCCTGATATAATTTATAATTCCCAAAAATTGGCGAAGTTTATTAACAATATTATGCTTCATGGCAAGAAAGAGACTGCCCGTAAATCAGTTTATAAAGCTTTTGAAATTATTAAAGAAAAAACCGGTAATCCAAACCCACTTGAAATATTTGATACCGCGATAAAAAATGCCGGACCACTTGTTGAAGTTCGTTCTCGTCGTATTGGTGGAGCCAACTATCAAGTTCCTCGTGAAGTTCGTCCTGAACGCCGAACAGCCCTTGCTATGCGTTGGATCATCGGAGCTGCTCGTTCTAAAAAAGGTGCCCCAATCCACGAAAAATTAGCTGAAGAATTAATCCTTGCTTCAAAAAACGAAGGTATTGCTGTTAAGAAAAGAGAAGATACTCATAAAATGGCAGAGAGTAATAAAGCCTTCGCTCACTTTGCTTGGTAATATAAAATATATAAAAAATCCCCAAAAGGGGATTTTTTTATATTATATTAATAATTAAATATTTATTTTACCGCACCAGCGCTATCGCATCGGTTTGGTAAAATGATCAAACTCAGATTTTAAATTTAGTACATAGTTATAAGCTATAATTTAAAAATAATGACTTTACCTCGCCAGCGCTATCGCATCGGTTTGGTAAATTTAAGTAAAAAAAGTATTGTTTTCTAATATCTAATTGATGACTGTTGATAACATCTGTATGGATATATTTGTATTTATATATTGTGATGTATAATATATTTATGAAAGCTGAAAAAGCTATTCTCCAATATTTAAGTGATTCTAGAGATAAAAAAATCACTCGATATAAGGGTTTTCGAACTGGTTTTTTGGGTTTACCTGATTTCGCGTATTATAAATATCAAACCTTAGCGAATAGATGTTCTGAATTAAAAAATAAGGGATATATAAAACAAGTAAATGGAGATTATTTTATTACATTTAAAGGTGAAGAATTTTTAAATAAAAAAGAACATATTATTTTTAAAAAGTTTAAACCAAATAAAACAGAAAATGACCCGAAGGATTTATTATTATTGTATGATATATCTGAACAAAAAAGGTCGGAGAGAAATTGGTTTAGAAGGGAGTTGAGGCATTTACATTTCATTATGATACAGCGTAGTGTTTGGGTGGGACCGTCGCCGTTGCCAAATGAATTTACTCAATATCTGAAAAACCTTAATTTGAAAAATGAGATAAAAACAATCAAACTTGAAAATGGTTATAAGGTTAAATAATATTTTTTTACCAGCCTGGCGCTATCGCATCGGTTTGGTAAAGTTAAATAATTATATAAGAAATCGGAGTGTAAAATGAAATAATAAATTAAAAATAAGTTATTTTGCCAAGCTGGCGCTATCGCATTGATATGGTAAAAATGACAAAAATTAGAGGGAATGTGTAAGTTGTTTTTTATTGCAAAAAATGTCTAAATATTGTATATTCATATGACATAGGACGTTTACGTCTTTTTTATTTTTAGCAACATAATTATATATATGGAAAGAGATTATCCACTTGAGAAGGTTAGAAACATAGGAATTATTGCCCACATTGATGCGGGTAAAACAACGACAACAGAGCGTGTGCTTTTTTATACTGGTGTGTCGCATAAAATAGGAGAAGTTCACGATGGGGAAACGACCACAGACTGGATGGAGCAAGAGCGTGAACGAGGTATTACTATTACTTCAGCGGCTGTAACTTGTTTTTGGACACCAACTTACGCTTTAACCGACAAGACTAAAAAACATCGTTTTAATATTATTGATACTCCTGGCCACATTGACTTTACGGTTGAAGTGAAAAGATCTCTCCGTGTACTTGACGGGGCTGTTGTTGTGTTTGACGGAGTTGCGGGGGTTGAACCACAATCAGAAACTAACTGGCGTTATGCCGATGAAGCTAAAGTTCCTCGAGTTTGTTTTGTTAATAAACTAGATCGGACTGGGGCATCTTTTGAACATTCATTCGCTACGATTCTTGATCGTCTAACAAAAAAAGCTATTCGAATGCAAATTCCGATTGGTCTTGAAGAAAATCATGAAGGAGTTGTTGACCTACTTAAAATGAAGGCTTATTACTTTGAAGGTGAAATGGGTAATAAAGTTGTAGAAAAAGAAATTCCTGAAAATATGAAAGCGGATGTAGAAAAATATCATACAGAGTTAATTGAAAAAATAGTTGAGCAAGATGAAGTAACAATGAATGAATATTTTGAAGGAAAAATTCCTAATCTTGAAACATTAAAGAAATTAATGAGAAAAGGAGTAATTGCCAACGAGATTTTTCCAGTTTTTGCCGGTAGTGCCCTTAAAAATAAAGGAGTTCAGTTGGTTCTTGATGCTGTTGTAGATTTTCTTCCATCTCCTCTTGATATTCCAGCAATCACAGGAACAAATCCAGATACAGATGATGTTATTGAACGAAAAGCATCGGACGCAGAACCATTTTCAGCTTTGGCTTTCAAAGTAGCGACCGACCCATTCGTTGGACAGATTATTTTCTTCCGAGTTTATTCAGGGTCACTTGCTGCCGGAAGTTATATTTATAACCCTCGAACTCGCAATAAAGAACGTATTGGCCGAATCTTGAGAATGCATGCCAATGATCGGGAAGAAGTTAAAAAAGTTTATGCTGGAGAAATCGCGGCTGCTGTTGGACTTAAAGATACAATTACTTCCGACACGATGTGTGAAGAAGAAAATCCAATAGAACTATACCGTATTGTTTTCCCTGAACCAGTTATCGATTTAAGAGTTGAGCCAAAAACCAAAGCTGACCAAGAGAAAATGGGTATGGCATTATCACGTTTAGCTCAAGAAGATCCAACTTTTAAAGTTAAAACTGATGCCGAAACAAATGAGACAATTATTGCTGGAATGGGAGAATTACACTTGGAAATTATTGTTGATCGTATGAAGAGAGAATTCGGGGTTGAAACAAATGTTGGTAAACCTCAGGTGGCTTACCGGGAGACTATTACAGGGGAGGCCGGAGTTGAAGGTAAATACATTAAACAATCAGGTGGCCGTGGTAACTATGGTCACGTTAAAATTAAAGTTAAGCCAATGGATATGGCTGTTAATGTTGAAGACTTACCTCGAAATACAAAACGGGAAAAAGATTTTGAATTCGTAAATAATATTAAAGGTGGAGCGATTCCTCAAGAATATATTCCAGCTTGTGAAAAAGGATTCAAAGAAGGTCTTGATAGGGGGGTTTTGGCTGGTTTCAAATTGGTCAATGTTTCCGTCGATCTTTGGGATGGATCTTATCACGATGTTGACTCAAACGAAATGGCTTTCAAGATTGCAGCTTCTATGGCCATGCAAGATGCTTGTAAGATGGCTCGCCCAGTAATATTAGAACCAATGATGAAAGTTGAAGTTGTGACTCCAGATAAATTCATGGGAGATGTCACAGGAAGTTTGTCCTCAAAGCGTGGACTGATTGAAGGAATGGAAGCCCGTGGTATGAACCAAGCGGTCCGCGCCATTGTCCCTCTTTCAGAAATGTTTGGTTACATGACAATTCTTCGTTCTATGACTGAAGGCCGAGCTTCATTTACAATGGAATTCATTCGTTATGACATAGTTCCACAAAGTGTCGCCGCAACTATTATAGAAAGTAGAAAATAAAATATATTAATTAAGTGGGGATAGAGATATCCTCGCTTTTTTAATTGGCAAGATATGTTATAATAAAAAAATATTATTAGTTAACTTTTCCTCATTATGAAAAATCAAAAGGAAAATATAGGGGTTATTATTTCTATTATTATTGTTGTTGGTATTATTGGTTTTGTTATTTATTTTCTCATAAATAAAGTTAGAGAAATAGATCCGAATGAAAATAATATTCCAGAGAATAAAATTGAAAATCAGATAGAAAAAAATGACGAGATAGTAAAAGAACAAACAGCACCTTCAAAAAATCAAATGGAAAAAATTGCAAAAAATGGAGATGTTTTAGTTATGAATTATACTGGGCGCTTAACAGATGGAACTATTTTTGATTCAAATGTTATAGCTTCTTTTAATCATGTCGAACCATTTAAATTTACTCTTGGAGCAGGGCAAGTAATTGCCGGTTGGGATGAAGGTTTACTTGGTATGAAAATTGGTGAAAAGAAAACATTAACCATTCCACCTGAGAAAGGTTACGGATCAAGAGCTGTCAGTAGTATTCCCGCCAACTCGACTCTCATATTTGATGTTGAATTAGTAGGAATAGAATAAATCATTATGAAAAAAATAAAAGAAGTGTTTATAAATAAAATTCTTAAAAAGAAACGTATTTTGATTCCACTAATTATTATCATTGGAGTCGGACTTTTCTTCGTATTCAAACCAAGTAATAATTCAAAAAATACTGTTACTGAAATAGCTAAATTTATGGACTTAAAACAAACAGTCTTAGCTACAGGGCAAGTTGTTTCAAGCACAGATTTAAATTTATCATTTAATACAAGTGGAGTTGTTAAATCAATTAAAGTAAAAGTAGGGGATAAAGTAAAAGAAGGCCAAATTCTAGCCACCCTCGACCAAGCTTCTGTTTTAGCTAACCTTACTTCAGCTAAAGGGGCATTAGCAGCTGCAAATGCTAGGTATAAGAGAACATTGGAAGGGGCCAGTAATGAAGAGGTAACTTTATCTAAAATAATTCTAGAACAAACGAAATTAACTCAAGAGACTATTGTTCAAAATGCTTATCAGAATTTACTTAATTCTACTCCTGAAGCAGTTCCCGAAGATGGAGATAGTAATTATACCGCTCCAATAATTAGTGGAACATACAAGCTGGGCAAAGAAGGAAAAATGTCAATTTCCACTTATTATAGTTCGGGTGGCGCTAGTTTTACCGTTTCTGGTTTAACCGAAGGTACAAGTACAATTGACGCTGTGACCCCACAACCGATTGGAAACTCTGGTTTGTATATTAAATTTCCCGAAAACTATAATGATATAGGTAGCACAGAATGGGTTATAGAGATTCCAAATAAATCATCTGCTGATTACTTAGCAAATTATAATGCTTACCAGTTGGCTCTTTCACAATCAAAATCGGCAATCGACCAAAGAACTGCCGAGCTTGCTATCAAACAAGCTTCCGCTCGCCAGTCAGATATTGAGTTAGCAAATGCTGATATTATTTCAGCCGAAGGTCAAGTCCAACTTGCTCAAGCCAGGTATAACGATACCGTTATCAAAGCTCCACTTGATGGGACAATAACAAGTATTGATATAAAACAAGGTGAATTAGCTCAAGCCCTTAAAGAGGTAATAGTTCTTCAGGACGTTTCAAACATTTATTTAGAAGCAAACATCAATGAAGCTAATATTGCTAATTTAAATATTGGGATGCCAG
>CAYVBT010000023.1:7427-12465 GCA_964449885.1 uncultured Candidatus Saccharibacteria bacterium
ATTATGATGCTTTTGGAACAGAAAAAATCTTTCAAGGTAATATTACAAAAATTGATCCATCCTCAACTTTAGTTTCAGGGGTGGTCAATTATAAAATTACTGCAAGTGCTGAGGAGATGAGTGAATTACGCCCAGGGATGACAGCTAATATGACAATTAAAGTTAAAGAGAAGAACAATATTTTGGCTGTTCCTTCGCGTTCAATTCTAACTGATAAAACTGGTAAAAAAACTATTCGTCTAGTTACTGATCCTAGAACAAAGAAGTTTAAAGAAATTGAAGTTGCGACTGATCTTCTAGGTGATGGAAGTTTAATTGAAATTATAAATGGACTAAAAGAAAATGACGAGTTTGTTGTCTTAATTAAAACTAAATGAAATTAATAGAACTTAAAAATATTACAAAAGATTATGATAATGGTGGAATTATAACTAGTGTTCTTCATGATATAAATCTTTCTGTCGAAGAAGGCGAATTTATGGCCATTATGGGTCCTTCTGGTTCGGGTAAGTCTACCCTCATGCATACTATTGGTTTTTTAGATCGACCAACAACCGGAGAATATCTTTTTGATGGAATTGATACAAAAGATTTTACCGATGATGAATTAGCCCGAATTCGTAACGAGCGTATTGGTTTTGTTTTTCAATCTTTTAATTTACTCCCTCGAACGAGTGTTCTTGATAATGTTATCCTTCCACTTCTTTATAATTCAAATAAAAAAGGTCACGAAAAAAAAGCTAGACAAGCCCTAGAGGCAGTCGACCTTGGAGAGAGAATGACTTATATGAGTAACCAAATTTCAGGCGGACAAAAACAACGCGTAGCGATTGCCCGAGCACTTGTATGCGACCCGAAAGTTATTTTTGCCGATGAACCAACAGGAAATCTAGATTCAAAAAGTGGAGCAACCGTCATGCATATACTTGAGAAATTAAATAAAGAAGGCAAGACCATAATACTAGTGACTCACGATATAAATGTCGCGCGTCATGCTAAAAGAATTGTGACGATTAAAGATGGTGAGATAGTACGAGATGAAAAAGTTCTAGATGCAGACAGGGTCCACTCATCAAAATTAGCGACAGACTAAGTTTGTAATGGTTTATAATGAAAAACTTTTTATCTGAAATTAAAACAACTATAAAAAATTTACTTTCCAGAAAGGGTAGATCTTTTCTTACGATGCTCGGTATTGTTATAGGGGTTGCGGGAGTTATAATAATAATTTCACTTGGAGCAGGGGCGCAATCTCTAGTTCTTGGTCAAATTACTAAATTAGGTACAAACTTAATCGGAGTTCTACCAGGTAAAAGTAACGATAACGGACCTCCGGCGGCTGTCTTTGGGGTTCAGATAAAGACTTTATCCCTCCGCGATGTAGAGGCTATAAAAGATAAAAGTAATGTTCCTTATGCTTCGGCTGTGGCTTCTTTTGTAAGTGGAAATGCAACGATTGTTTCAGGAAGTGAGAGCGTTGACACTAGTTTTGTGGCAACAGATGGTACTTATCCAAAGGTTCAAAATGTAGAAATAGACAAAGGACAATTTTTTACAGAGGAAGAGGGTAATGCGGGGGATAATGTTATTGTTTTGGGTTATGATGTGGCATTAAGTTTATTTCCAAATGGTGATGAATTAGGACAAGTTGTAAAAATACAAATACCAAACAATAATTTATCTACAAATAAAGAAGTCGGCAGTATTCCTTTCCGAGTAGTTGGTGTTCAGAAAAAAATGGGAACGGTGGCATTTCAAAATCAAGATGATCAAGTTTTTATTCCTTTCAAGATAGGGCAGAAACAATTACTTGGTATTGATTATATTCAATTCATCAGAATAAAAGTAGATGATGCCATAAACATTGGATCTACAATGGAAGATGTGAAGCGGGTGCTTCGGGAACAGCATCGAATAAAAAATGAAAGTGATGATGATTTTTCTGTTCGTGATCTAGCTGATGCTTTAAAAATTCTCACTAACATTACTGATACGATGAGTATATTTTTAAGTCTAATGGCTGGCATTTCTCTTGTTGTTGGTGGTATCGGAATTATGAATATAATGCTTGTGACAGTTTCAGAGCGGACTCGCGAGATTGGTCTTCGTAAAGCCATCGGTGCGACTCGGAAAAATATTCGTAATCAATTTCTTTTTGAGTCCATTATTCTTACTTTAGCCGGTGGAGTAATTGGTATTATTTTTGGAATACTTGTCTCTTATCTAATTGCCATCGGGGCAAGGTTAGCAGGGTATGATTGGGCTTTTATTGTGTCACCGTTTGCTATTATTTTAGCTGTCGTTGTTTCTGTGATAACAGGAGTAATATTTGGTCTTTATCCTGCTCTTAAAGCAGCTCGTTTAGACCCTATTGAAGCATTGCGATATGAATAAATATTTTAAACAAGCTATTCGTGGAGTTTCCTTAAATCCTTCTAGGACTATTTTGACGACGCTTGGTATTATGATTGGTATAGGGACAGTCATACTTGTGCTTTCAGCTGGAGAAGGTTTTAAAAGTTATATAAATAGTCAGATCGAAGTCAACGGATCAAATGTGGTATTTGTGGAGGTCTCAGTTCCTGCTTCAACGAAACAACGATCAAATTCAAGTGGTAACGAGACAGCGAATTCTTCAGCCAATAATGCGGTGCCGATCACCACCCTAAAGAACCGGGATATAGAAGATGTGAAAACTTTACCAAATGTTTTAAATGCATATGGTGTTTCAATGGGGCAACAAGTTGTAACTTATAAAAGTGTTTCGAAAAATGCATTTATCTTTGGGGCAAGTTCTTCTCGTTTTGATGTAGACCAAAGTGTAATTGAACAAGGCCGAGGTTATACTTATCAAGAAGATAAATCATTAGCTCAAGTTGCAGTCCTCGGAAATAAAATAGCTAAAGATTTATTTGGTGAGGAAGACCCCTTGGGTAGATTAATAAGAGTTGGAAATTATAATTTTGAAGTTATAGGTGTGTATTCGGCGAAAGGTGGATTTGATGGCAGTGACGACCAAGTTTTTATTCCGGTAACAACTCTTCAAAAGAAAATTCAAGGCATTGATTATCTAGTTTACGCTGTTGTTCAACTAGAAGATAATACAAAAGCCGATGCAACATCTCTTGATATTGCAGATGTATTAAGACGCAATCATTATATTTCTGACCCAATTCGTGATGATTTTAAAGTAACCACTCAAGAAGAAACAATGGATATTTTTGGTACGATTCTGCAAGGAATAACTTTTTTACTTATTGCGATTGCTTCTATTTCTTTGATGGTTGGGGGAGTGGGCGTTATGAATATTATGTATGTCATTGTCACAGAACGTATTGGTGAAATCGGCTTAAAAAAAGCTCTAGGAGCAAAAAATAAAGATATTCTTTATGAATTTCTTATTGAATCAGTGATTTTAACTATTATCGGAGGTGTCTTTGGTGTTTTGGGTGGGGCCATAGGAGCATTTATTATTTCAAAGATTGCTCAGAGTTTTGGCCTGACTTGGGATTTTATAGTACCACTTTGGGGGGTAATACTTTCTGTCTCAATTTCTGCAATTATTGGTATTGTTTTTGGGGTTTTCCCGGCCCGCAATGCCTCAAAACTTAATCCAATCGAAGCCCTTAATAAAGAGTAGGATTCTTGGTATAATATAGTAAGCAAAAAGATATAAACTGTTTTTTGGTTGGCTATATTTTCTTTCTCGATAAATCAAGTTTTTGTAATATGAAAAATAAAAATCAAAATATAATATTTATCGCAATTCTTATCTTTGGTATTTTCTTTTTTTTAAATCCTGTGTCTGCTTCAACTGTTACCAAAACCCTATATGCTTGGGCTCGAGATCAAGCTGGTAATATCTCTACACCACTCTCTGATACTATAGATATCACTCTACCCTCTGAACCAGCAAATACTTTCTATATCTCATCATCTACTGGTAGTGATACAAACAATGGAACCTCACCATCGACTCCTTGGAAAACAATAGCTAAAGTCAACTCTCAGACCTTCACTCCTGGTGCATCTATACTCTTTAAGAGTGGTGATATATGGACGGGAGAAACCATTACGGTTAACTCCTCAGGTAATTCAACTTCACCTATTACTTATTCTTCTTATGGTACAGGGGAGAAACCAATTATCTCTGGTTTTACGACAATAACGGGATGGACAAGTGAAGGGGGAGGGATTTATTCGAAAGTGGTGGCAACGCAATCAGCCCCTAATATGGTAGTAATTGATGGTGTTCAATATGCAATGGGTAGGTATCCAAATACCGGATGGATATATTTTGAATCACATAATGGGACTACTTCTATAACTGACAACCAATTAACAAATATTCCCAATTGGACAAATGCTGAAGTTGTACTTAGAAAGGATGCTTATTCAATTAGACGCTATCCAATAACTAATCATTCCACTAGCACCCTAGCATTAACCATACCAGCTGCTCATGTATTAACAGATAATCATGGATATTTTATTCAAAATAGCATTTCTACCTTAGATCAATATGGGGAATGGTATTACAACACGGCCACGTCAACTCTTTTTGTGTATTTTGGAGCTACTAATCCAACAGTAAAAATAACCCAAATCCCTATTATTAACCATAGTATTACTTCAAATTATAAATCATATTTTACAATTGATGACCTAATAATTACAGGATCAAATCTAAGGTTAATTAATCTTGAATATGGTTCACATGTTATTGTAGAAAATAATAATATTAGCTATGGAGGACAAACAGGAGTAAGAATTTTTGGTACAGATTATGCTTCTATTTTAAATAATGTCATTAATAATTGTAATGATATCGGAATCGTCACAGCAGCAAATGCTGATTATGCATTAATAAAGGGCAATAATATATCAACTGTTTTAAAATTCCCTGGGCAAGGATTGTCGAATGAGGTAAGTGGTTTTGGTATTCTTGGTTTTCAGACAGATTATTCAATTATTGAAAATAACATTATTAGTGATATGGGTTACATTGGTATTGATTTTGCTGGAGTTAATGAGATTA
>CAYVBT010000023.1:12475-13127 GCA_964449885.1 uncultured Candidatus Saccharibacteria bacterium
TTATAAGAAATAATTTTATCTATGATTTTACTAAAATTAAATCTGATGGAGCCGGTATTTATCATGGCAATCAAGATGAGGGTAGTAATATGATTGTTGAAGGAAATATTATTTTGAATGGTGTTGGAAATTCATCTGGATTGCCAATAGGAACTCCTAATGGTGCAGGTAATGGTATTTATATGGATTTTCAAACAACCGGCGGTGTAACAATAAAAAATAATACAGTTGCTAATTGTGTTGGGCATGGTATTTTCATACATGCTAGTAAAACTATGTCAATTACAAATAATAATGTTTATAATTGTGATGAACAATTAATGATCCATGAAACACCAGGGTTAGAAGTTGATATAGTTACTACAGACTTAGCGGTTAATGGTAACTTTTTTGTTGCAAAACAATCTAACCAGCAAACATTTTGGGTAAGACTTAATACAGGGCATAATTTTAATCAATTGGGAATATTTGATAATAATTATTATGCAAGACCTGTTAATGATGCTACTTCAATAAAACATATGATAACAGTGTGGGATGTCCCAGAAACAAGTTTATTTGATTGGCAAATAATATCTGGTCAAGACGCAAACTCCGACACTTCACCCGTTTCCATCACCGACCCCAACGATATATTATTCGAATACAATGC
>CAYVBT010000024.1:0-2491 GCA_964449885.1 uncultured Candidatus Saccharibacteria bacterium
TTCAGTTAGCATTTGTATAATACTTATTCGAATATTATTCGCAATAATTTTAAGTTCATTAATATTTTCATCTTTTAGATTTTCCACACTTATATTTTAACAAAAATTATAATTAAATGCTATAAATTTTATATTTTTACAAATATCGTATATAATGAATATATGATTGAAAATATATTTATTTTTATTGTATCATTATTTTTGATATTAAAAGGAGCAACCTCGTCAACTAAATATGCTTTTCAAATAGCTGAAAGTTTTAAACTGTCAAAATATATTGTTGGTTTTATTGTAATTGCAGTTATATCGATAGTGCCCGAAATATTTATTTCAATAAACTCAGCCATGGCTGGTGTCCCAGAACTAGGATTAGGAACATTGTTTGGAGGAAATATTGCTGACATGACCTTGGTTTTCGCTATTGTTATATTTGTGGCCGGACGAGGCATAAAGATAGATAGTCACATTTTAAAAGAAAATATAATTTATCCATTTATTCTTATTATTCCAATTGTTTTAGGATTAGATGGTTACTATTCACGATTAGAAGGATTGGGCTTGATTATTACCGGATTAATTTTTTATTATTTAGCCTTTAAAAACAATAAAGAAAAACAAATTGTTCCGAGTACTGTTGAAATTAAACAAAATAACAGACTGAAAGATGGGTTACTTCTTCTTTTCAGTATGTTAGTACTATTAATTGGAGCACATTTTGTTGTTACTTCAACAATCAATATCGCAGATTATTTGGGGATAAATTCTGTTTTCATTGGAATGTTAATTGTCGGTGTGGGTACAACTATGCCGGAATTATTCTTCTGTTTATCCGCCATCAAAAAAAATCATGATTCTCTTGCGGTTGGAGATATTCTAGGTACGGTTTTAGCTGACGGGACAGTTGTCATAGGGCTTCTTGCGTTGATAAGTCCGTTTGCTTTTCCACAGAGAATAATATATTCAGCAGGAATATTTATGGTTGTATCATCATTCCTTTTGTTTTATTTTATGCGTTCAGGGAAAACTCTTTCAAAAAAAGAAAGTTATTATCTCCTCTTATTTTGGCTGATTTTCGTCTTTGTTGAAATAATTTTAAGCTAAACTTTTACAGAAGCTCAAAATTTTTAATTGTCTCACCCATATCATCACTATCTAGTAATGCTGAACCAATTACTAGTCTATTGGCCCCAGCTGAGAGAAGTTCTGGTGCGGTATTTTTATTAACTGAACCATCTATACTAATTTTAATTTCTGGATATTTAATTTTTATTTCTTTAATCTGGTCTATGACTCTAGCATCGAAAGGTTCACCTTGAAAACCAATTTTTTCTATTCCCATGCATTGAACAAAATCTATATAATTTATAATTGGGTCTAATTTATCGATACTCGTTGTCGTATTAATTGCAATACCGATTTCAATATTATCTTTAAAATATGGATCAAGAGATTCAAGAAATTCTTTAAAATCATCTTCATTTTCAGCTTCTAGGTGAAAAATAATTCTCTTGGCACCAAGTCGTGTAAAAAAATCAAATTGCTTGTGTGCATTTAAAACCATTAAATCAAATTCAAAATCTAAACTTTGCCAAAAAGGTAGACCATCTTCTTCGTTTAAAATCGCATTGAGGCTATCTTGATCATTTCTTTGCATTGGCCAAGAAATACTGGGAACAAAACTTCCGTCACAAATATCAATTTGGACCAAGTTTGTAATGTTAACTAGCCTGGCTAATTTTTCATTTAATTCATTAAAATTTTTTACTAAAATGGCTGGGGTTATTTCGGTCATTAATTTAGGTTCTAGTTTCTAGTATGCTAGTTTCTAGTATAATTAATTGTTAATTTCTTGCTCTTTCCTCTCCACTAAATTTTGTCTCAAGAAATAAAGTTACAACTTCTCTCGCTTCCTCTTCTGTCACAAAACGCGCGCCGAGAGATAAAATATTTGCATCATTATGTTCTCTTGAAACTTTCACTATTTCTGGATCCCCACCATAATATTCTGTTGCTCTGATTCCATCTATTTTATTGGCTGATATTGCTTCACCTTGTCCACTCCCTCCAATAACTATCCCAAAACTTCCAGGGTCTTGAGCAACAGATTCTGCGACTGGTATAACAAAATCCGGATAATCATCTTCGTTATCTAGTTTAAAAGCTCCTTTATCAACAACCTTATAACTTAATTCAGTCAGAAATATCTTCAATTTTTCTTTCAACTCGTAACCAGCATGGTCACTTCCGATATATATCATTTATTTATTATAGCAAATAATAAAAATACTCCATAATATTATTCTCTGATTCACCACGTATAAATCTATGCTCTAGTTTTACTCTACTCGGCCCAGTCGGTCTACGCAAGGGTTCTCTCGAGAACAATAGTATTTTGTATTATATTATTTACACTTTATAATGTATTTTGTAATGAACGATTATGTCTTATTGTTATCATATTAAAAATATTATGTCAATAAATTTATACACT
>CAYVBT010000024.1:2501-11485 GCA_964449885.1 uncultured Candidatus Saccharibacteria bacterium
TAAGGTTATAATATGTCTATGCTTGAATTTCATAAATATCACGGAGCTGGAAACGATTTTATTATGATTAATAATTTTAATGGTGAAATTAATATTAAACCAGATTATATTAAATATCTTTGTGATAGAAATTTTGGTATTGGAGCGGATGGATTAATACTACTTGAAAAATCAAATAAGACGGACTTGTCTCGCCAGAGTGAAGCGAAGGTGGATTGTTTTATGAATTATTACAATTCCGATGGAACACTTGCTGAAATGTGCGGTAATGGTATTCGTTGCACCGCAAAATTCTACCTTACCAAAATTTTTGGAAGTCGGACTTCCAAAAATTCTGAAATATACATAGATACAAGGGCAGGAATAAAAAAAATAATAATAAATGAAGATGATACTTATTCAGTAAATATGGGCAAGCCAATATTCGAACACCCCGATTTCCCAAAAACCCTTAAAAAGAGCGAGGTCTTGCCTCGCTCTGTAGAAGGATATGAATTTAATTGTGTATCAATGGGTAATCCTCATGCTGTGACATTTGTTGAAAGTTTGGAAAATATCGATATAAAAAGTGTCGGACCAAAAGTAGAGACTAATACCCTTTTCCCAAATAAAATTAATGTTGAATTTGTCGAAAAAATTAATCCTGCCCGCCCTCACGAGGGAGCAGGCGGGGAGACAAATTATAAAGTTAGAGTTTGGGAACGTGGCTGTGGAGAAACACTTGCTTGTGGTACTGGGGCCTGCGCAGTCTTTTCTATAATTGATAAACTCTCCGATGGAAAATTGTTAATAGAGGAAGAAATTACTCTAGAATTTCCTGGTGGTAAACTTTACTTATCAAAAGACCACGAAGGAAATATAATCCTTCGTGGCCCAGCAACTTTTGTATTTAAGGGAGAAATTATTTGATACTTAATCCAGTTTTTATAACATGGTCAACAAGTGTGTATGTATACCCCATTTCGTTATCATACCAACCGAGAACTTTTACAAGATTTCCTCCAACAACGCGAGTCATTTCAAGATCAGCAATACAAGCGTGGCTTTCACCAAGTATATCTGAAGAGACTAAATTGTCTTCTGTAATTGTAAATAATTTGTCCCATCGTGATTCAAGAGCAGCTTTTTTCATTATTTCATTAACCTCTTCTTTTGTAGTATCACGCTTAGCAATAAAAGTGATATCAACAATTGAACCAGCAGGAACGGGTACCCTAATAGATATACCATCAAATAATCCTTTAAGTACTGGGAAGGCTTCTGTGACAGCAATAGCAGCTCCGGTAGAGCTAGGAATGATGTTTTGAGCTGCTGCACGGCCTTCACGAAGGTCTTTCTTACTTGGGCCATCAACTAAGGCTTGAGTCGCAGTATATCCATGAACGGTATTTAAAATAGCTTTCTCAATACCAATACTTTCGTGCATGATAGCAATAAGTGGCGAAGCAGCGTTGGTTGTACAAGAAGCATTGGAAGTAATATCGCACGTTCCAAACTTTTCTTCGTTTATACCAAGGAGAATTGTCTCACCATGAGTTGTACTCTCGGCACCCTTAGATGGCGCGCTGATAACAACTTTCTTGGCTCCACAATCAATATGAAATTTAGCTTTATCAAATGAAGTAAAAAGGCCTGTTGATTCAACCACTACATCAATATCTAAATCCTTCCAAGGAAGTTTTGTGGTATCTTTTTCTGAAATATATTTTATTACTTTTCCGTCAATAATTAAATCTGTTCCAATCGCTTCTACTTTGTGGTCCCAATTACGATAAACTGTATCGTGACGTAGTAAGTACGATAAACTATCAATAGAACCTAAATCATTAATAGCCACGATTTCAATATCATCTCTTTGCCAAACTATTTTTAAAAACGCCCGGCCAATTCTCCCAAAACCATTTATTGCTACTTTTATTTTTTTCACTTCGTTTGAATTTTCGTTCATAAATTATGATAGATTAATTAATAATACATTTCTCAAGAACCTTTTTCCATAATAAAAATAAATTTTTTTCTTCATTGATTATTATAACACACTATTCTCCATTTCACAGGTCAGACCTGTGAGGATTCAAGGTATTCAAATCTTGGACCTTTGTAAGTTTCAGTCTCGACATTTTCAAGAAACATTTCAATTGGGCGAGCCCAAAGTTGATCATTCCCACTTTCATCCGGATGGTAATATATCACAAGTTCTTGATCTCTATCTTCACTATGCTTAGCGACTCCAATAACTTGGCAAATTAATTCTTTATAATGTTTGTATTTTCCTATTTTTACTTTTTCCATATTTACGCCAATAATTAGTTTAATATTTTTTGAACTAAAGTTGGATTAGCTGAGCCACGGGATTCTTTCATAACTTGGCCGACGAGTGACATTATGGCATTTTCTTTTCCTGCCTTGTAAGTCGCAACAACTTCTGGGTTGGCATCAATTATTTTCTGGACGATTTCTTTCAAAGCTCCTTCGTCGTGATTTTGTAATAAGCCTTTTTCTTGGGCAATTTTTAATGGGGACTCATCCACAACTACAATCATTGCTAGTATGTCTTTGGCTCCGCGAGATGAAACTTTTCCATCTGCAACCATTTCAATAAGCTCTACAAAATTTTGAACTTTTGGAAGTCGGACTTCCACATTTATTTTTTTTAATCCTAAATAATCAGAAGTTATGTAATTTGAAGCAGTAGAAATTTTCGCTAAGGAATCACCTCTCTCCGCTACTCTACGCGAGGAAATACCTTGCAAAAATTTATTTGAAACTTCTTCAAACCACGCTCCAAGTTCTTGATCGGTAATATAGCTTTCAATGTCTTCATCTTTAATACCGTAATCATTTCGATATCGAGCACGCTTAGCCTCAGGTAATTCTGGTAAACCATCCTTAAGCGATTCTAAATCAAAAACCTTACTTAAAAACAATTTTGGTAAATCTGGGTCTGGGAAGTAACGGTAATCATTGGCATTCTCTTTTTTTCGTTGCGAAAATGTTGCTTGTTTATTTTCATCCCAACCTCGAGTTTCTTGAACTATTTCATCTCCTTTTTCATTATCCAATAATTCAGCCATTCTTTTTATTTCATACTCAGCAGCTCGCTCCATTGCTCGGAAGGAATTAATATTTTTGACTTCAACTTTCGTTCCCAGTTTATTTAAATCATTTGAAATTGAAATATTTAATTCCACGCGCATTTCACCTTTTTCCATATTTGCTTCTGAAACTCCTAAATATTTTAAAAGTAATTGAAGCTCTCGTCCGAAATCTCCAGCTTCTTTAGAAGAGTGAATTACTGGTTCGGTGACGAGCTCCATGAGTGGTACACCCGCACGATTATAATCAACAAGTGAGAAATCTCCTTTATCGTGTTTTGAAGTGGCGGTATCTTCTTCTAAGTGAATACGAGTAATATCTACACCTCGCAATTTACCACCTGAAACAATTGGAAATTTATATTGAGAAATCTGGTAAGCTTTAGGTATATCTGGGTAAAAGTAATTTTTACGGTCAAATTCAGTAAAATCGGCTATATCTGCTCCTATAGCAAGCCCAACCCTAATAACACTCTCCACGGCCTTTTTATTGATAACAGGAAGAGTTCCAGGATGAGCCATGCAGACTGGACAAATATATACATTGGGAGTTTTTTCCTCTGAGTCGTTAATACAACCACAAAACATTTTTGAATTAGTATTTAATTCGGCATGAATCTCAAGACCGATTGTTGTGTAATATGACATGTAAAGAGTATAACAAAATTTGTAATTTTTTGAAAATTATGTAATTATACTTGTGTAGCTATTGCCCGAGTGGATAAAAGATGAACTGCTTCATATTTTATCCGACTGAAAGGAGGAGGCCGTCACGAGGGCAAACGGCTGTTTAAAACATCAATATGTTTTGTTTGCCCGAGTGGCGGAACTGGTATACGCGCACGACTTAAAATCGTGTCTCGTAAGGGATGTGGGTTCGATTCCCACCTCGGGCACAAATTAAAAGCTGGCTTTGGCCAGTTTTTAATTTAGTGTACGAGAGCAAGAGAACTGCTTCTCTTGCGTGTGGAAATCGAAAGACTTTTCGTTCTCTGATGATAATCAGAGCGAAAAGTACCTGAATACGTAGTATTCGATAAGTGTAATCACGGTCCCACCTCGGGCACAAAAAAAGACCTAATTATAGGTCTTTTTTATTCTTTGCCATTTATTAAATTATCTATTTCTTTTTCAGTGGGGGTTTTTAGGACATTATCACTAAAGTTAGTTTGAATTTTTTTAAGTTCTGTATTAGTAACATTTATAAAAGTATCACCGACTTTCTTTTTTAGCGGTCCAGAAATATATTTCTGCCAGACTGTTTTTATTTCTTCTTCAATATAAGAAACATTTGACTGAAATTGTGGAGATTTTATTTTTGATTTAATATCAACTTTAAATAAAATGAGTAGGATTATAATTAATACAATTAATCCCCCCATGTGAATATGTAATCTAGGTTTTCTTTCGTCTTTATCCATATTTATATTATAACACCATATATAAAATTTGTGCAAATATATTTACTTTTTAACCATTGCAGAAGTTATGTTTGGTAAATATAAAGCTGGATTTAAATGAGCCCCTTTAGCTGAAATGGGCTGAGTGAATATTTTTCCACTGCAACTTTGACTTGGAACTGTATCAACTTTTACTCCGTCAGATGCATACACAGAAACATGCAAGTGTGGCCCAGTTGATGATCCTGTATTCCCTGACAAACCAACGATATCACCAACACTTACCTTCTGTCCAACTTTTGCAGAAATGACGGATAAATGACCGTAAGTGCTAGATAGTCCATTGTCATATCGAATGAATATCCATTTACCAAAAGAAGCTTTTGGACAAGACAAGTCAGTATCACCAACCCCTTCAACAATTCCACTTGCCATTGCCATAACTTCAGTTCCAACTGCAGCTCGAAAATCAATTCCGTAATGAAATTTACAGGAATTACCCCAACTATACTTGACACATCTATCGCCAAAAAAAGATGTAACCAATATAGATTTTAAAGGCCAAGACAAAACTCCCGAACCTTCTTTGGGTAATGATTTTGGATTTAAAATATATTTTAATTGGGCTTCATAGTCTTCTAGAACTTTATCAAAAGCATCCCTAATTTTAATTTTTTCAGCTAATAATTTTTGATATTCAGCTTCCTTGTTTTTAGTTTGATTCAGTAAAGTATCTTTTTCTTTTTTTGTTATAGTAACAACTTGTTCTTTTTGAACAAGATTATTCTTGAGATTATTTAGGTTTTGTTGTTCTCCTTCTTTTTGAACTTTTGAAGTTTGAAGTTCAACTTTTTTATTTGAAACATCCGTAATATTTTCTTTTATCTTTTGGTTTAATGTAATAAGGTTATTATACTCACGACTAAATTCCGTAAAATTATTTACAGATAAAAGTCTTTCAATGATATCGATGTTATCGTTTTGATTCAAATCTTTTATCATTTTACCAAGAGTTTGTTTTGAAATTGCAATTGATTTTTCTTTTTCTTCAATATCACTTGAAAGAGTATCAATTATTAATCCTGTAGCAGATATTTTTTTCTGAATTTGTTCCCTTTCTTTAATTAATTTATTTCTGGTTAATGTTAATTCTTTAACTAAATTAGCCAAAGTTGTTTTTTGGGCACTGGTTTCCGATATTTGTGATTGATATTTTGTAATTTCTTTATCAAGTGCTTCAATTTGACTATTTGTATCCTTGATCTGTTGACGAACATCTTCAGCCGTCAAAGCTTGCACTTGGGATGAGCTTATTGCCAAAATAACTATTAAAATAACAAAAAAAAATAATTTTCTCATCTATACTGTTTATTATACTACATTTTTAAAATTTCAATGGCTTTTTCAAGACGATAAATTGTCTCATCTTTACCGAGAATCTCGGCTAAAATAAATGGGTCGGGAGATTTATCGAGCCCTGATAAGGCCATTCGCATTGGGTGTAGGATTTCTCCTCGATTCTCTAAATGACTTGCAATTTCCATAAGAAAAATTTTGATATTTTCTTGATTGAAATCACTTTCCTCTGTCATCTTTACAACATTAATTACTTCTTCTAAATTACTTACTGTCTTTTGGGCTGAAGTGTCTTTATAGATTAATTTTTCTTTTTGGTATACAGGTTCTTTATAAAAGAAATCAAGTTCCCCATTATCAACCATTGTTTTAATGTCACCAAATTTTGAGATTCGCTCGACAATTACAGGAATAATTTTTTTAATTTGTAATTGTTTTGGTAGCCAAGCAAAAACATGTTTCTCTAAATCACCTCCTGATAATTTTTTTATATGCTCCTTATTTACCCAATCTAATTTTTCATCATTCCATTGAGCCCCCGATTTTTGGATTTTATTTATATCAAAAATATTAATAAGTTCTTCTTTTGTGTATATTTCTTTTTCTCCACCTGGATTCCATCCCAAGAAAGTCAAAAAATTAAACATTGCTTCGGGTAGATACCCCTCATTTCGATACTCTAAAATATCTTTTGCCCCATCGCGTTTACTTAGTTTTTTATTTCCACCCTCACCAAGAATTGGCGGTAGAGTTACAAAAAACGGCGGTTTAATTTCTAGGGCTTCATATAAAGATAAAAACTTCGGCGTCGACGAGATAAATTCTTGTCCACGCATCACGTGGGTCACACCCATTTCTATGTCATCAATAATATGGGCAAAATTATAAGTAGGATAACCGTCACTTTTAATTAAAATAAAATCGTCTAAGGCTTCAGGTCCTGCTGACAGGTCTCCAAAAACTAAATCATTCCATTCGTAACGTTTTATTTCTCCCACTTTAAAACGTAGAGGTTTTTTCCCGTCCCAAATTTCTGATGTTTCTTTTCTGTGTTCTCTGTATAAAAATGGTCTTTTTTCTTCTTCAGCTTTTTTTCGGAAAATTTCCACTTCTTTTTCGGTAAATGGATCTGGATATGCTAAGCCTTTCTTAATTAATATTTGTGCATATTTTTTATATAAATCTAATCTTTCAGATTGAATATACGGAGCATTGGGTCCATTGACTTCTGGCCCCTCATCCCAATTAATATCAAACCATTTTAATGATTCTATAATGTGAGAAACAGATCCAATTACCTCTCTTTCTTTGTCTGTGTCTTCAATTCTTAGGATAAAGTTCCCATTATTTTTTTTAGCCCATAAATATGCATAAATAGCAGTTCGAACACCGCCAACATGCATAAAGCCAGTTGGTGATGGAGCAAAACGAGTAACTATTTTATTATTTGATATATTTTCCATTTTGAATTCTTCCTTACTACTTATTGTTCTTCATGACTTAAAGCTAAATTGATAGCTGACTGGCCAATTTTTTCTGCGGCATGTGGAGTTGCAAAGGCTAAGGCACTGTCTTTCATTCGAGTTAATCTTTCTTTAGAAGTAAGTAATTTGTCAATTTCAGAAACAAGAACATGAGAAGTTAAATTTGCTTCTTCAATTACTTCACAAGCTCCAGACCTTGCATAATTGAAAGCATTTTTCCTTTGATGGTCACCGTTTGAGTTTGTGATGGGAATAATAATTGAAGGTATGCCCCATGAAGCAAATTCAAATATAGCAGAACCAGCTCGAGAGATAATAATATCGGCACAACCAGCTGCCATACGAGTCGATAGATTGTTTAGATATGGGATAGGGACATACCTTTCAATATTTGGATTATTAGCCATTAATAATTTTGAACGAGTTTGATGGATTATTTGATAATGAGAAAGTAATTCTGGTAATACATCTACCACCACATCATTAATCTTTTGAGCCCCTAATGAACCCCCGATGACTAAAATAACTGGTAAATCTGGTTTAAGTTTGAAAAACTGATATGCTCCATTCGAATCTACGTGCAATATTTCTTTTCTAATTGGCTGACCAGTTAGTGCTGTTTTATCTTTAGGTAAATAATCAGCTGCTTCTGGCCAAGAAATAGCAACATGCCAAGCAAATTTTGCAGTCCAGACATTTAATCGTCCTGGGTATGAATCAGATTCATGAACATCAGGAAAAATAAAAAACATTGAAATTATTCCTAATACTGCTCCTGTCGCAGTTTTAAAAATATCAAAAAAATTACTAATTGAAAAATATGTTCGCATCTTCCCACATGGGATTTGAATAAAAGTAATTTTATTCTCAAAAAGCATTCGCTTATCATATGGCCGATCAGACATGTAATATAGTTTTAAATCAACAATCTTTTCTTTGTCTGCTATCTCAACTAATTTTTCAGCGATTGCAATAAGAGGATAAAAATGCCCTCCTGTTCCACCGCCAGTTAATAATATTTTCATATTTCAAATTATAACTTATTTAAAGTTTTTTTTCTAGCATATAAAATAACCTCAGATAGTAACAAGGCCGCTATCTGGAAAATTTATTTATCTAGTATTGGTTTACCTTGATAACGAGAGATATTGAGTATAAGGCCAACCATACCAAGAGATAGAAGTAAGGCTGTTCCACCGTGAGAAATAAAGACGAGTGGTACGCCAGTTAAAGGAAAAACGCCAGTGATAGAAGCAATATTCATGAAAGACTGAGCTGTAATAATTGAGACGAGCCCGATAACAAGTAATTTAGAAAAAGCATCTGGACCATTTCGAATCGCAATTCGATAACCTCGTAAAGCAAAAGCAATATATAATAAAATTATTATAGTTGTTCAAACAAACCTTGATTTAAAAATTCGAGTGGTGCATCTTCTGGTAAAATGCCATGATTTTCTACTATGGCCTTAATAATATCGGCAGTTTGGTCTGGGTAATCTACTTCAATGGGATTTTCAAATTCTACCCAATGGGCTATGCTAGCTAAGTGTTTCTTGCTTAATTTTTTTATCACACGCACACCCATTTCACTTAGCATAGCGGCGTTGCAATGTTGTTCAAATTGGGTGTTCATAGGAGTTACAAGCA
>CAYVBT010000025.1:0-2199 GCA_964449885.1 uncultured Candidatus Saccharibacteria bacterium
CTGCATCGCAACTTCCGCAAAGTTGCGTCCTATCCATTGAACGACGGGACCAATCTCTTACGCCCTTAATTTACACTATTAGATATATAACTGCAAGTCGAAACAAAAAATAGCTATCTACTCTTGCCCTCGCAATGTGATAGCCATTTTTTATTTTTAGAATCCTAGTTTTTCCATGAAGACCATGGATTTTGATTCGTCTATTTCTGAGCGGGGAAGAACCAAAAGGAGAGTTTGTTTAACTTCAATTTCTAAATCTTTTGGTACAGGAATTGTGTAGACTGGGAGGAAGTGCTTACTAGTTTCTATCATTAATTTAGCATAAGACTCCGTTTCAATATTTTTAATATTAAAACTCTTCAAACTCTTCCAAGTATATAAATCTTTGCCCATTGATAAACCTTTTGTTTCTATTTTATAAGTTACTTCTTGTGGGTGTCGTAATGTAAACATAATTAAACAACATCCAGATATTAATAGAAAAATAGCAAAAACAAAATTGTGTAACCAAATAGCTAAACCACAAGCCACAATAGTAATAAGCCCAATAGTCCAGAACCAATCATTTCCACGCTCTTTGTGAAAATATTCTGGCACTGACCATTCGATAGTATTTAATTTAATTTCATCCATGTTTATATTATACCTCGCCACAAAATTTTAGCAAAATTATTTAAGTTAAGATACAGCCTTATAAACTGTTTCCATGACACCCTTATCAAACATACTTGGGATTATCTTCTCGGGAGTTGGTTTTTCTATCATATTAGCCAGAGCTTCAGCAATAGTGATAAAAATTTTATTTTCAAATTGTGGTATTTTCTTATCAAGCATAGCCCGGAAGGCCCCAGGGAAAACCAAAGAATTATTTATCTGGTTTGGATAATCAGAGCGACCAGTGGCCATAATATATACACCAGAACTCATTGCCAATTCGGGATTGATTTCAGGGCTAGGATTGGCTAAAGCAAAGATGATTGGTTTTGAAGTCATACTTTTAACCATAGCAGATGTTAAAACATTTGGTTTTGATAAACCGATGAAAACATCAGCTTGATTGATCGCAATTTCTAAATTTCCCTCTAAATCTTTTTTTTGACTACCATTTAATAATTCAATTTTTTCTTTTGTTAAATCACTCCTATTTAAATTTATAATACCATGACTATCACAAAAAATAGTATTTGTTATTCCGTACTCATGGAGTAATCGCCCTGTAGCAACTCCAGCCGAGCCAACACCGGAGATAACAACTTTTGCTTTTGTTTTATCAAGGCCGACTATTTTAAGAGCATTGATAAGAGCAGCCAGAGTCACAGTTGCTGCGCCCCATTGATCATCGTGCATGACTGGGATATCTAATTCTTTTCTTAATCGTTCTTCGATTATAAAACAACGAGGCGCCGAAATATCTTCAAGGTTTATTCCGCCGAAAACCGGAGCAATTTGTTTTACTATTTTTATTATCTCTTCTGTATCATTTGTATCTAAACAAATTGGAAAAGCATCAACACCACCGAACTCTTTAAATATCGTGGCTTTGCCTTCCATGACTGGTATAGCCGCCAATGGGCCCAAATTGCCAAGACCCAAGATAGCCGAGCCGTCAGTCACAATAGCAACCGTGTTTTTCTTGAGAGTTAAAACTCTGGCTAATTTTTCTTCTTTGGCAATTGCTAGACAAACTCCAGCAACACCAGGAGTATAAGCCAAAGAAAGATCTTCCTTATTTGACAAGGGGACCTTACTCTTAGTTTCTAATTTACCACCGTATTTTTTGTGTAATTCTATTGATTGATCGTAAAGATTTTCCATCCAATCATCATATCATAAAAAACTCCTCCGAGTGGAGGAATTTTTTATGACTATTTTTTCTTAGTTGTTTTTGTCTTTTTACGCATAGCTTCTTTTTTGAGAGTTTTCCAGTGTTTTTTTATTTCGCCAACAACTTTATTTAATTCATCGGGGTCAACATTTTTTAATTTAGCATATTTAGCTTGAATGCCATCAACGATATCGTGATAAACTGGTTCGGTTAATTCTTTAGCATTTTCAAACTTTTCAATTATTTCACCTTTCATTTTAACTGACCAACCACGAATAATTTTACGATTCTTTTTGCCTTCTGGGCCAAATAAGACATAAGCGGCAGCAGAAAGGGCAGCTACTCCAGTCCCAATTCCCATAATTGTTTTTGCA
>CAYVBT010000025.1:2349-10885 GCA_964449885.1 uncultured Candidatus Saccharibacteria bacterium
TAAACCCTTTTTTGCTACTATTTTTTTAACCATTGTATTTTTAAAGCTAAACGAATTATTTTCAAAATATAATTTGTAGAGCTTTTATATTAATTAATAATTTATAAACTACTTATATCGATTTCTTTGTTGATTTTTCTGTTTCCTTTTTAACTTTCTCTTTACCAAAAAGAAATGTAAACAATTTACTTTGTCTTATATGTTGACCCATATCTTTCAATTCATTACTTGTATCTTCAGTATAATTTTTTAAAATAGACGATATTTTATAAAAATTTCGCATTATTTTAATAAAATAAAATAAAGCAACTAATAAAAATAAAGTAATAATAACTACCGACATTGAAGTAATAAAGAAAAAAATATCTGACTTTAAAATTGATTCCATGGTATATATATTAACATTATTGATAGAGAAATTGCTAATTTTAGAGTGTGAATTTATGGTCTTTATTTTCTAGAGTTAAAATTCCATTTTGATTTTCACTCGACAAGAAACTATCCCATTTTTCTAATGTTGGAATTTTAATTTTGATTGGAGTTTTGGGTTGGTTAAAAGCAATGATAGTTTTAAATTGTTGATTTGGAATTTTATCTTTATAATCACACTCATCAATATCGCCTGAAATAATCAATTTTTTTGATTCTATACAAGCGTCATATATTTCTTCATTAAAAATTTCAATATTTTTTATAAAAATGATTCGTTCATTCAAATCTGGAAGATTTTTTATAGCATTTAAAAATAAAGTAGCATTACCACTTTCGATTATTATTGCTTGGGCTTTTATGGCTTCACCTAATTCTTCTGGTGAATCGATAGATATAATGTTTGGATTATCAATTCCAACCTGGTTTAAAAAATTATCACGAGCCATTGGGTAAGCGGTCAGGAATATAATTTTTGATCCTCTGAGAAATAAATCGGCAATTAAAACAATTGATAAATGAGAACCACCCATATGTTTAGCGTAAGTAATTAGCGCCGGGAGATCATTTTCAGTTATTTTATAGGGTTGCCAATTTAGTAAAATTTTATCAAGCATAAGTATATTTTACCGTAAATGTGATAAATAAAACAAGAAAGTTATGCACTATGAATGGTTTTTTAATAGGGGAGCAAAGATGTATTTTAAGAATTATTAGTTACTATGCGGAGGCGGTGGGATTCGAACTCACGACGCCTTGCGGCGTACCCGTTTTCAAGACGGGCGCACTAGACCAACTATGCGACGCCTCCGCGTATACATTACTTCATTTTAACCTTTTTTTCAAGTCTGAATACAAAAATAAAAACAGACCCTTGTGGGTCTATTTTTATTTTGTTTTAGATTTTTGATTTAAAAGCCTCTTTTATATTTGCTGGTGTTTTCTTGGCGATGTAAAAGATATAAAAAATATCAAGAACAGCAAAAGAATTTATAATAAGTAGGGCTATAAACCATCTTTTATTTCTAGTCTGAGAGGCCGTCCAGAGAGCATAACCCTTCCAAGGTAAAACCCAAACCATTGAAATAATAAATAACCATATATTATCTTTTAAAAATGTTTCCATACAAATAAGTATACTAAGAATTTATTTTTATGGCAATTATGGTAGTATTTAAATATATGAAATACTTAGGAATTGATTATGGAGCTAAAAGAGTTGGATTATCTCTTTCTGATGAAGAAGGCAAATTTGCTTTTCCATATAAAATAATAGGGAACAATCTTGAGCTTGTTGATACTATTCACAATATTTGTGGAGTTGAAGAAATTTCCGCTATCGTTTTAGGTGAATCGACGGACTTGTCAGGGAAGCCAAATAAAATAATGGGAAGCATAGAAGAATTCAAAAGAAATCTTGAGGGAGAACTTGATTTACCGATTTATTTTGAAAAAGAATTTATGACATCTATGTTTGCTCGTGGAAATGATGGAAAAAAAGAAAATAATGCGCGAAAAGAAAAAAAGATTGATAATAAAAAAATTGACGACTCCGCTGCCGCTTTGATATTGCAAAGATATCTGGATAGAAAAAACTTAAGTAGTAGGTAGTGGGGAAAATAAAAATTGCTATGAGAGTTGAAACAATAACAATTGACATAGATAAATTTATTTTTAAACTAGATGCGCAAAGCCAAGCAAGAGTTTTGCGGTATATAGAATTATTAGAAAAATATGGGTATAAACTTGGAATGCCGTATAGTAAGAGTCTACACGATGGATTGTTTGAACTGAGAGTAATGGGGAATAAACAGATTCGGATAATATATTGTTTTTATAAGGGTACAATATACTTACTCAATATTTTTAACAAAAAGACAAATAAGATACCAAAGAAAGAAATTGGCCTTGCTCTACAAAGGTTTAAAATGCTTGCATAACGTATATGTTATATGTTAAAATACAGAAATGACTAATTTTAAAACAATTAAAAAGCAAGTATTAAAAAATAAGAAGGTGATGAAAGCCTACAAGAATTCAGAGCTAGAATTTTCAATTATCGATCAAATAATAGATAAGAGAATTAAAAAAGGAATGTCCCAAAAGGATTTAGCTTTGAAGATGGGAACTAAACAACCATCGATTGCTCGGTTTGAATCTGGAGATTACAACCCAACACTTTCTTTTTTAAAGAAAATTTCTAAAGCCTTAGATAGTAAATTAGAAATTAAAATTTAAAAATTGTATGGAAACAAAAAACTGTCAGAATTGTAAAAAGGATTTTAATATCGAACCAGAAGATTTTCTTTTTTATGAGAAGATGAAAGTTCCTGCTCCGACATTTTGTCCGGAATGTCGACTTGTAAGACGATTAATAATGAGAAATGAAAGAGCTCTTTATAAAAGAAAGTGTGATTTATGTGAGGAAGATAAGATATTCGTTTATCCCGAAGATAGTAATTTTAAAGTTTATTGTCATGATTGTTTCCATGGAGATAGTTGGGATGCGATTGGCTTTGGGTCAACTTTTGATTATTTGAAAACTTTCTTTAGTCAGTTTATAGAACTTTATAATTCTGTTCCTCGGGTTGGTACAGTAAAACAAGGTTTTAGTTTAAACAGTGAATATACCAATAGAGTTACAGATTTAAAAAATTGTTATTTGATTTTTGCGTCAGCGAGCGACGAAGACTGTTTATATGGTTGGTCATACTGGGATTGCAAAAACTCTATGGACTGTTCAAATATTGTAAAGTCTGAACGGTGTTACTGGTGTACTGATTGTTCTAATTGTAATAGCTTAAGATTTTCTCAAGAATGGAATAGTTGTATCGATTCATATTTTTTATTAAACTGCCGAAATTGTCAAAATTGTTTTGGATGTACCAATTTAAGAAATAAAAATTATTGTATTTTTAATGAGCAGTATGAAAGAGATGCTTATTATGAAAAATTAAAAGAATTCGATTTATCTAATAAGGAGAGTTTTAAAAAAATAAAGGAAAGAATACAAAAAATATTTGAATCATCGATTGTACCTTATATGGTTGAAATTAAGTCTGTTGATTTTTCTGGGAACTGGATTAATAATTCCAAAAATGTAAAACTATCTTTCGGTTCCTATAATGTTGAAAATGGTATATATCTTTTTTTAATTAATGATTCGAAAGACGTTATGGATTACACATATTGGGGGAGGTCAAGCGAGTTAATATATGAAACGACAAGTGTGGGGATTCAGTGCTCTAACGTTAGATTTTCAAATGAATCATGGAGCCAATTGATTAATGCAGAGTATTGTCATAATTGTTTCTCCTCATCAGATCTGTTTGGTTGTGTTGGTTTGAAAAACAAAAAATATTGTATTTTAAATAAACAATACACAAAAGAGGAATATGAAGAACTAGTTCCAAAAATTAAACAACAAATGATTGATAAACCATTTACGGATAAAGTCGGGAGGATAATAAAATACGGTGAATTTTTCCCTTGTGATATGACTCCTTTTGCTTATAATGAAACTATTGCTCAAGAGTTTTTTCCCAAGACTAAAGAACAAGCATTAAAAGAAGGTTATCGTTGGATTGATATAAATAAAAAAAATTACACACCTTCAATTATGGGAGATAAATTACCGGAGACTATAATTGATGATAGTGTTTTAAATGAAGTAATTGGGTGCATGCATAAAGGTGATTGTAATGAGCAATGCACTGTTGCTTTTAAGATAACAAAAGACGAGTTGCAGTTTTATAGGGCTAACAATATTTCTTTACCAGAGCTGTGTCCCAATTGTCGACATTATGAGAGATTGAGCAAACGTAGTCCAATTAAGCTTTGGCACAGACAGTGTATGAAAGAAGGATGCACAAATGAATTTGAAACCAGTTATTCTCCCGACCGGACTGAGATTGTCTCTTGTAAAGAATGTTATCAACAAGAATTTGTATGATATACTAAAAATATGCAAGAATTTGTATCTTACGAAGAATTTAAAAAAATGGATATTAGGGTGGGGACGATTAGGGAAGTCGAAGTTGTGCCTGAGACTGATAAGCTTTTGCGTTGCATGATTGATTTTAATGAGGTGGATGAAGAAGGGAATAAAAAACTAAGACAAATTGTTTCCGGCATAAAAGAATATTATCCTGACCCACAGGTTTTAGTTGGTAAACAAGTTTTATATATTGTAAATCTAGAACCAAGAAAAATTAAAGGATTTGAAAGTAATGGAATGCTGATGGCTGTTGACGGTATAGACGGCAAACCAGTTTTTCTTGTTCCTGAGGTCGAAGTTTCTCCAGGGGTTCGTGTTCACTAATTACTAGCACCTAGAAGCTAGAACCTAACTAAAATTATGCTTGATGCAACATCACTTATAGAAACTGTGGGCCTGATAGGAATTATACTAGTAATCTTTGCTGAAACAGGATTATTTTTTGGTTTCTTTTTTCCTGGGGATTCACTTTTATTTACGGCTGGTATTTTAGCATCACAGGGAGTTTTTGATATTTATACATTGTTAATTTTTTGTACAATCGCGGCAATCTTGGGTGATAGTGTTGGTTACTGGTCAGGTAAAAAGTATGGTAGGCGTCTTTTTGAACGCGATGCTGGATTTTTCTTTAAGAAGAAAAGAATACATGATGCTGAAAAGTTTTATGAAAAATATGGTAAATATACTATAGTAATAGCTCGATTTGTCCCTGTCATTCGTACATTTGCTCCTATTGTCGCCGGTATTGGAAAGATGGATTACAAAACTTTTATTTCTTATAATATTTTCGGTGGAATCTTTTGGGTTTTTTCGGTTACATTATTAGGATATATTTTTGGTGGCATGGTTACTAATCCTGATACTTATATAATACCAATTGCTTTACTCATAATTTTTATTTCTTTTATCCCTATTATTATAAAAATTTTAAGAGCTAAATTGTCAAAACGTCATTAATTTTATGTTTTATGAGTCTGAAAACTTTATTTAAGTTTCGCGACAAGGTATAATAAAATAGTAATGAAAAAATTATATAATCATTTTTTTCCCACCCCATCATATTTAGCCATGGATTCATGTGCTATTGATATTTCTGATCAATCTATTAAATATGGAGAATTGACTATTAATTCTCATGGTCTTTCTTTGTCTCGGTATGGTAAAGAAAAAATTCCACAAGGAGTTGTCGTTTCGGGTAAAATTGAAAAGGAAGACGAGCTTGTTCGAATCTTAAAGAATATTAAAGAAAAAGAGAAACTTCATTTTATTCGAGTTTCATTGCCAGAAGAACAGATGTATTTATTTTCTTTGTCTGTCCCTAAAACAAATCAAGAGAATATCCGGGATATGATCCTTTTGCAAATTGAAGAACACATCCCTCTTAAGGCTATCGATTCAACTTTTGATTACGATATTATAAAAGAAGATAATCAAAATATTTTAGTTGAAGTAGTTGCGATTGCAAGTGCAACACTTGAGAGTTATTTGTCGGTGTTTTCCAAAGCTGGGCTTGTACCACTAACTTTTGAAATTGAAGCTCAAGCAATTGCTCGAGCAGTAATTCCTTATGGTGATAATAGCCCAGTAATGATTGTTGATTTTGGTGATGCCCGCACTGGGGTTTCTATAGCTTCAAATGGCCGAGTATTTCTTACAACTACTCTGGCGATTGGTGGAGCTGATTTAACAAATATGATTGCGAAAAATTTTTCTTTATCGTTTGATGAGGCAGAAAAAATGAAACACGAATATGGTATTGGGGCAATCTCAAAAGTTCAAGATATTTTTCCAGCGATTTTAAATGGAATTTCTGTTTTACGAGATGAATTAAATAAACAATATTTGTATTGGGAAAATCACAATAGTGATAAAACAAAACATGAACAAATAGACCATATTATTCTTTGCGGGGGCGAATCGAATTTGATTGGTCTATCTGAGTATTTACAATTAAGCATGAAAATAAAAGTAGAGAATGCTAATGTTTGGGTTAATATTTTAAAAACAGAAAAAACCGTTCCGGAAATGACTTTTGAGGAATCACTTAGTTATGCCACAGTCTTGGGTTTAGCCTTGGGTCATTTTTCATATGATTTTCAACCAGTTATAAATGTTTTGCCAGAACAAGAAAAGAAAACTCTCCGCCAACAATATTGGATGAGATTTTCAACTATTATTTTAAATTTAATTGCTTTAGTTGGGGTCCTGGCAATTCTTTTATTGTTACCATCATATTATATTTCAAAATCAGAAGAAAATTTAGCTGAAAGTAAATTAGAAATATTTAATCAAGAAAACCCCGAGTTGAATACAAACAATATTGATAAGATAATAAAAAATATAAATGAAAAATTAGAGACAGTCGATAAAGCTAAAGCTCCATATCAAATTAGTGATAAAATTTTGGGGGATATTTTAGAAAGTCGAACAGATGGCATTACTTATTCCCAGGTACTTTTTAGTAAAAAAATAGTTAAAAAAACTGCCCCAGCTATTGATGAATCAATAGACCAAGAAGGATTAGCTCCAGGAAAAAAGAACGAAACTATTGAATTATCAATTATTGAAGTTCGTGGTCAGGCTCGTGATCGAGATGCATTACGTAATTTTAAAATAGCCCTTGATAGTAACCCAAATTTTGAAGTGATCGATTTGCCAATTTCTAATTTTTTAGAAAAAGCAGATTTGGCATTTAATGTTTCAATAACTTTAAAATAATATGAAAAAAAATATTACCATTTTAGTCCTTATAATTTCTGCTCTCTTAATGATTGTGATTGTTGGGCTTTTTGTTTTTTCCTTAAAACTAATAAAAAATAAAAATCAACACACTTCGACAGTTATTTCAACGCTAGAAGATAAAATAAAACAAAAAAAGGAAATAGAGCTATTCTCTAAAAGGATTGAAGAAATTGAAAATCTTAAAAATTCTATCGAGAGTTTATATGTCGATGCAAATAAAATTGATAAATTTGTCAGCGACCTTGAGGCCCTAGGATCAAGTCTTGGCTCCGAGGTGTTGGTGAAAAAAGTTGAAGTACCAGTGAAGTCCAAAAATACTATTGAGTTTGAAGTATCAATCGCTGGAAATTTCGACCAAGTTATTAAGACTATTGTTCTATTGGAAAATATTCCATACCAAATCACCGTTAATCGTTTTTATTTAAATAAAGATTTTGAAAAACAAGAAGAGGGCACAATTAAAGAAATAATTTCAAGAACTCCTTCTTGGCAAGCGGATTTATCTTTTAGTATTTTAAGCTTAAATTGATTTTATGAAAAATATTTTAGCAAAAATTAATATAAAAAAATTTTTTTCTTTTAAAAAAACTAATCCACATAATCATTGGGGTAAATTATTGTACTTTTTTATGTTTATGATTATTTTTTTAATTTTATTTAGTTTTTATCTTTTATATCAGGTTAAGAATCAACAAATTTTTCAAACAGATAAAAAAACAGATGATCAGTCTGTTTTAATGAATGAAAATTTATTAAAGGAAGTAAATGAATATTTTGATTTAAAAGCTCAAAAAACAAAAGAAATTAAAGACGGACTAAAATCATATAAAGATCCAAGTATTTAATATTTGGTGCCCTCGGCAGGAATCGAACCTGCAATAACGGCTTAGAAGTCCGCAGTTATATCCATTTAACTACAGGGGCAGATATGCGTTTAGTGGTCACACATAAAATTCTGCTGAATTTTTGTGCGACCCCGCCTCGCGCCGACGCGCTCCGGCTCGCACAAAATCTCCCAGATTTTGTGCGCGATGTAGGACTCGAACCTACGACCTTCCCGGTGTAAACGGGTTGCTCTACCAACTGAGCTAATCGCGCATACTATTATACTATCTAACATCCCCTATTATATTGTGCTTTCACGGATCGCTACAACTGAGCTAATCGCGTGTACTACAGACATTACAAAACTGTCCTTATTTTATTGTATTCTCACGCGTCGCTACAACTTAGCTAATCGCGCATATTATTATATTATTTAAACTAAGGTTATAATAGCACATTCTAACTAAATTTCAAGCTTTATAAACTAGGGTCATTATAGAGAGAGGGATTGCTATTTATCTCTACCCTCTTGGCTTCTTTATT
>CAYVBT010000026.1:0-10847 GCA_964449885.1 uncultured Candidatus Saccharibacteria bacterium
CATCTTTGAATAGTGCTCGTACTAAAGCAAAGGTTGCTGCATTTAAGTCAGAGGCTGCAAGTCTTTTGCCAAAACTTATCAGTGACTGCGAAACAGCTGCTTTTAGTTCTGCTGCAGCTCAAGTTCCTGCTGTAACTGCACATTATTCTACAACTGAAACAAGTTTTGCTCAAAATTGTGGAGTTTCTGGTGATGGGACATTCGTCATTACCTTAAATGCTGACAATGGAGCTGATGTTTGTGACGGTACTTTACTTAAAGAAAGTGGGGCTACTTTCCCAACTGGCTGTTAATTAAATTTTCTTTAAACAAGTAAAACCACCCTCTTGGGTGGTTTTACTTGTTACAGATATATATTATGATATAATAAAAGTATTATAAATAAGGTCGCGTCTTTCGCAAAAGACAAAATTATTAAGTTAAATTTTATTATGAAAAAAAATTCAGGTTTTACATTAATCGAATTGTTAGTCGTTATCGCAATCATCGGTATTTTATCATCAGTTGTTTTGGCATCTTTGAATAGTGCTCGTACTAAAGCAAAGGTTGCTGCATTTAAGTCAGAGGCGGCAGCGTTATTACCAGCTGTAATTTCAGCTTGTGATTCAGCTGCTCTTACTGCAACAAATCCTGCAGGTCTTACAAGTATAGCTAACCACTACACAGTTGGTGTTTTGACTACACAAAGTTGTGGATTATCAGGAGCAGGGACTTTCTCTATCGTTCTTACTGCTGCTAATGGAGCTACAAGTACAGCAAGTGGAAATGCGACTTGTACAGCAACTCTCACTGAGACCGGCATAACAATGCTTGCGGGTTGTTAATAAATAATGTTTCTAAAAAACAAACTATCAATTGATAGTTTGTTTTTTAATTCTAGATAGTCTTATCATTTCTCTAGGGCTGTCATAGGAATGGAGTATTTTAAATAGGGATGTGATATAATATATTTATGTATCCCGTTAGAAGTTATATATGTAATATTTAATGACGGGGTTATTTTAAAGAAAAAAAAGATTTTTGATATTATTATTTAATTTATGTACGACAATCTCAAGATTGTCTACTTCTAACGGGATGTATGTACTGATATTTGTTTTGATTTTTTTATTAGGTTTGATTATTGGTAGTTTTTTAAATGTAGTTATTTACCGTTTTAATACAGGTAAGACGATTGTTAGTGGCCGGTCTATTTGTATGACTTGCAATCGTAACCTTCGTTGGTTTGAACTCATTCCAGTATTAAGTTTTTTAATTCAATCTGGCAAATGTCGTCGTTGTGCAAGTACAATTTCTCATCAATATCCACTAGTTGAATTCGGAACAGGAATAATTTTTGCTCTTATTGTTTTTAAATTCTTGCCGATTTTAGCTATCTCTTTTTGGTCATATTTATTGGCCGTGGTTTTATACATTTTTATTTTTTGTTTACTTATTGTTATCTCAGTTTATGACTTGCGTCATAAGATTATTCCAGATCCGTTAGTATTTACCTTTATACTATTATCTTTTATTTCAATATTTATAAATTTCTCTGGTATGGGTAATATATTAATTGTTCCTTCTTGGCAGAATTTATTAGCCGGGCCGATTTTATCTTTACCCTTTGTTTTACTTTGGTATTTTTCAAAAGGTAAATATATGGGCTTAGGTGATGGCAAATTGATTTTAGGTATTGGTTGGCTTTTTGGTTTGTCGGCTGGTCTTTGTGTAATTATTTTATCTTTTTGGATTGGCACAATTGTAAGTTTAATCTTTATGTATTGGTCAAAAAAGAAAATGAATATGAAATCAGAAATACCTTTTGCCCCATTTTTAATCATCAGTATTCTTATCACTTTCATCTTTAGTCTTGATTTGTTTTCCCTTGTTCAATTATTTAGTGTATAATATAAAAAGAATAATATGTTTATTAATTTCAATAAAAATAAATATAATAAAGGAGTAACATTTGTTGAGCTTATGGTTGTAATGGCCATCTTGGCAATTATGTTTACCACAATTATAGCTAATTATAAAAATTCTCGTTTAACTATTGTTACTCAAAATTTAGCCGATGATATAGCTTTATCGATTCGAAAAGCTCAGAGCTATGCTATTGGTGTTCATCGCTCAACAGACTCATTTGATTATGGTTATGGTATTCATTTTAGTACTAATGAAGATAATTCAAATCCATCCTTAGGTTCAAATAAGAGTTTTATTTTATTTACCGATATTACTAATCAAAAAATATATGACAAAGATTCGTCCAATGCTTGTGGCGAACCAGCGGGGATACCAACTCCCGATAATGAGTGCTTAGAAATTCTTCAAATTACGAGTGGAGATAAAATTGTGGCAATGAATTTAGTTATAAATGGGAATCTTGTAAAAGCAATTGGGGGGATAGTTGATATTACCTTTAAAAGACCAAGCCCTGAGCCAAAATTTTGTCATAGAAATGGCCAATCAAATAATTGCCAACAGTCAAGTGAAATAACCGCAGTCCAAATTTTTATTTCAAATGATGCGAACCCTGGAGTCTACAAAGTTATTACTATTTCCAATACAGGGCAAATTAGTGTTTTGTAAAATATGATTAAAATAAATATACAAAAAAATAAAGGCTTCACACTTATTGAATTAATGGTGGCTTCTTCTATTTTTGCGATGATTATGCTTGTTTGTATTGGAGCATTAATCATTACTCTCAATACAGCCAAAAATTCTCGTGCTTTACGGGTGGCGATGGATAATGTTAATTTCGCGATGGAAAGTATGACCCGTTCACTTCGAATGGGGACTAGTTATTATTGTGCCGAGGCTGGAAGTCTAGTTCCAATGCGGGATAATAAAGAAGAAAATCAGGATTGTGAAAATGGTGGAACTTTTATTGCTTTTGTGCCCCAGTTACCAGATGAACATTTTTCTCGAATTGGTTATCAAAGAGTAAAAAGAGATAATGCCGAAACTTACACTTTAAAAAGATGTGATGGTTCTACTCAACCAGCTACTTGTGTTGATATAGTTTCTTCGGATGTTGATATTCATAAATTAAATTTTATAGTTAAAGGGTCAGATGAAACAGATGGAGTTCAGGCTAGTGTTTATATGATGGTTCAAGGATCAATTATGATTAAAGGTAAAGCTAATGATTTTTCGATTCAAACATTGGCTTCACAAAGAAATTTTTAAAATATGATTAATCAAGAAATAAAAATTAATAAAAAATCTGGTTTTACCTTGATTGAAACATTAGTGGCAGTTTTTATTATGACTGTATCAATTACTAGTTTGATGACCGTGGTAACCAGTAGTTTATTTGCTGCCCGGTATACTCGAGATAAAGTCACAGCTACTTATTTAGCTCAAGAAGCAATCGACTATATAAGAAATGACCGTGATACAACAGTTTTTTTGCAACAAAATTTAAATAACCAAGAAGCTTGGGATTTATTTACTCAAAAATATTCGAAATGTACTGATGATCCTCAAAATGGATGTTATTTAGATGTCTCAAACGAAGATAAAATTACAGTTCTTCCAACTTGTAATTTAGCAGAGGATAATTGTAATTTTTATTTTAATAAAGATGGTACGAATTCTTTTTATAATTATAATAATGAAGGAGTTAAAACATCATTTAAGAGAAAAATTGTTGTAAATACTACAAATGAACAAATGGAAGCACAAGTAATAATTTCTTGGTTAAATGGTGGTACGACTAGAACAGTTTCATTAAAAACTAGTTTAATGAATTGGTAATTATGAAAACACTTTTCAAAAAAAATAATAAAGGCTATGCACTTCTTTTTACTATTATGATTATTAGTGTAATCTCGGTTGTGACCGCAGGTTTACTAAATACTATGAGTAAACAGCTTGTCCTCTCGTCATTGGCAAAAGATTCCCAAGTAGCTTTTTACCAAGCTGATACGGCATCCGATTGTGGTTTATATGTTGATATGACAAACCCTGAAGGTATTATTGATAGTGGGGGCAATTTAATATGTGGAGGCATAGATTTAACTCTTGAGAAAAAAGCTGATGGCTATATTATCTATCCGACGGATATAAGTGAGACAATAAACCCATGTTTCCGTATTGAAGTTTTGAAAGATATAGATAATACCAAACCAGGATATATTTTAACTGAAATATCGGCAAGAGGGTATAATTTCTGTAATATTAATAATATTAGAACCGTTGAAAGAGAAATTAAAGTTATTTTTGACGAAGAGTTATAGATTATTTTATGAATAAACAAGAGGCAAAAAACCGAATACAAAAACTTCGGGATGAGATTTCTAGGTTGAGGTTTCTTTATCATGTCGAAGACGATCCAACTGTGACTGATGATATCTATGATTCGCTTAATAAAGAATTAAAATCTATTTTAGAAAAATATCCAGAGTTTATTGACCCCAATGCTCCTGAGAATCGAGTCGGGGGTAAACCGCTTGATAAATTTGTGAAAGTTGAACATGAAATAAGAATGTTGTCTTTAAATGATGTTTTCTCATTTCCGGAAATATTAGATTGGGAAAAAAGAGTTTTAAAAATTCTTGGAAATTCTAAACAGTTGAAATATTTTTGTGAATTAAAGTTAGATGGATTATCGGCTTCACTTATTTATAAAGATGGAGTATTTACTCAAGGCTCAACACGGGGTGATGGATTTATTGGAGAAGATGTGACTGAAAATCTAAAAATGATTGGAAGTATTCCGCTTAAATTAAAATCTCCATACCCTTCATTTGTAGAAATCCGTGGTGAAGTTGTTATGCAAAAAAAAGTATGGAGAGATTTAAATAAGATTCAAGAAAAATTAGGTAAACAACCATTTGCCAATACCAGAAATGCTGCTGCGGGAAGTTTACGCCAGCTCGACCCAAATATTGCCAAAGAAAGAAAGCTTGATTTTTTTGCTTGGGATTTAGTTCGTATACAAGGGAAAGAATATAATGGTAAAATTTTAAATCACTCTGATAAACATAAAATTTTAACGAAACTTGGTTTCCATGTGCCATCATATGAAAAAAGTGCCAATAATTTTGATGAAGTCTTTTCTTTCATAAAAGATGTAGAAAAAATTCGAGAGAAATTACCTTACGGCACAGATGGAATTGTCATTTCTATCGATGACCTTGATTTGCAAGAGACTTTGGGGGTAGTAGGTAAAGCACCACGATATATGGTGGCTTATAAATACGAAGCTGAACGCGCGACCACTACTGTTGAGAATATAAGTGTCAATGTCGGGCGTACAGGAGTATTAACGCCAGTTGCCCATTTTAGTCCGACACTGGTAGCTGGCTCGACGGTTTCAAAAGCGACACTTCACAATATTGACCAGATAAACCGACTAGATATAAGGATAGGCGATACTGTCGTTATTCAAAAAGCTGGGGATGTGATTCCGGAAGTAGTTGAAGTACTTTTTAAATTAAGAAATGGCAAAGAAAAGAAATTTAAAATGCCAAATGTTTGCCCAGTTTGTAATTTTAAAGTAGAACAAAGAGAGGCTGGAAGCAAACAAATGAGCAATGGTCTGGCCGAGCCCACTAAAGTTTTCGAAGAAGCGGGTCAAAGCGGGAAAGGTCTTTCCTCTCGTAGCGAAGCGAAGAGAGGTAAGTCCTTGAGGAGCTTTGACATTTCTGCTAGTTTAAAAACTTCGGTTGCCTATTATTGTACCAATAAAAATTGCCCAGCTAAAAATAGGCGAGGGATGCAACACTTTGTAAATATTTTTGAAATATATACTATCGGTCCAAAAATATTAGACCGGCTAAAAGACGAAGGACTAGTTAGTGACTCTGCTGATTTATTTACTTTAGAAAAAGCTGATTTATCGGGACTTGAGCGTTTTGGAGAAAAGTCAGCTGATAATATTATTTCCTCAATTCAGGAGCATAAAAAAGTCATTTTATGGCGATTTATTTACGCTCTTGGAATTATTCATGTTGGTGAACAAACAGCCCACGACTTAGCTCGCCATTTTGGGAGTTTGGATAAAATAATGAAAGCCAAAGAAGACGAAATAAACAATTTAGCCAATATTGGGCCTGTGGTCTCAAGAAGTATATATGAATATTTTCAAGATAAAGCAAATTTACATTTTATTGATAAGCTCCTTAAAAATGGAGTAACAATTTATCATGAAAAAAGTAAAAGTTTAAAACTCTCTGGTTTTACTTTTGTCCTTACCGGCACACTCTCAAGTCTGTCACGCGATGAGGCTAAAAGAAAAATTTTAGAAAACGGAGGAAGTGTTTCATCATCCGTCTCGGCCAATACTAGTTATGTCGTCTCGGGCGACAAGCCCGGAAGTAAATACGATGAGGCCAAAAAACTCGGAGTAAAAATTTTATCCGAAGAAGAATTTCTAAAAATGATATAAAATTGCTTGTAGGGGGGGGTGATATGTTATAATAAATATATTACTACTAAAATATATTAAGTAAATTTGTATTATAAATAATATCAATTTACTTCTAAATACAATGAAAAAGTATTTCATCGCGACTCTCATTATCACTTCTCTTTTTGTATCTCTTATCCCCCTAGCAAATGTTAAAGCCAGTAGTTCTGACCCTGTCTTTACTTGGGCTAAACAATTAGTTGGAGATGAACAAGGTTCTAATTATCCAGGTTATCCTTCTTCTTTGGCTGAAGATAGCTCTGGAAACATTTATATGATAGGGACATTTTCTGGAACTGTCGATTTCGATCCTGGAGTTGAAGTCTTTCCTTTAACTTCAGCAGGACAAAGAGACACCTATATCCTCAAATTAGATTCTGAAGGTTATTTTATGTGGGCGAAAAGTTTGGGAGGAGGAATTGACGATAGAGGAATATCACTTTCCCTAGATTCTGATTTTAATGTTTATGTTACAGGAGATTATTCTGGCACTGTCGATTTTGACCCAGGAGTTGGAGATTTTCCATTAACTTCAGTAGGAAGTAGTGACGCATACATTCTCAAATTAGATTCAGATGGCAATTTCATTTGGGCTGAAAGTATTGGAGGAGAAAGTAATGATGGTGGATCTGCTCTTTCCCTAGATTCTGATTTTAACGTTTATGTTACAGGAGATTATTCTGGAACTGTCGATTTCGATCCTGGAGTTGAAGTCTTTCCTTTAACTTCAGCAGGACAAAGAGACACCTATATCCTCAAATTAGATTCTGAAGGTTATTTTATGTGGGCGAAAAGTTTGGGAGGAGGAATTGACGATAGAGGAATATCACTTTCCCTAGATTCTGATTTTAATGTTTATGTTACAGGAGATTATTCTGGCACTGTCGATTTTGACCCAGGAGTTGGAGATTTTCCATTAACTTCAGTAGGAAGTAGTGACGCATACATTCTCAAATTAGATTCAGATGGCAATTTCATTTGGGCTGAAAGTATTGGAGGAGAAAGTAATGATGGTGGATCTGCTCTTTCCCTAGATTCTGATTTTAACGTTTATGTTACAGGAATTTTTACTGGTACTGTTGATTTTAATTCAGGTGAAGGAGAGTTCTTATTAACACCTGTTAATGGAGGTGATTCATATATTCTCAAATTAGATTCTGATGGCAATTTCATTTGGGCTAAAAGTGTAGGAGGAGAAAGTAGTGATAACGGTCAATCTATTTATCTCGATTCTGATTCCAATTTATACACAGTAGGGTATTTTCAAGGTACTGTTGATTTTGACTCAAGTGAAGAAGAATTCTTATTAACATCAGGCGAAAACGGTGATTCATATATTCTCAAATTAGATTCAAATGGCAATTTCATTTGGGCTGGGAATATTGGAGGAGAAAGTAATGATGGTGGGTATCCATATACTATTTTAATTAGTGGTAATAATATCTACATTGCTGTAGAAGCATATGGCATTTCAGATATGGACCCTAGTGATGAAGTTTATAACCTAGATGCCTCCATCTCAGGAGAAGATTCTTTTATCTTAAAACTCTCAATTCGAGATGAAGAAAACCCACAACCTACTCGCACTCGTACTCGCTCTTCAGGTTACGCTTCACCTCTAATGCTTGCTACTTTTCAACAAGAACAATTACAACGGGCAATTAACGCAGGATTAGATACTACTCCATATCAAACAGACCAAACAATAAATACGACTACTCCTATTAGTAGAACACTTAAATACGGTATGCAAGGAGATGAGGTTAAAGCTTTGCAGGTTTATCTCAATACTCACAATTATCCTGTATCACCAACAGGAGTAGGTTCACTAGGCAATGAGACAACATACTTTGGTCTAAAAACAAAACAAGCCGTTATTAAATTCCAACTTGCTAATGGTTTAGTGGGAGATGGAATTGTTGGGTCAAAAACAAAAGAGAAAATGAAGTAATTCTCGCCAGCTATTTCTAGGTATATACAGAGCAAGGTCTTGCCTCGCTCTATTACAGGGGATTTTTACAATGACTCGAGCTAAATTAAAATAATTTGGTAAAAATAATCCCTCCCCAAAAGCGAAGCTTTTGGGGAGTGAATATTTATGTAACTACAAAATTATGCTATTATGTACATATATGCAGTTATCTGATATTAAAAAATTAGCCGAGTTGGCTCGTATTGATATGAGTGAAGAAGAGATGGTTGGAATCGCTAAAGATTTCGATCCTATTTTGGCTTATGTTTCGCAGGTTCAAGAAGCTTTAAAATTGAGCGATAATATGTCTCATGATAAAAAACCAGAAGATTATTTTCTGCACAATGTTATGCGTGCTGATGTCGTGACAAATGAAAGAGGGCAATATACAGAGAAAATTCTAAGTAATGCACCTGAAGTAGAAGACGGATATTTGAAAGTTAAAAAAATCCTATGATTAATTTAAAAGATTTAACAATAGAAAAAGCTCATCAATCATTTTTGAATGCTGATTTTAGTGTCAGAGAATTAGTCGATGCGTATTTGAGAGTTATTAAAGAAAAGAATACGGAAATAAATGCTTATCTTGAAATTTACAATGATATAGATGAACAAGTGAAAATTGCCGAGGAGATGTTTAAAAATAAAACAGCTACACTTTTGACCGGTATTCCGATGGCTTTAAAAGATATAATTTTATTTGAGGGTCATATTGCTTCAGCTTCATCGAAAATTCTCGAAAACTATGTCGCTACTTATGATTCCTTTGTTGTTGAGAAATTAAAAAAAGAAGGAGTTGTGTTTTTGGGCCGAACAAATATGGATGAGTTTGCTATGGGCTCTTCAACTGAAACAAGTGCATATGGAGTTACTAGGAATCCTTACGATACGAGTCGGGTGCCAGGAGGCTCTTCAGGTGGCTCAGCCGCAGCTCTTGCCTCTGATATGTGCCTAGCCTCACTTGGGACAGAGACTTGTGGTTCAGTGCGCCAACCAGCTTCTTTTTGTGGCTTAGTAGGACTAAGAACTACATACGGTTCAGTATCTCGTTCGGGAATTATTGCCATGGGCTCGTCGCTTGATCAAGTTGGACCGTTTGGTAAAAATGTAAATGATGTGGAAATACTTTTTAATTCTATTAATGGCTATGATCCGAAAGATAGCACTTCAATTCCAGATGAATTAAGAAAAATTGAAAATAAAACTTTGAAAAAAAGAATTGGTATACCAAGAGAGTTTTTGTCGGGTGAGGGAATAGATAAAGATGTCTTAAAGAATTTTGAAGAGAGTTGTGAAAAATTAAAAAAAGCTGGGTATGAAATTGTCGATGTAAAATTGCCATCTATAAAATATTCTTTGGCTGTTTATTATATTATTATGCCGGCGGAAGTTTCAAGTAATTTGGCTCGGTATGATGGTATTCGTTATGGTTTATCGGAGGAAGGTAAAAATCTTTTTGAAGTTTATACGAAAAGCCGTGGAGTGGGTTTTGGTAAAGAGGCTCGTCGCCGAATTTTACTTGGCACTTATATACTTTCTCATGGTTATTATGATGCTTATTACAATACAGCCATAAAAGTTCGAGAAATAATAAAGAGTGAATTAAACGAATTTTTTAAGGATTTTGATGCTTTTATGACACCAACGGCTCCATCGTTACCTTTTAAATTAGGGGAAAAATTGGATGATCCAGTTTCAATGTATTTATCTGATATTTTTTCGGCTCCAGCCAATCTAGCTGATATCCCAGCTATTTCTATTCCCTCAGGCACATCTGCCTCAGGTCTGCCTTATGGAATTCAAATTACCGCTCCTTTTTTGCGAGAAGATATTCTCTTTAGTATTGGGAAAGATTTTGAAAAACAGTTATAATATAGATATATGGATCCTGTTAGAAGCCGCGATCGCAATTTAAATACAAAACAAATTATGAAAATAATAAACGTAACAATTAATAGCTTAACAATTCAGACGCGTGAGTTGATCGCGATCTGCTTCTAAACGGGATGGAACAACCAGTTATACAAACAGTTATGGAAAAACCACTTTTTACTCCAGCATATTTAAATGTTGAATATGTCTTTAGTAAAATAGTTAATGCTGTCGGTCCGATTTGGGATTTTTTAACTAACCCACAAATGTGGTCCACTCTTGGGATTATTTCAGCTTTGATAACTATTTTGTGTATTGGAATTATTATCTTTTCTCTTGTTCGAATGGTGGAAATTCAAATTTATGATAAAGAGGAAATTGATCATGAAATTCATAAAGCCATGTTGCGCCAAAATGAAAGAAATCGTAATGCCAATCCTCGCTGGCACTATATTCAAACTTTAATTGAAAGTCCAAATGAATCTGATTGGCGAGTGGCAATTATTGAAGCTGATTCTATGATGGAAGAAATTTTAAAAGAAAAAGGAATTGCAGGTTCGACAGTCAGTGAATTATTAGAAGGGGCTAAAGATAGTGGTT
>CAYVBT010000027.1:0-345 GCA_964449885.1 uncultured Candidatus Saccharibacteria bacterium
CTTGATGTCCCCTAAAAATTTGTTCTAGGTAATACATTTCAAATAATCCTACTTCAAGTATACTCGCACGTCAGAAGCACGCAAGCATTTTTATCCTAAATAGCACACTTTTGACACAATTTCAAATAGAATTTTTAATGAAAACCAATCTTTACCAAACTGATGCGATAGCGCCAGCTTGGTAAAGAGATATTTCTATAAAAAAATAAAAACCCCCGAAGGGGTTAATATCTAAAGGTCTATTCGTCTACTCCAAAACGTTTATAATCATATATTGTTGCTTCACCAAACCAATGTTTAATTTCATGTTCTGCTTCCTCAGGTGTTTCAGAACAATGAACAACA
>CAYVBT010000027.1:355-8232 GCA_964449885.1 uncultured Candidatus Saccharibacteria bacterium
CTCCACGAATCGTTCCCATGTCAGCTTTGTAAGGCATTGTATCACCAGCAATTTTACGAACAACATCAACAGCATGTACTCCTTGAACAATCATTTTAACAACGGGAGCACTCATCATAAAGTCGATAACCCACTTACGAACCTCAGGTCCAATTTTTGAAGTATCATCTGTTCCAAAATCTGTAATTAAATCATAACCATATTTATCATAAGTTGCTTTAGTTTTTTCTCCTAAACGAGTAATCCATTCTTCTTTCTTTGGATAATGATTATCCATCTGATCAAATAATGGCTGTGACATTTCAAGTGCCACAATCTTTAAATCTCTTTGTTCAAGACGTCGAATAATCTCTCCGGTTAAACCCTTTCGAACGCCATCAGGTTTAATCATCACATATGTTCTTTCTTCTTTTGGATGTTTCATAAATAATTAGGTTCTAGTCTTTTGTTAGTTTCTAGAATAATTTAAATAATAATTAATAGATAATAGAAGGATTTTAGCACAAAAATTCCCTATCTCAAAATATATAAACTCTTTTTATCCTCTTCGATATTTCTCCATTATTTCCTCTTCGACTTCTTCACGAGGACGACCGTATTTTAGATATGATAATTCTTTAATTTTATCAACAATTTCCATATTGCCTTTTGGAGTCATACTCCAATGAGATGTCATGTTGAAAGGCTTTGTCGGTGTGCCGTTTACAAGCATCGAAACATACGAATTGAAATTATCTAATTTCATAATGTCAGATGATGTAAATGTTGGTTTAAATTTCTGTTCTACGAAATTTGCATCTTCTGTACTAATACGATAAATTGCCATCGAGCCGACGTTACCAAAAACAGCATTTTTTATTCCTTCTTCTAATTGTGAAATATATTGATGAGCAATAGTTAAAGATAAACGATATTTGCGGGCTTCAGATAATATTGAAGAAATAGAATCAGTAGTGACATTTTGAAATTCATCGATATAAAGATAAAAATCATTCATTGGTTTACCAAACATATCTACTCGAGAAAGAGCGGCCATTTGAATTTTACCCACAAGAAGTAGTCCAATTAAATTGGCATTTACTTCCCCTAGTCGTCCTTTTGAAAGGTTTACTAGAAGAATTTTTTTATTATCCATTATTTCTCTGAAATTAAAAACAGATTTTTCTTGGAGAACCACAGGGCGCATAATATCGTTTGAAATAAAGTTATCAAATTTGGAAGTAATATATGGCACGAAGTTGGCAATTGATTGGTCGCCAGTTGTTTGCTCGGCACTTTTCCAAAATTGAGTGATAATTGGATTTTTACATTTTGATAATTTCATATCGCGGAATTCTTTATCGGCCAAGACTCGAGAGATTTCAAGTAAAGTACAACCCGATTCTGGGTCTTCCATTATGAGAAAAGCAGAATTTTTGAAATATTGCTCAAACATTGGACCACCAGAAGTTTTCATATCAAAAAGTTTATTGAAAATCCCCATCAATTCATTAACGACGAAAGTTTTCTGCTCAGGATATTTAGGATCAAATTCAAGCATATTAAGACCCATTGGACGAGCAGTATAGGCCGGGTCAAAATAAATAACATCATCTATTCGTTCTTTGGGGATATAACTTAAGATGTCTTGAATGTCAGTCCCGTGTGGATCAATATAGCAAACACCATCACCATTTTTAATATCTTGAGCAATCATGTTTTTTAAGATTGTTGTTTTACCCGTTCCGGTTTGTCCAATAATATACATATGGCGCATTCGATCTTCACGAGCCATATGAATTTGTGTATCTTTACCATGATAACTATTTATTCCAAGAACAATACCTTGGTCACCCATTTCCATTGGAGCGGGAGCAATACCGGCTTTAGCTTGTTTTAATTGTGAAGAGACAACGCCATATGGGAAATGAAAAATAGTCGCCAATTCTTTTAAATTAAGTGGTATTGAGTAGTCACTTGAAAACATTCGGTAAGAAAAATCGTGAATTAGTTTAGACAATTCATTCCCCTCGGGGTGAACAAAATTAAAACCATTACGATCAGCTTCAGTAAACTGATTAAAAGATGATTCAATTTCAGATAAGATTTGTTTTGATCGATTTTTGTCTTCAGCTGAAACTACAATTCGAATATTGGTCGCCATGATTGTACTTTTCATTTTTTCAGTAATATTCTCTACAGCTTTATCATTAACCTTTTTTTCTTCTTTCTTTTTTGATGAACCGAAAAGCATTTCTTTGGCCAAAGAAGTGAATTCTTTGGCAACCTGACGGGTCATACTCGAAGCGGTTCGGACTGACATCCCATTTTTAACATCAGCCAAAATAATATGGAATTCTCGGATAATATCATCATCTTCTGGACAGATGGTAAATTGAATTGAAGCCCCTTCACCACTTTTTTTGAGTTTAGTAAAAATATTTAAAATTATATTAAGTGGATCATGATCGAGCGTATCATATAATTTAATTGGGTAGACATTATGTTTAGCTAGGGTTGCATAAGAGGCTGAAATCGAAGCATTATCAGAGAAAATATTATAATCATCCACTGCTTCAATAATTTTTGCATTTGGGTGAACACCGAATAATTGTTTTTCAAATAAATCAGCTTTTTGTGATGGCACAGCAGTGTAAAAAACAAAATTGTCACTTCCTTCTGATAAAGCGATCTCGAGTGTAAAGTGATTGCGATTAAGATTTTCTCGTCCATCACCAACGGAATGCATTCCAGCATAAAATTGCTCCATAGCTCCAAGTAATTCTTTCAAACTTTTCTTATTAGCTTCAGTGTCATTCATATCAGGCAAAGTAATTTCAAAAAGTTTCATATCAAGTGATTTGAATAATGGTGTATTTTCTTTAAGTCCTGGAACTTTGTGGGTACTATGCAAATATTGAACTAAAAAGCGGTGAAAATCATCATCCAAATGAGGATTATTCATCTTACTGATAATTGATAATGTATTTGATATTCCTTTGTCGAGTAAAATACCAAGCAATTCTTCCATCTTATTGTCATGTGCTTCTGGTTTTAATCTTAAAACTAATTTCTCAACTTCATTTTTATTAATAAGTGCACTTTTGTGCATGACATCATTTGGTTCAAACTTGCGATACTCTGATAATAAATTGTGGGCCAACTCTTCTTTATTAACTTCCTTACCATTATCAGCAAGGGCTTTCTCGCGCTCAGCAATATGAGCTCGTAAAAAATCCAACTCTTCTTGTGGAGTTTTAAATTTTGGAGCGTTATTTAAATTAAATCCTTCCATCCCGTTAGAAGCAGGTCGCGGTCAATATAGTATTAACCTTAACTCTGCAATTTTAATTAAGTAAATTATAATTTCTAAACCCCAAGAAAGAAACTGCGACCGCGGCTTCTAACGGGATCCATATCTTACTATTATACCACAACAAATATAAAAAATGTTGTTTTAGTAAAAATATACAAGAAATAGCTCTTCTCGAAATACGCACATAAAATTTTGCTAAATTTTTTTTAGGCTCGGCTCGACAGCCTCCGCAATGTATTTCTCAAAGACTATTTCTTTTCTATTTTTATTAAACTTGAGTTAAAATCTCTGCGTCACCTTCTGTTATTAAAATTGTATGCTCAAAATGAGCCGAGCGAGTACCATCGGCAGTTTTAATTGTATAGCCATCATCTAGGCTAATAATATCGTCTTTGCCAATATTTAGCATTGGCTCAATGGCGATAATCATGCCGGGAATTAATTTTTGCCCCTTGCCAGTCTTTCCAAAATTGGGAACAAATGGATCTTCATGAATTTTTACCCCAACTCCATGTCCTGCTAATTCTCGAACAATACCATAACGATTATTTACAAAAGATTCAATGGCCGCTCCAATATCACCAACCGTATTTCCTCCTCGGGCTGCCCAAATTCCAATCTCTAAAGCTTTTTTTGTGTCATTAATTAATGCTTGATCTCTTTTAGTAATTTCCCCAACTGGTACAGTTTTAGCATGATCAGTAAAAAGTCCTTTATATTTTAAACCAAGGTCAATTGAAACGATGTCACCTTCTTTTAAAATTCGATTTTTCTTCGGTATACCATGAACAATTTCATTATTTACTGAAACACATAAAGATGCCGGATAGGCTATACTAACCCCTTCTGGTTTATAGTTTAAAAATGCTGGAATTCCTCCTTCTTCTTTTATTAATTTTTCGGCATATTGATCAAGTTCAAATGTTGAAATACCAGGCTTTACAATCTTGGCTGTTTTATCTAAAACACGAGCCAATATCTTACCCCCTTCCCTGATAATTTCAATTTGTTCTTTAGTTTTAATTATAACTGACATATACCGATATTAGAATAAATACTAAATATATGCAAATTCTAATAGTCTGGCGACAAGCGACTACTATCGTAGCGCTTTGTCTTAAATTAATTACTAAAACAAATGAAGAAATAAATTTTAACTTATTACTGTTCCGATGAATTCTTGGCCGTCTAAATATTTTTTTATATTTTCGATATTTTTACCGTTTAAAATTGCGACTTCAAATGAAAGTTCTGCGGCAGAGGCTGCGGCGGTTGGATCAAAGGGTACATTTATGCCTGGACTCCATTTGGTTGAAAATAAGGTTTGAAAATTCTCCCATGTTATTTTTTCAATTCGTTTAGCCTCCGGATTTATTTTTGGATCCTGTTCATAAACATAATCAATGTTCGAGAGATTAATTATTTTATTTGCCCCTATACTTCGAGCCCCATAAACTGCGGCCAAATCACTACTATTTCCAGGTTTCCAGCCCCCACCAATCATTATTGGTTTTGTTGTTTCCGGGATTAAGTCGGGGTCTAAAATAACTTTCTCATAAGCCAAATCTCCAAAAGAAATACGAACAAATTCAGCATTTAAACGAGTGGCTGAAATACCCAACCAATCTAAATCCTCATTAGTCGGGCTGATAATTTGTTTTAAGGAGTCATTATATCGGCGACAAATTTTACCACCACCAGTAATGATTAAAAATTTATATCCATTTTTAACATATTCATTTATTAAAGTAATAAATGATTTTAAAAAAACAACATCAATATTATCTGGAATAATTAGTGAACCACCGAGTGATATTACAATGTGTTTTTTTGTATCCATCCCGTTAGAAGCAGATCACGATTAATTCGCGTATCTGACATTTTAAGCTATTAATTTTTCTGTAATTTATTCTCATTAATTTTATTAAAACTCGCGATCGTGGCTTCTAACGGGATCCATTTTATATATTTAAAGATTTAATTATATTATTATGAATATCTTCAATTTTCCCCTCACCATCTACTTCAATATATTTAAAATATGAATCATTTTTTAAAACCTCCAACATTGGTAAAATAAATTTATCATATTCATTTAATCGGCTCTCAATAGCTTTTTCATTATCATCGCCTCGGCCTCGAGATAACATTCTTTCCCTGACACTTTCACGGCTAACATCAATATTAATAACTAGGGGTTCTTTTCTTTTAATATATTTCAATAATTCTTCTATCGTTTCAAGTTGATTTATATTACGAGGATAGCCATCAAAAAATAAAATAGATTCTTCATCGACGATATCAATCGTATTTCTAATAAATAGTGCATCAGTTAAAAAATTTGGTTGAAATTTTCCTTCTTCCATCGTAACAGCCCGAGCAATATTTGAAATAAAATTTGATTCTTTAAAAAATGCTCGAAAAATATCACCCATAACAATCGACTTTATTGAAATATCATTATTTTGTGATAATAAATATTCTTTTAATAATTTTAGTTGTGTTCCTTTGCCGGAGCCTGAGCGTCCAACGAAAATATATGTGTTTATTTTATCCATATTAATTCATTATATACTAAATTGACCAAATATAAAAAAAGACCCAATTGATTAGGTCTTTTTAATATTCTCTCATCGATAATTGCGCTTCGGTCTTCTTTATTAAATCAAGGACTACAGACACAACGATAAGCAAGGCTGTTCCACCAATAGCAAAAGCTGTAATACCAGTGATAGCTTTAATGATAAGAGGTAAAACCGCAATTAAACCAAGGAAAACCGCCCCCATCATTGTCGTTCTATTTAAAATTTTAGAAATATAATCACGAGTTGCTTCTCCTGGTCTGATGCCTGGGACAAAAGCACCATTTTTCTGTAAGTTAGTTGCAACTTGTTCAGGATCAAAAGTGACAGCTGTATAAAAGTAAGTAAACAAAAAAACAAAAATAAAATAAAATAATGAATAAAGCCAAGTATTTTGAACAAACCACAATAAGCCTCGAGAAATTGCCAAAAGTGTTCCATTGGTCATTCCGGCAAGTGCATTACCTATTAATTGTGGGAATAGTAAAATTGATAAAGCAAAAATTATTGGAATAACTCCAGCTTGATTAACTCGAATCGGTAAATAAGTTTGTGTTCCACCTGAGACATGATCCCCTCTGACTTGTTTAGCATAAGTCACAGGGACCGGGCGTTCAGCTTCTGTTACCACCACAACTCCAGCAATAATCAAAAGTCCAACTACTAAAAATAAAAGATAAAGTGGCAATTGAGCTATATCGAAGGTAAATAAAAATTGGGAAACTTCTTTTGGAATACTAGCCACAATTCCAGCGAAAATTATTAAAGAAACTCCATTTCCAATTCCGAATTCGGTAACCAGTTCACCGATCCACATAATAAGCATAGAACCAGCCACAATAACTGAAAGATTTGTGACGGTCGAAAAAAGTGACATGTCAGTCATAATGCCTTGACGTCGCAAAAGTACAAGAAGAGCTAAACCTTGAATAATAGCAAGGGGAATTGTTATCATCCGACTAAATTGAGTGAATTTCTTTCTACCAATTTCACCATCCTCTTGATACATCGCCTTCAAACGAGGAGACATAATTGTTAGAAGTTGCATGATTATTGAGGCAGTAATGTACGGCCCAACTCCAAGCATAATAATAGATAAAGTTGAAAGTCCACCGCCTGAGAAAACATTTAATACTCCAACAAATTGATTATCATTAACAAAATTTTGAAGTTTTATTGCATCAACTCCTGGTATTGGAATAGCTGAAAGTAAACGAAAAACAACTAAAGACCCAAGCACAAATAAAACACGATTTCTCAATGTTTTATCGGTAAAAATGGTTTTTATTTTAATCCAAATACTTTCCATGTTGATTGGTTTGTAAAGTTATAAAGTTTTTAAAGTTGAAAGTAAATTCTTCTTTATAACCTTATGAACTTTTTACTTTATAACTACTTTATACTTCCACCAGCTTTTTCAATTTTTGCCTTAGCTCCATCTGAAACTTTACAACCTGTGATTGTAAGCTTTTTGGTTATTTCGCCTTTGCCTAGAATTTTTACTTGAGGCAAAACTCCTCCAACACGACGAACTAAATTATTTTCAAATAAAACAGCTACAGTTACTGTTTGTCCTGCTTCAAAGATATTAAGTGATCCAACATTAACTGGTGAAAACTTAATAGCTCCAGAATTAAAACGATAACCTCGAAGCTTTGGAAGCTTCTTTATTATATCACGAATCTGTGGACGTCGTTTATTACCAGCACGAGCTGTTTGGCCCTTGCCTCCTCGGCCGGAAGTCTTACCGCGAGTTCCTCCGCGACCAACTTGTCTGGCTTTTTTATTTGGATGTTCTCTTTTTAGTGTATCTAATTGCATAAAATTTATTTAATTATTTCTTTAACTTCAATAGCGACCACTTCTGGGGCAACAAAAGGAACTGTTTTCGCTGGTGATTTTTCTTTCAACATATAAAGAGTTTTATAGGCAACCCGAGCGTTGTTTAATTTATTTTTACTGCCTGAATGAAGCTTGGCGGTCACATTTTTTATTCCAGC
>CAYVBT010000027.1:8242-8824 GCA_964449885.1 uncultured Candidatus Saccharibacteria bacterium
CCAGAAACCAAACCTTTTCCGTGGTTAGGTCGAATAGTTAATTGAGAACTTGAAAACTTAGCTTTAACTTCGTGGGGAATAGACATTTCTTTTGTCGTTTTGATTTTGAACATATTCTTTTTTGCTTGGCGAAGAGCTTTAGTAATAGCAATAGCAGTGTCACCACCTTTTCCAGTACCTAGTCCAACTGAACCTTTTTTATCACCAATAGCAATAGCCACAGCAAATGTCATTCGACGTCCACCAGCCACAACACGAGTCACTCGACGAATAGAAACCATTTTTTGATCAAATTCTGGTTTTGGTCTTTCGAAAGAAGGACGAGGACGACGAGTATCTCCATCTCTTTTTTGAAAAGGTGGTTTACTAAAAGTCCGATTGTTATTTGTATTTTGTTTTGGTTTTGCTGTATCCATATATTATTATATTAAAATTTAAGACCACCAGCTCGAGCCGCATCAGCTAAAGCTTTAACTCTTCCTGTATATTTAAAACCATTTCGATCAAAGACGCATGTTTTAATTCCTTTGGCTATTGCTTTCTCAGCAACTTCAAGTCCAACAGCCTTGGCTTTTTCTGATT
>CAYVBT010000027.1:8834-10746 GCA_964449885.1 uncultured Candidatus Saccharibacteria bacterium
TACTTTTAGGTCAGAAGCTGAAACAATTGTAACATTTTTTACATCATCGATAATCTGAGCATACATAAAATTATTAGAACGAAAAACCGAAAGTCGTGGAGTTTTAGCATTTCCATTTATTTTATTTCGGATTTTTTTCTTTAGTCTTATTCTTTTTTCTAATTTTTTATTAATCATATATTATGCTGCCTTCTTACCTTGCTTACGACGAATAACTTCATCATGATAACGGAATCCTTTACCTTTATATGGTTCTGGTTTTTTATTTGACCGAACAGAAGCAGTAAATGAACCAACTAATTCTTTATCAATACCTGAAACGGTAATATTATTTTTCTCAGCTGTGACAGTAAGACCAGCGGGAATAGCAATTTTAACGGGATGAGAAAATCCAAGGGCTAAATTTAAAAATTGACCAGCTACTTCTGATTTAAAACCAACTCCTTCTAGAATTAATTTTTTAGAATAGCCTTCATTAACACCAATAATCATATTTTTAACATGTGAAGCGTATGTTCCCCAAAGAGCATTAACAGTTCGGTCTTTTTCTTTGTTGGGAGTAAAAGTAATTTCATTTCCATTAATATGTAGTGTGACTGCACCAGGAAAATCTCGAACTAGAGTTCCTTTTGGTCCTTTAGCCGTAAAAGTTGTACCAGTAAGTTTAACTTCTGTACCGGCAGGAATTATAACTGTTTGTTTTCCAATTCTACTCATATAATTAATATAATTTAAATAAAACTTCTCCTCCGACCATTTCTTTTTTAGCTTGTTTGTCAGTTAAAATACCCTTTGGTGTTGAAAGAATAGTTAATCCATAACCTCTTTTTATATCCTTAACACCCTTATAAACACGGCATGACGATTTTGAAATACGATCTGCGCCAGTTACTTTTGGTGTACCGTCTTCTGAATAAATTAAACCTAATTCAATAATAGGGAATCCTTTTTTAGTCTTTTTTGTAACGCTCTTAAGAAAACCCTCTTTAACGAGACATTCTGCAATAGAGAATTTAATTTTTGAATGAGGAACAACAACAAACTCGTGCCCGGCACGACCTGCATTCTTCACCATATTTATCATGTTTGCTATTTGATCCATATATTTTATTCTTACCAACTTGATTTTCTTACTCCTGGCAACATTCCTTCATTTGCTAATTCGCGGAAACAGATACGACATAAACCGAAATCTCTCATATAAGCATGTCCACGGGAACAACGAAAACAACGATTTGTTTCTCGTGTGCTAAATTTTGATTTTTTTAAATGTCTTGCTGTTACTGATGTTTTTGCCATAAATTAACTTGCCCACAGGTCCGACCTAGGGTCTTTTTATAAAAATTTTGTCCCCAGGTCGGACCTGTGGACTCATAAGTATGATATCTCGTTTATTTTCTTAAAAGTGCTGATTTCTCATTGCTCTTAAGGAGACAAACGGATCTAAAACTCATGTCCTCCTATACTATCAGATAGAGTAATTTGTGTCAAATATATCAGAAAATCCACCAAAGAAGACTAATCTTCCTTGGTGGATTAATTATAGTTATGCGAGTTTTTTAAGTTTACATAAAGCTTCATGAGATTTAATTAAACTCGCTACTCCAATCAACATTACGGCAGTAGAAACACACAAAGCCAACATAATGAACCTGCAATTACTTCCTGACACTTCCACTATCCAACTGTGTGTACTAATTGTTATAATGTACATCGCAAAACCGAAAGCGACTAGTACCATAATATTTCCAATTATTGCAATCAAAACTGAAAATATTTTTATAATTGAAATATTATACTTATCTTTGTTAAAACAAAACAATAGAACTTATGAGCAAACCAAAATTTTTTCAAGCAGTATTAACTGAAATCAAAGGAAACGTATTAGACCACGTGTACCCACAATTTAAAG
>CAYVBT010000028.1:0-985 GCA_964449885.1 uncultured Candidatus Saccharibacteria bacterium
GTTTGAATCATTTACAAATAGTCTGCGATGGACCGTATCTACAATTATGTGGTTTTGTGGACCATGAATAGCATTTGGCCCAACAACATTTCCAGCATTGTTTGCTTCTCCTGTTGTCCAAACTGGAGTTCCGTCTGATTTATTTTGACCGATGACATCTACGGCATTTTCTCCATCAGTAATTTCGGTTGTATCAAAAATCATGATACGGTTGTTATAATCATCGTTTACATAAAGATAATTATTCCCTTGATTAAAACTAAGACCTTCTGGTCCATGTAATCCGCTTTGACTGTTATTTTGGTTACTAGAAGTAAAATCTGGCTGACCAAGAACATTTATCGCACTTTCTCCATTAGTTATTGTTGTAACATCGAAAATTATGATACGATTATTTACATTTTCAGCGACAAAAAGATAATCATTTTGCAAATTATAAGCAAGGCCATATATATCATTAAATCCATTTTGAGTCGTGGCACTGGCATTCGAAGTAAAATCAGATTGACCTAAAACATTTATCGCACTTTCTCCGTTAGTTATAGTTGTAACATCGAAAATTAAGACACGATTATTCCCATAATCAGCAACAAATAGATGGTTATTAATTGTATTATAAAATAAACCCTCTGAAGCTCTTATTCCATCATTAGTAGTATTTTGGGTAGTGGTTACAAAGTCTGGTTGACCAAGAACATTTATCGCACTTTCTCCGTTAGTTATAGTTGTAACATCGAAAACCACAATACGAATATTGCCGTTATCAGACACAAATAAACGATTATTGATTGAATCGTATGTTAAACCAAAAGGATAATTTAATTTACTTTGTGTCGTTCCTGCGTCCACAGTATCAAAGTCAGGCTGACCAAGTACATAATCAGCATTGTGATCTACGAGAGTTCCATCTTCATTTAAATTAAATACTAATACTCTATTATTAGATGAATCATTCACGAATAATCTATTGTGTACTGTATCTACA
>CAYVBT010000028.1:995-1616 GCA_964449885.1 uncultured Candidatus Saccharibacteria bacterium
ATTGATAGCATTTGGTCCGACAACATTTCCGGCATTGTTTGGCTGGTTGGTCGTCCAAACCGGAGTACCATCTGATTTATTTTGCCCGATAACATCGGAAGCATTATAGGCATTTACAAAAGAAAAAGAGATTGTGAATAATATAAAAACAAAAAACAATTTGAAATAGATTTTCATAATAATTATATATAATTTATAATATAATTATTATATCACCATCAAAGTAAAAAGACCAAACAAAAAACAGATACTTGCGTATCTGTTTTTTTATTTGATTGATGAGATTTTTACTTCATGAAAAAATGCAATTTATTCTTCCTCGTCTTCGCCGACGACACCGAGAGACATAGCTTCTATGATTTTATTTATATTCCCTTCCATGATGATTGGAATATTTGACCAAGATTGTTTGATGCGGTGGTCGGTGACGCGGTCTTGAGGAAAATTGTAAGTACGGATTTTCTCACTGCGGTCATTTGTGCCGATTTGAGCTTTTCTATCACCTGAATATTTTTTAGCATCTTCTTCGTCTTTTATCATTTGAAGTTTTGAAGTCAGCATTTGCATAGCCTTTTCTCTATTGCCAAGTTGAGTTCGCTCGGTAGTACAGCGAACATCTTC
>CAYVBT010000028.1:1626-3249 GCA_964449885.1 uncultured Candidatus Saccharibacteria bacterium
CGCCTGATGGTTTGTGAATTAAGCGGACAGCTGTTTCAACCTTGTTGACATTTTGTCCTCCGGCTCCGCCTGATCGAGAGTATTCTATTTCAAGGTCTGCTGGGTTGATGACAATTGTTGTTTTCTTCTTTAAAGGAAGAACGGCCACAGAGGCAGTCGAAGTATGAATTCGGCCATTTTTTTCAGTTGCTGGAATTCTTTGTACTCTGTGAACTCCCGTTTCAAAGCGGAGAAGTTTATAAACATCGCGTCCTTTTACCTCAAATGATGCTTCTTTATAACCATCGGCACTAGAGAGTGATTCATTTAAAACTTTCCAAGTCCATTTATTCTTTTCCGAAAACCTTTCATACATATGAGCAAGTTCCCAGGCAAAAAGTGAGGCTTCATCCCCTCCGGCCCCAGCGCGAACTTCAAGGACAATTTCATTTGGGAATTCCTCTTCCTCTTCTTCTCTTTTGGCCATCTCTTCTAGTTGTCTTTCTATGGCTTCTTTTTGAAATTTAATATTTTGAATTTCTTCTTCTGCTAGTTCTCGAAGACTCTCATCATCTCTGACCATATCGTTTACTTTTTTTTCTTCAATCAAAAGTCTCTCGAACTCGAGTGCGAAGTAACTTGTCTTGTGGTCTTTTTTTAATTGTTCTAAGTCGAATTGCATGTGGTTTAATTATATATAATAAATACTATTTAGGACAGCTACAAAATAGCTCTTCTCAGGGGACACGGATATTTTTTTGCTAAAAAATTCCTCGTGCTCGGCTCGACAGCCTCCCAAGCTCCCCTGATAAGACTATTTAGTTGCTATCCTGACCCAACGACAAAAACAAAATAATCTTTTTTAAATCCTAGGTGTGGGCGCGCCGGAGCGAGCTTGCGAACGTAGAGGGATAAGGGATTTTAAAAAGACTATTTTGTTGATGTCGTATATTTATTTTTTTGTTTTAGCTTTTGTACCAGCGGCTGCACGCTTTTTGAAACGATCAACTCGTCCGGCTGTATCTAGAACTTTTTCATTACCAGTATAAAAAGGATGACATTGACTGCAGATTTCAACTTTAATTGTTTCCATTGTTGAACCAACTGGAAAAACTGCTCCGCAAGCACATGTCACTTCTGATTTTTCACTATATTTTGGGTGTATATCTTTTTTCATATGTTTTGTGATATTATCACGAATTAATTATTCTTGCAATAGATCGATATTGGCCTGAATTCCTATTTTTAATTTCATAACACTATTACTATAAGAACAAGTTGATCCACCGGTTCCATAATATTTACAAGCGGCAATATGTTGGGCACTCGGCACATTTCCCACTGCTCCTTTATCGGTCAAAAGCATAGCTGAAGCAATAAAGGCATCTTTTGGATTCCAAGGGTCAGCATCGTGCCCAAGTACAGTCTTCAGTCGACTCTTATATCCTCCCCAAGTTGAAGGTATAAACTGCGCTGGTCCCATCGCTCCACCGTATCCAGCAACACCAGCAATCGGACAAGAAACTAATGTTTTGTAAGGATCACGGCCCAAGGCTGTTGTTACAGCGAAGAAATCATCAATATCACCTTTTCGGCCAGGTAGACCCATTGGCTTCATAACATTTGGGAATTTCGTTCCGTATT
>CAYVBT010000028.1:3259-4492 GCA_964449885.1 uncultured Candidatus Saccharibacteria bacterium
TCCGACTCCCGCACCAGTTTTAATATCAGTTAAATAACATTGACCAACATTGGCCCCTAAATTACTTTCTTGAGTTAAAATAGCAAGCAAGAAGGCTGGGTCAATCCCTAATAATCTTTGTGCTTCTTTGGCGTAAATTAAAGCAGTCTCGAAATTGATTTTTGTTGAACTTCCAACTAAATTAAATATCGCCGCTAAAATTTCAGATTTTCTTTTTGCTTTTTCAGCTAGAACTTTTTGATATTCAGATTCTTTGTTCTTACTTACGGCTAAAAGTTTTTTCTTTTCAGTTTCGCTTAATTCGACTTTAGCTTTTGCACTCTCTAGTTCGTATTTAGTATCTGTTTCTTTATTTTTTTTAGCTTCGAGATCTTTTCTTTCTGCTTCCGTTAAAACTCTAACTCCTCGTATCTCATCAACTGAATCTTGAATGCTGCGTTTGATAGAAGCAAAGGCATCAATATCTTTATAAGCTTCAGTAATAGTCTCACCAGATAAAATTAAAGAAAGAATAGACTTATTGTCCATTTGTCTTTCTTTTCTTATTAATTGAGCGAGTGATTCTTTTTCTCTATCAATTTTTGTAGACAAAGCTTCAATTTTTTTATTTTTAACAACAATCTCCCCTCCTAATTTTTGTATAATTAAGTTCTTATTTTTGATATCCAATTTTGATTTTTGAATTTGAGCAGTCAGAATAGAGATATCACGAGAAATAGAAACTGATTGACCTTTTTGATTATCTAATTCTTTTTGCTTAGCAGCTATTTCTTTTTCAAGTTTCGCAAGTTCAGCTTCAAGTCGAGCTTTATCAGCTTGGGCATTATCAAGTACCACATCAGCATATATGGCTGGGATTTGATAAGTTAATATTCCCATAATGAACAAAAAAATAATAACAAAAGAAAAACCTTTTTTAAATTTAAAACTCATTTTTATAGTATAACATAAAATCCTCTCCAACCGTAGGTTGTGAGAGGATTTTATTTAAACAATTATTATTAAGCTTCTTTAGAAGCTTCAGCAACTTCTTCTTCTTTCTTGCCTTTCTTTTCAACTTCAATTGATGATAAATCAACAACTGTTTCTTCGGCGATTTCTTCTTTAATAGCTCCGATTAAAGCGATGACTTCATTCCCATCTGTAATCATTTCGACGCCTTTGGGTAATTTAATATCTTTAACGTGGATTTGGTCATCTAGATTTTCTAGAACAGACAAATCTACACTTAAA
>CAYVBT010000028.1:4502-8218 GCA_964449885.1 uncultured Candidatus Saccharibacteria bacterium
AAAATCATTGGGACCAAAAGAGCCTCCAGTGTCTTTGTTGTTATCTGTATCAATAAAGATTACCCAACCAAACGCCGTATAATCTATAGGTTTACCTTCTATTTGGAAGTTTAAATTATGTGGAAGATCTTTAGGTAAAGCTTTTACTTCAACTTCATGCATAACTTTTACAAGTATACCTAAACTATTCTTTTCAGCTAGTGCAACTCCCAAGAATTCAATAGGAATAGCTACTTCCACTGGCTTGTTCACATCAATAGCCAAGAAATCTATATGGATTGGGAATCCCTTAACTGGGTCGACTTGAATATCATGGATTAGAACATCAAATTTTTTTAATGCTCCAACCTTATTTTCAGTTGAATCTTTTTTTATTTCATCACTTTTCAAATCAAGGACAATTGTACTTGATTCCCCTGCGATTTTAAATATTTTTTCGAAATCGACAGCTGGAACGGAAATTAGTGTGTTTTCCACACGAGCGCCATAGACGACAGCTGGGATCATACCGTTATTTCGTATAACACCAAGCAAGTCATTCTTACTTCGTTTTGTTGCGGTTAATGTATTCATGGGAGAGATAATAACACTAAAGTTAGTAATTTGCAAGAAAAAACACCCCATTTCCACAGAGTGTTCTTGTTGTTTTTGTTCAATTTAATATTAGTGCTCCATGGAGCACCTGTAATTATTAATTTTATTAAAATTTTTATCCACCTCAATATCTAAGAAGTATTGAGGAGTTACTTGCTTCCTTAATTTCATGTCCCCATTATCGTGCTTGATAATTGGATGGCTAACATCATAACCATTCGCAACCAGAAATTGTTTCCTTCTCTCAGGGGTTTCAGATTTTTGTTTTTTGGGGAAATGAACTTTTAAATTTAAAAAAGTCAACAAGAATCCCGGCAGAAAAATTAATCCGATAACTAGGGAGTCATTTAGATTAGCCTTCAAGATGAGCAGGGAATGGATCAAATACGACAAGAAAAATAAAACAATTCCAAGCCTTATTTTTTTTATGTAATCTTCCATTTCCTCAGAAGTAGTAATCCAAATTATTGTGGCAAATTGGATAAATAGAAAAAAGATTAATGTCCTCTTCAGGAACAACTCATATTCCGAGAACGAGAAGATGCTATTGGTGGCTTCACTTGCGATGGCAACTATTACAATTGATGCCATTGTGAACAAGAACAACAATACAAACTTTAAAAAATCAAAGGTAGTGATTGAATTTTTTTTCATGGCTATAGGTATTTGGAGGTTAGATTTCAATGAATTTTTTTATTTTTACCATAAAATACATACATTTGTCAATGATTTTACTTGTGCAATTTTATATGTTTTTAATTCTTCTCTAAGATGTTACTTCAGTCCGTTAAATATTTTAAGACGGCTAGAAACAACTTCTTCTATCGCATCAACTGCTGGTTGTAGAATTTTATATGGAGCTACTTCATTCGGAAATTCTATTAAATATTTTTCGAGTGCTTCTTTATAAGCGACACGAATTTCTGTATTTATATGTATTATTGAAATTCCGGCTTTAATTGCATTTACAAAATCTTCATCAGCAATACCAGATCCACCATGAAGGACTAACGGAACACCACAAATTTCTCTTATTTCTTTTATCCTTTCTATGTCTAATCTTGGGTTGCCCCCTCTCACCATTCCATGAATATTGCCGACTGATGGAGCAAGTAAATTAATTCCAGTTTGCTCGACAAAAGTTTTTGCATCTTCAGATTTTGTCATTGTGGCATTACTTACGCCTTCAGGAATTGTGTCGAGTAGTTTTGATGATTGTCCAATGAATCCAAGTTCAGCTTCTATTAAAATATCTCTTCCCTCTTTCTGTCCTAATTCTTTAGCGTATTCGACGCATTTTTTTGTAAGAGCAATATTTTCTTCGAGGGGTAATTTAACGGCATCAATTATTGCTGCATCATAACCTGCATCAAGAGCATTTTTAACTGACTCAAAAGTATAGTGATGATCGGCGTTTAGAAAAATTGGATAATTATCTCTTTCTCGTATTCTTTTTATTAATATTGCAACTTCATCTCGTCCAATAAATTCTTCTTCTCCTTCCGAAACACCAATGATAATAGCTAAATTAAATTTTTTGGCTGCATTATATATTCCATGTAAAGCTTCAATATTTGAAATATTAAAATGCCCAATAGCGACTTTATTATCTTCTGCTTCTTTTATGTATTCACGCAATGTTTTAATCATATATATAATTATAACACAATATGATATAATTAATATATGGATATAGATAAATATAAACAACTTGATATTTTAGCAATCGGAGATATCGTTACAGATGTTTTTATTAAAATTAATGATGCTGAATCAAAATGTGATATTGATGGAGACCACTGTAAGCTTTGTATAAATTATGGCGGTAAAATCCCATATGAATCAGCAGACATTTGTCAGGCAACTGGTAATAGTTCGAATGTTGCGATTTCAGCTGCTCGACTGGGTCTTCGAACTGGATTAATGACAAATATTGGAAATGATTTAAATGGACAAGAGTGTTTGAATGTTCTAAAAAAAGAAAATGTTGATACAAATTTTGTTAAAGAGGATAAAGGCATTCCAACAAATTATCATTATGTTCTTTGGTATAATAAAGAAAGAACGATTTTAGTTAAGCATGAAAAATTTAATTATGAATGGACAAAGACAAAAGCAAGTGAAGAATACCATTCACCTCTTTGGTTGTATTTAAGTTCACTCGGCGAAAATTCAATGTATTTTCATGATGAAATATTAAATTACTTAAAAAAACACATAAAAGTAAAACTTGCATTTCAGCCAGGAACATTTCAACTAAAATTGGGATATGATCAATTAAAAGAAATATATTCAAGAACTGATTTAATATTATGCAACAAAGAAGAAGCTCAAAAGATTTTAGGAATTGAAGATAAATCAATCTCAGATTTACTTAAAATGATGTCTGCTCTTGGACCTAAAATTGTAGTTATTACAGATGGAAAAAATGGAGCTTATTCTTATGATGGATTACAGGTTACATTTATGAAAGCATTAGCAGAAGACCCAATCGAAACAACTGGGGCTGGTGATTCTTTCTCAAGTGCATTTTTAACAGCCTTAATTTTAAATAAAACAATTTCTGAGGCTTTAGTTTGGGGCTCGGTGAATGCTCAATCGGCAGTTTCTTTTGTTGGGCCTCATAAGGGTTTATTAAATAAAGAACAAATGGAAGAAAATATTAAAAATATTCCGGAAGATTATCAACCTATAATAATAATATAAAATATATGAATGAAAGAGAGCCTAAAAATGAAAAACCTAAAATCAAACAAGTCCCTGAAACTTGGAGTACTGATTCAAGTATAGTCAATGAAGAAGAGATTAAAAAAATTCAGGATTATGTTAATAAAAATATTTTAGGAACAGAACAAATATTATCAGCAGATGAATTATTGCAGTTAATAAAAAACATTGGAAATGTTGATAGATTTACAAAATTAGCAGAGAACTATAACAATGATAATCCTAGTAATTTAATTAAAGATTTAAATTGGTATATCGAAGTATTTGAATTAGCTAAAATAAAATTGAAATCCATGATAGATGAATCTAGAAATAATGCTGATTTAGGTTTGATGATTCGTTTGATAGACCAACGACGACTCGCAGATGATTTAATTAATAGTGCGAATAGAAAA
>CAYVBT010000028.1:8228-9237 GCA_964449885.1 uncultured Candidatus Saccharibacteria bacterium
ATTAAAAAAGAAAATTAATTTTTTCTTTTTAAAACTTTTTCTACGCTTTCAATAATATTTGCGGTATCAATTCCGTAGTATTTTTCTAGTTCCTCGGGGTTTCCAGATTGACCAAATTTATCTTTAACTCCAATAAATTCAATTGGTACGATATAATTTTGAGCCAAGCATTCAGCCACTGCACTTCCCATTCCGCCGGCAATTTGATGGTCTTCAACTGTGACGATGGCTTTTGTTTCCTTGGCGAGTGTTATAATTGCGTCTGTATCAAGAGGTTTAATTGTTGATAAATTCATAACTTTAACTCGGATACCTTTTTTTTCTAATTGGTAAGCGGCAGTCATGGCTCTATGTAAAATTGGTCCAGTTGCAATTATGCCAACTTGAGCCAGACCTTGTTCTGGAATATAAACTATTTGAGCCTTACCAATTTCAAAAGGTGTTTCAACTGTTGTAATTATTGGTGTATCGTTTCGGGCCAGACGGATATATGTTGGGTCGTTTGTTTTTGCACAAGCAACTGTTGCTTTTTTCGCCTCGATTGCATCACATGGAGAAATAACGACGAGGTTTGGAATTACTCTAGTCAAAGCGATATCTTCAAGGGCTTGATGTGATCCCCCATCAGGACCAACAGAAAGACCAGCATGAGAACCAATAATTTTAACAGGTTGATTGTTGTAACAAATTGTTGTTCGTATTTGTTCCCAATTTCTTCCGGGGCTAAAAATAGAATACGATGTCATAAAAGGAATTTTTCCCATTGAGGCCATACCACTTGCAACAGTTGCTAAATTTTGTTCGGCGACTCCAACCTCAATAAAGCGACTCGGAAATTTCTCAGCAAAAATATTTACCTTTGTTGATTCAGTTAGGTCAGCCGATAAAGCAACAACATTCTCATTTTCAATGCAGGACTGCAATAATCCTTCACCAAATCCTTGTCGAGTTGAGATTTTTTCAATACTATCATTAACAGTAGATCTTGGTGTTATGATTATATCAAATA
>CAYVBT010000028.1:9247-10068 GCA_964449885.1 uncultured Candidatus Saccharibacteria bacterium
TTTGGATAAATTGTTTTTAAAATAATATTTTCATTTGATTTAACATAATTAATTAGGTTCTAGATTCTAGGTTCCAGTGATTAGTTATGAGTTCTTTAAGTGCGATTTCTGCTTCATCTTTATTTGGAGCTTTACCGTGCCATTTGTAGTTGCCCTCCCAATTCTTTACACCTTTGCTTGGAATAGTATGTGCAATTATTACGGAAGGACCATTCTTATTATTATTTGCTTGAAAAATTGCATTATTTATCTCCCAAAAATTATGACCATCCACTTCAAAAACATTCCAATTAAATGATTCATATTTATTTTTTAAATCATTAAGGGGCATAATATTTTCTGTGGGGCCACCGATTTGTATATTATTTCTGTCGATTATGGCAATTAAATTTGATAGTTTATATTTATTGGCAAGCATTATAGCCTCCCAAGTATTTCCTTCATCATGTTCGCCATCAGAAAGAATTGCGTAAATATTTTTTATTCCCCCATTAATTTTATCACCAATAGCCATTCCAACGGCTTGAGAAAGACCTGAACCGAGTGGGCCGGACGAGGTTTCAAGCCAAGGCATATATTCGCGATGTGGATGGCCTTGAAGTCTGGACCCAAATTTTCGTAAGGTTTTTAATTCTTCTTTGGGGAAATATCCGGCTTGAGCCATAGTCGCATAAAGAACTGGGCAAATGTGTCCATTAGATACAATTACTCGGTCTCTGTTTGGCCATAAGGGATTTTTGGGGTCATGTTTTAAAATATGAAAATATAATAAAGTGAAAATATCTGCCATTCCAAGTGAGCCTGCAGTGTGCCCACTTTCT
>CAYVBT010000029.1:0-2987 GCA_964449885.1 uncultured Candidatus Saccharibacteria bacterium
ATGATGAGTCCACCTTCATCTCAATCTTAGCTAATGACGACTCATTCATTGGAGCATATCAATTAGGAGATGGAGAAAATGGTTATTCATATGCTTCCTCTATCATTTTAGATAATGAAGGTAACATATATACTGCGGGAAGTTTCTCTGGCATTGTCGACTTTGATCCAAGTGAAGGTATTTTTGAATTAACTTCAAGTATTGATGATGAGTCCACCTTCATCTCAATCTTAGCTAATGACGACTCATTCATTGGAGCCTATCAATTAGAAAATGGTAATTCATATGTTAATTCCATCACTTTAGATAATGAAGGAAATATATATATGGCAGGAAATTTCTCTGATACTGTTGATTTCGATCCGAATGATGATATTTATGAATTGACTGCAAATAATGAAAATGGTTTTGGTTTTATTTTAAAATTAATTCAACAAGAGCCAGAACCCACCCCCACACGGTCCCGTACTCGTTCAACTGGCTCATCGGTTGGGGCTATATCATCTTTCTACCAAGACCAATTGACTCGGGCTATCGCAACTGGAGCCGATACTACTCCATACTTACAAGCATTAAATCAACTCCCATCTACACCCAATACTATAACTCCTAACACCATTCAAAGAACTCTAAAATACGGTATGCAAGGAGATGATGTTAAAGCACTTCAGGTTTACTTTAATACTCATGGTTATCCTGTCTCTCTAACTGGCGCAGGGTCAGTTGGTAATGAAACTAATTACTTTGGTTTAAAAACTAAACAAGCGGTTGTTAAATTTCAATTAGCAAATCAATTGGTTGGGGATGGAATCGTGGGGTCAAAAACAAAAGAGAAAATGAAGTAGTAATTCTTCAGCTATTTCTAGGTATATACTGAGCGAGGCAAGACCTCTCTCTATTACAGGGGATTTTTATAATATTACCACTTCGTGCCCTGTAGTGAGCTTTGTTCTACTACCGGGGTGGGAAAATGACGAGAGAGAAAATGAAATAGAAATAATAAAACACCATTATAAATGGTGTTTTATTATTTTTATTTAGTAAGATTTTCTTCTACATTTTGCCAGTTGAGGTTTTCAAAAAATACCTCTATGTATTTTTTCTTTTCAGAGGTTGGATAATCATAAACATAAGCATGTTCCCACATATCAAGACATAAGACAGGGGAAAGACCGGTTAGTTGGCCCAAGTGGTGTTCGTCGACCCAAGATATAATTAATTTGCTACTCATTTTATCATAGTAGAGAATTGTCCAGCCTATCCCTCTTGTTGTAGCTACAAACTTAAAGTGCCCTAAGAAATTTTCAAATGAGCCCCACACACTTGTTATTTTTTTATACAATTCTCCTTCTTTATTTATTTCTTTTTTACCATCAGACAGTGATGCAAAAAAGTATTCATGATTTCGCATACCATCAAATTCAAAACCAAGGCGACGGTGGAGTTCTCCTAAAAGAAAAGCATTTTTTTCTGGATCGTTTTTAAGTTCAGCTAATTTATTGAAAATTAGATTGGTATTATTTACATAACCCTGATAAAGTTTTAAATGCTCTTCGATATTTTTTGAACTTATACCTACAAGCTCACCGATGTTAAATGTTTTAGATGTAAATGTTTCCATATTTTTATATTTAATTTAGTGATAATATATAAGTATAGCATGAGTCCCGTTAGATATTTAGTATTTATCAAACGGAACATTAATTATATAATATATCTGACTGGAATGAAATATTATAAAAAATATTTACCATATCTTTTACTTATTTCCCTTATTCTTATTGGCTTGGGGATTTTGTATTTTACCTATTTACCTAAAAATCCATATTTAAAAGTGATTTTTTTCGATGTTGGTCAAGGTGATAGTATATATATTGAAGCTCCAAATGGTAAGCAGATGTTGATTGATGGGGGCAATGGCGAGGATATATTGCCGAATTTAATAAAAGTTATGCCTTTGTTTGACAAATCTCTCGATGTGGTTGTAGTGACTAATCCGGATCTTGATCATATTGGTGGACTTGTAAAAGTTTTAGACGAGTATAGTGTTGGTCTTATTTTAGAACCGGGTATAGATCCAAAAACTTCAATCTATGAGAATTTAGAAAAAGAAATAAATGAAAATAAAATAGAGAAAAAAATTGCAAGACGAGGGATGAAGATTTTTTTAGATGAAAAAGAAAATATATATTTGGATATAATGTTTCCTGATCGAAATGTCGACAATTGGGAAACAAATGATGGTTCGATTGTTGGGAAATTAATATATGATGATGTTTCGTTTTTATTAATGGGGGATGCGACTCGGTATACAGAGAATTTAATTTATTGGAATGAGAATAAGGAATTTTTACAATCTGATGTTTTAAAATTAGGTCACCATGGTTCACATACTTCATCGAGTTTATTATGGCTTGAAACTATTAAACCCAAAGTTGCTATTATTTCGGCAGGGCGTGATAATCGTTATGGTCACCCACACCAAGATGTAATAGAAAATTTAAAATCACTTAATATTTTATACCAAGGGACATATGAAAGAGGAAATATAATTTTTAAAACTGACGGGAAAAATCTTGTTTACTAAAAGTTATATATTAAATTACAAATAGCTCTTCTCGTCGGGTCCGGATAATTTTCTGCTGAAAATTTCCTCATTGCTCGGCCCGTCGGCCTTGCGCACGCCCCGTCGATAAGACTATTTGTAATTTAATTCTAAAAATAAAAACCCTCATAATAATTATGAGGATTTTTATTTGATGATTCCGGCCTTCTTTAAAACCTTGTAAGCACCGTGTTTATTGATAGTTTTGATAGCTTTGGTTGAAATTGTCAGAGGGAAGTATTTTTTTAGTTCAGGGACATAAATTCTTTTCTTTTGCAGATTTGTATATTTACGAACCATACCTGTTGGGTTAAATTTGGTGGCACGAACAACGTTGGAGTAACCTCCAGCCATCTTTGAGCCCTTTTTTGTTATGTCGCAA
>CAYVBT010000029.1:2997-3520 GCA_964449885.1 uncultured Candidatus Saccharibacteria bacterium
TGCTATCATATTAAACATGCTTATGCAAGCGTAAATAATATGGATGGAATATTTTATGTTGTAGTTTTAATAATGTCGATTGTTATTCATGAGGTCGCTCATGGGTATTCGGCCTATTTATTAGGGGACGATACCGCTCGCTTAAGTGGCCGATTAACTTTAAATCCGATTAAACATTTAGATCCATTTGGTTCAGTTATTTTGCCTTTACTTTTATATATTTCAACCAAAGGCTCTTTTTTAATAGGTTGGGCAAGACCTGTTCCTTATAATCCTGCCAATTTACGAAATGGCAAGTGGGGAAATATAATTGTCTCTTTTGCGGGGATCGCGGCTAATTTAATCATAGCTATTATATTTGGATTGTTAATTCGATTTGCACCAATGATCGGTTTACCCCCCTATAGTTTAGACCCACAATTACTACACCCTTTTTATAAAATTTCCTCAATTATTGTGATGCTCAATTTAGTTTTGGCTTTGTTTAATCTTATTCCAATTCCACCACTTGATGGATCAAAGA
>CAYVBT010000029.1:3530-4640 GCA_964449885.1 uncultured Candidatus Saccharibacteria bacterium
GTTTTCACTTATGCCACCACAATTCCGCCACATTGAAAATTTCTTAGAAAGATGGGGAATATTACTACTTCTTTTCTTTATCATTTTTATTTGGAGTACAGTTTCACCACTTATTTATATTGCTTTTTCTTTTTTAACGGGATTAAATTAGAGAAATAATTTATCCCCACAAAATAGAGTTTTAATTTGTTTTTTGTAGTATAATATTAAGACAAATGAAAAAATTAAAACTACCAAAATTCCACCCTGCTAAACTACTTTCGATATTCTTTTTCTTACTACTTCTTGGAGCCTATGCGAATATCTTTGCTATAGGTTCTAAATATGCACCTGGTGCAACCCTAGACCCAGCATGCGTACCAGGAGAATTAAATTGTACAGTTGAAATTATTGGAGGGGGAGGAGATTCATTGATTGGCTCAACTTCATCTGGAAACACCGAATCATGGCTTGGTACAGATATTGTGGATATGGGGACTGCAAGTACTTATAATACTGTTTTTATTGGTGTGAATGCTGGCAAAAATGCAACTGATGCCACAAACTCTAATTTTATTGGATTGGATTCTGGAAATGGTGCTAATGGTGCATATATTTCTAATTTTATTGGAGGTAATTCTGGTTATAACGCTACAGAAGCCGAAGGATCAAATTTTTTTGGATGGGGAGCTGGAGCTTATGCAACTAATGCTAATAATTCAAACTTTATTGGTATAAATACAGGCAATGGTGCGACTAATGCTAATAATTCAAACTTTATTGGATCAAGTGCTGGTAATAGTGCTATTAATGCATCTAATTCAATATTTATAGGTAATAGGTCTGGATACAATGATACTATTAATAATGTCTCTACTGAAAATTGGTCAATCTTACTTGGTTCTTATACCAATACTGGAGGTTATTCAAATTCCATATTACTTGGCAATGGAACAAGTGCTTCTCCTATTTTAAATACAAAAGCAAATCAATTTATGCTTGCAGATAATATTACAGATGTAAGATGGAGTGGAGTAGAATATACTCTTCCTTCTGTTCAAGGTGGAGCAGGTACCGTGCTTACCAATGATGGAAATGGAGGATTAACTTGGGTCGCTGCAGGTGGAGGAG
>CAYVBT010000029.1:4650-5513 GCA_964449885.1 uncultured Candidatus Saccharibacteria bacterium
GGAACATGTGGGGTGGTTAATTTTGCGACCAACATGTATATGATTCAACTTGCGCTTAATGGCGGCATTGTTTTATCAGAGGATGGCGTAATACAGGGAATGATATTTATTATAATAACGGAAATGTAGGGATTGGAACTAGTTCTCCAGCATCAACTCTCTCTGTTAAAAACACAATAAATATAATAGGACCTGAATTAATTACTAATGGAACATTTACTGGGAATGCTAATGGCTGGGATCTGTATGATTCTGGAGTTTATAATGATAATAATGCTACTATTACATATACTGGAGCTGAGAATATGGCGGATGCTTCTACTAGTGTAGAGTTAGAAGCAAGTAAAAAATATTTAGTTACATTCGATTTATTAGATGTTTCAAATGATTCCGTTTATATATATTTTGATAATAATTCGTATTATGGAATGGTTTCTTTTACAAGTGGAAGTAATTCGTTAATTATTGAAAGTGATTATACGGGTACTGATGTTATTTATTTTGAAAGTTGGTCATGGAATAATAATCATACTTGGACAATCGATAATGTTTCCATGAAAGAAATAACCTCTACTCCTAATTCAGTTTTAACTGGCTATGATTATAATGATAATAAAATATTTTCATTAGGTGATTCTAATTTATTGAACACTGTTTTAATTGGAGAAAAAGCTGGAGCAATTGATGGAGTGAATTATTGTGATGTCTATAATTCAATACTTATAGGTTATGCTTCAGGACAAAATGCTCATTGTATTTCTGATTCAAATTTCTTAGGGAATATGACTGGTTTTGAAGCTGCCGGGGCTGAGGGATCAAATTTCCTAGGTGGTTTTGCGGGCTATCAAGCAACAAATGCTGGT
>CAYVBT010000029.1:5523-8760 GCA_964449885.1 uncultured Candidatus Saccharibacteria bacterium
CCAAATTTTATCTTGCAACATACAAAGACCTCCAGAATGCTTTTGATTCAAATTTCTTAGGATGGAATGCTGGATTTGAAGCAATAAGTGCAAACGAATCAAATTTCATTGGTCGTCAGTCTGGTTATCAAGCCACAAACGCAGCTAACTCAAATTTTTTAGGTAGATCAGCTGGTTCTACAGCCACAAATGCTTCGTATTCCAACTTTATTGGTTGGAGTGCCGGAAGTTGGGCCACAAATGCTTCATATTCTAATTTCATTGGTTACAGTGCAGGTGGGGGAGCCGCAAATGCAAAAAATTCAATTTTCATTGGTAATATGGCAGGTGGTGGAGATACTGTAAATAATACAATCACAAATGGTGACTTTTCAATTTTAATTGGTTCGAACACGAACACTGGTGGATATTCTAATTCTATTGCTCTTGGATCATATGCTGTCAATACAGCCACTAATCAATTCATGATTGGTTCGGCAATTAGACCGATTGATATAACTAGAATTAATGGCTCAGCTAGTACACAATGTACAATCACGACGGGTGTTGGAATCGCTTGTACCTCAGATGAGAGATTAAAAACAAATATAACTGATTTACCGACAGATACCTTAGATAAATTAGCAAAAGTAAGAACAGTAAACTTTAATTGGAGTGAAGGGAATAATGACACAAATAATATTGGGTTCCTGGCTCAAGATTTAGAGAATTATTTTCCAGAATTAGTATCGACAGATTCTGATGGATACAAATCAGTTTACTATTCAAATATGACTCCTATACTTGTGGAAGCGATTAGGGAGCTTGATTTGAAGGTTAAAGAATTTTCTTCACTTGATTTGGGAAATACAAATTCTCTAGGTTCTATGATTAAAAACTATTTAGCTGATATTGGTAATGGTCTTGAAATTGTTTTCTTTGGTGAAGTCAGAACAAGAAAATTATGTTTAGATGATCTTTGTATTGATAAAACACAATTAGAACAATTATTAAATAATGCTAATATTAATAATGAAGCTTCTGATGGAGTTGAAGAAGAGGAAAGTGATCAAACAACTGAGACAAGTGATACTGATGAGACAGTTCCCGAGCCTGATACTTCCGGCGGTGTATCAGTGCCCGACGAAGCGGACCAACCAGAGACAGATGAAAATTTACCCCAAGAAGAGATTCCATCAACTCCAAACGAGACAGATGAAACACAAAATCAAATACAAATAGATGAAAATAATAAAGATGTGAGTTTATCATTAGAATAAATTAATTAAAATTATATATGACCTCATTGTTTCAAAAAATTGTTAGCTACTTATTCATCCTCTTAATTGTTGGTGGAGCTTTTCAAATTTATGCTTCAACTACTAATGGCACAATAAATGCAACTAATCACAGTGCTTTGCTTTGCATGGATGATTCTTGTGCGACAACTACAGGGATTAATTTTTTGACAACAAATGGTAGGGAAGTCCATGTTACTAGCACTGGTCTAACTGGAGATATTTGGTCAGAACAAATGGGTTGGATAAATTTAGATCCGACAAATGGAGGTGTTACAAATACAAATAATGGTGAATTAGGTGGTTATGCTTGGGGTGAGAATGCTGGTTGGATAAATTTTAATCCTTCAAACGGAGGAGTAAATATATCGACAGCTGGTAAATTTATCGGTTGGGCTTGGGCTGAAAATTATGGTTGGATTAGATTTAATTGTAGTATTGCGAATGCTTGTGTAGAGACGGATTGGCGCCCAGGTAGTGGAGGTGGGGGAGGAGGTGGTAGTACTGGAGGTGGAGGAGGTGGAGGTACTCCAGGAATTGATATATGTCCCAACATTACTGGTGAACAGACATTAATTCCTCCTGGGCTTGTTATTAATTCAATTGGTAATTGTGTTGCTCCCGAACAATGCAATGTGATTGATGGTGCCCTTAAACAACCACTTGATGTCGTTATTATAATAGATAGATCAGGAAGTATGGTTGGAAATAAAATGGTTCAGGCTAAAAATGCTGCCATTTCTTTTATTGATAACTTGGTTCCTGGTTCTGATAGAGTTAGTTATGTAAATTATTCTAATTCCGCTTCTTTGGTAACTGGTCTTTCTTCTTCTTTTAGTACAACTAAAACTAAAATTCAAGCAACAACAGTCAGTGGGGCTACAAACATTGGAGCTGCCGTAAAAACAGCTTATCAGGAAATCTATAATAATGGACGTGATGGAGTAAAACATGTAATTATTCTTTTGTCTGATGGAGAAGCCAATGTTTCTGATGTTGTAAATCTTTCTCCTAATAATTATGCAATTAGTCGTTCTAATATTGCAAAATTAGATGGCACAATTATTTATTCAATAGGTTTAGGGACCAGTATTGATACGAATTTAATGAAAAAAGTTGCAACTCTTCCTAGTTATTATTATTCTTCACCGACTGGAAATGATTTATCAACTATATATTTACAGATCGCAGCTCTTGAATGTACGGCGGCTCCTTCTAAGATTGTGGATATGGTTGTCTATGATCAAAATGCCAATGGTCTTTATAATCCTGGGGAAATTGGACTAGGAGGGTCGGTGGTTTCTTTGACAAGTACTGACGGTAGTCAACCGCTTCGAACAGAGACTAGTGGGGCAGATGGAATTTTTAATTTTTTAACAGTTCCTCCAGGCCCATATTCATTATGCAATAATCCTCCTGTTGGAATGTATCAAACAAGTCCTGTCGCAAACAATGGTTGTTATAATTTAAATATTATTCAAGGGATAAATGTTACAACCGTCCCATTTTTAGTAGCTGGAAATGTGCCAGATTTTTGCACCATCCATCCAACAGATCCCACTTGTGTTTTACCAGATTTTTGTACTCTACACCCTAATGATCAAACCTGTTTAAATTCAAACTTTTGTACCTTATATCCTAATGATCCAAGTTGCCAACAACCAGATTTTTGTACCATCCATCCAACTGACCCAACATGCCAAGGGCCAGTACTTTGTACTATTCATCCAAATGATCCAACTTGTTTAAATCCAAACTTCTGTACTCAAAATCCAACCGACCCAGCTTGTTTAATTCCTAGTTATTGTACAACTCATCCAAATGACCCAACTTGTCAGGTTCCTGATATTTGTATTCTTCATCCGAATGATATAATTTGTCAAACTCCTGATTTTTGTACCAATAATCCAAATGACCCAACTTGTCAGGTTCCTGATATTTGTATTCTTCATCCGAATGA
>CAYVBT010000030.1:0-4574 GCA_964449885.1 uncultured Candidatus Saccharibacteria bacterium
CTAAAAAAGTATTTAGCCTTACCAGTTAGTTCTGGTGGATTCGCTCAAGCTATTCGTGTCTTGAGTTACTCAAGAATGACAATCAAGAAGATGTGGAATTTTCGATTACCGGGCTATCACCGTCTACGGCACTCCTTTCCAGAAGTTTAATCTAACAACACATTTTGTAACTTCTCTAGATAAATCTACATTGTCACCTTACAACCCCACTCCTCTTGCGAAGAATGGTTTGGGCTCTTTCCTTTTCGCTCGCCGCTACTCAGAAAATAAATATTTTTCTCTTTTCCTCCAGGTACTGAAATGTTTTACTTCCCTGAGTATGCTCCTTTACATCAAGTGCAAAGGTCTCTTTGGGTTACAAAGAGGGGTTTCCCCATTCAGAAATTTCCGGATCAAAGGTTGCTAGGCACCTCCCCGAAACGTATCGCCGCCATGCTACGTCTTTCATCGCCTTTTTTAGTCTAGGCATCCGCCATATACTCTTATATTTCCTATTAGGAAATATGAAAACCATCTTCGTCTACACCTCTCCAGATATAGATTTCAGATATTATTAATATTGTCCGGAACCGCTTCCATCTAATATTAACTTTTTTAATTATTGCGTTCTGTTTCCGATTCGATTGAAAAGACCCTCTAAAATAAAGGATAACAGTGAATCAGAACAGCATTCAGTTTTCAAATATCATATCGAATGTTCTTAAAATAAAAAACCGCCTTCTGGGCGGACAAGGAAAACCAAATGGTCTTACTTAAACCGCATTTTTGGGTGATTTTCATTAATTAACATCGTGCTTAGAATATTATATGAAACGAAAAAGAAAGTCAACCCCCACACCTACTTTTCTATCATTGTGCTTTTTTATTGAAATTTAGTTAACAAATATTAGGTTATAATCATATATATAAAATATAATCTCTTCAATTTATGGCACAATAAAAGCAATAGAAAAGTAGGTGTGGGGGTCAAATCTTTTTCTTGCAAAATTTACCCTTATAATATATAGGCAATTTTAAGATTCCAATAAACAAAAAAACCCTCTGTATAAACAGAAGGTTTGTTTATGACAAAATAATTTATCTTGAACTCATATCGTCGGAAATTTTTCCAATTGCTCTTGAAGCAGCTTCTTTTCCTCCAAGACCAAATGACAATCCCAAAGCAATAGCAAGTGCCGCGATAAAACCAGTAAACAAGATTTGCATAAAGGCAGTGGCAATACCAAGCTCAGACAAAGCTATAATGAAAGCAAAAATCCAAATAGCGTAAAGAGTGATCGAACCTAGCATATTTGCTGAACGAATATTAGCCGCTTGTGCTGAAGCTCGAACTAATTTCTTCATAGCATCAGCCAAAACTGTCGCAATGATTAAGACCAAAGAAGCAATAACTACTTTAGGTAAGTAATAAAGAACTGCTTCCCGAAGAAAATCATTTACTTGTGTTAATCCAATTATTTCAAGTGATGCCATCAAAAAGACAACGATAATAAACCATTTAACTAATCCTCCAATAAAACGACTTGCTGTCATTTTAAGGCCAGCTCGATTCATGAATTCATTTGCTCCAGCACTTTCAAAAAGTTTATCAACTTTTAAAACGGCCACTAATTGTGTGATGGCCTTGCCAATAATAGAACCGACAGCCCAACCAACAACAAAAAGAATAATAGCGCCCAATAGACCGGGTACGAAGCTAATAAATCCATACCAAAGACCAATTAGTGATTGGCTGAAAACTTCACCCCAAGTTTGTAATAACATCATAATATATAAATATATTTATAATAAATAATAAATACTCATAAAGATTCGACCCTTTTAAGTACCTTATTATTATACCAAATTTTGCTACTTTTTAGAAATATATGTGGATAACTGTCCGTTATCAATAAGCTTCTCGTGAGGCAGGTCTATAATGTCACAAATTAATTTATCATACATATCGATTCGATATTTAAATTCTTCAGTATCGAAAACAACATAGTCTAACTCTTTTCCAATTTCTGCCTCAAGTCCTTTGACAACTTGCTGGAGAATATTTTTTTTCAATTTATCTCCAACAATCAAAACATCAGCCCGGCTTTTACTATTACCAATAAAAACACCTGAGACAATCATCAATTTAATCTTACCTATTTGACGGAATCGTTGAGGTAAATCTTCTTGTAATAATAAAGTCGGATCAATTAATATCTCTCTGATTGGAATTAAATATTGAAATAACGGATTGAGGGCCCAAGCATTAACCTTCTTTTTTGAACCACGATAACCTTCTTTAGTTAAGACTTTGGGTTTAATAAAATTCATTGAGGAAAGAGCGTTTATTTCTTTGCGAACATTAGCTTTTGTAACTCGACTACGAGAAACGATTTCTTCAACTTCAAAATTACTGTCATTATTTAATAAAAATAGCCTCATAATTCGAACGCGGGCTTGACCGCCAAATAGTTTTGCTAGAGTTTCCATCCCCATAATATACACCAAGAAAAAACACCCCGCAAGTCCCCACACCCACTTTGCTATCGCTTTTATTGTGCCATTATAAATATTAAAATTTATTAAAATTATAATTATAAGTTGATGTTGGCTAACCAAATTTTGAGGAAAAGCACAATAATAGCAAAGTAGGTGTGGAGGCTAGCCCTAGTCTTTTGTATTTAATTCATATTTACTTCATCAACAAAGAAGTCTTAGGTCCAACAATTCCATCAGCGACCAGGCTATTTTTCTTTTGGAATAAGATGACAGCAGATTTTGTTTTTTCTCCAAAATAAGTAGTTTCCTTACCGGGGGACCCTGCACCTGAAACAGAAACTGGATAACCGTGAGTATTTAAATAAATTTGAAGATCTTTAACTTCACTATTTATTGTTTTGAGTTTTAATAATTTGGTAATTATTAATTTAGGAAAAGAAAGTGATAAAGGATCAGAAATTATAGTTTCTTTTAATGGAGTTGGACTAATAACCACGGGCTCCGTTTGTGGCAAATTAACCTTAAAAGGAGTGGCCGTACTACCAGTCGGTTGATTAATAACTCGAATAGTTCTGACTACTTCTGTCGCTTGGTTCCCCGCAGAATCTGAAACATTATAAGTCACAGTGTAAACTCCACGATTTTTAGTATCAACATTATTAACGACAATTATATCTTCTGAAATATCTCCGTCTGTAGCATCACTTGCTGTTGCTCCTTTATCTACATAATCTCTTTTTAGATAAACATTTAATGTCTCTTTGCCAATTAAATTTATAACTGGATTATTTAAATCAACTAAAGTTGTATCAGTTAAAGAAGAAGAAATATTTCCCTCTTCATCTTTAGCCCAAGCATAAAGAATTTTACTTCCTTCTGTTGTAAAGACATATTCAGTTGGTATAGATACTGACCAACCAATGTCACCTTCGAGCGGCATGGTGTCTGATTCAGTAATTAAGTAATTACTGACACCCACATTATCACTTGCAGAAAATGTAGTTATTGGAACTGTTAGAGAAGTCGAAAAAGTTGGTATGATAAAATCAGTTACGGTCGGATTAAAAATATCACTACCTAATTTCATGATAAAAGCATCATTACTCCCAGACGATACAAGGTTTGTGGCATTTGACCCTGAATCAAAATCAACTGTTGAAGCAAAAGCACCGGCCATAAAAATATTACTACTAGAATCAAAAACAATATAATTTGCCCAATCATCACCACTTCCTCCAATTTTTTTAGCCCAAACAAAATTTCCGGCTAAATCTAATTTACAAATAAAGATATCAGAATTTCCAGCTGAGACCAAATTGAAAAGATCAATACCAGGATCAAAATCAACTGTACTATAAAATGCTCCGGATAAATAAATTTCATCATCTAAATTAATCTTCAAAGAAGCCCAATCTGCTCCTGTTCCACCGATTCTTTTGGCCCAGACAAAGTTCCCCAAAGAATCTAATTTACTAATAAAAAAATCAATATTCCCAGCTGATGTTAAATTTGTTACCCCCGCTCCTGGATCAAAATCGACTGTCCCATAAAATGATCCCGTGGTATAAACATTTCCTTCTGAGTCAATTTCAATTGGCCCATTCCCCCATTCATCGGTTGCCCCACCCATTTTTTTAGCCCAAACAAAATTTCCAACAGAATCTAATTTACTAATAAAAAAATCAGAGCCTCCCGAAGCAACTAAATTTGTCACTCCAGCCCCTGGGTCAAAATCAACTGTTCCTGTAAATCCACCAGCTAGATATATATTATTATTTTGATCTATAGAAACTGCACTACCCCAATCCCCACCTGTTCCGCCGATTTTTTTTACCCAAATAAAATTACCATCTGAATCTAATTTACTAAGGAAAACATCATTGGCACCACTTGGGGTTAAATTTGAAACATTAACTCCTGGATCAAAATCAGCTAGAGCCCAAAAACCTCCTGTTGTATAAACATTTCCACTTTGATCTGTTGACACAGCATAAGTCCAATCCCAACCTGCCCCACCCATTCTTTTGGCCCAAACCAAATTTCCTTGTAAATCAAATTTGGCAACAAAGATATCATAATTTCCAGCTGAAACTAAA
>CAYVBT010000030.1:4584-7802 GCA_964449885.1 uncultured Candidatus Saccharibacteria bacterium
GGGATCAAAATCTGCAGTTCCTATAAATTTCCCAGTAATATATATATTATTTGAATCACTACTAATAAAATAAACTTGATCATCACCTGTTCCTCCCATTTTTTTGGCCCATATAAAATTTCCAGATGAATCAAATTTTGTAATAAAAATATCATTTGAGCCACTTGAGCTTAGATTGTAAATTCCAACTCCGGGGTCAAAATCAACAGTTCCTGTAAATGAACCTGTTGTATAAGTATTACCATTTGGCTCGATCGTTATAGACCAACCTTCATCATAACCACTCCCGCCTACTTTTTGAGCCCAATTAAAAATATTATTGTCTGCATTTGTGACTAATGGCACAAATATAATTAATAAAAGAAAAATAAAAATTTTTTTGTAATTCATAATTTTATAATTATAACAATACTAAACAAAAAACCCTAATGTGAATTAGGGTTTTTTGTTTATAAAATAATTTGAGTTTACTTTATTTAAGAGTGACTCTATTTAAGAGTTACCTGTCACAAGTATTTTTCTGCTGAAAAATCTCGCGACCCCGCCTCAGCGCCTTCGCGCTTCCGGCTCAAGGTAACTCTATTTAAGAGTTACCTTGCCTCCTGCTTCTTCTAATTTCTTTTTAAATTCTTCAGCTTCGATTTTCTTCATACCTTCTTTAAGTACTGAAGGAGCACCATCAACTAAATCTTTTGCTTCTTTCAAGCCCAAAGCAAGTACTTCTTTAACAACTTTCATAACTGCAATTTTTTGTTCACCAGCAGCTGTTAATTCAACTGTAAATGCACTCTTTTCCTCTGCAGCTTCAGTGGCAACAGCCGGACCAGCAGATGCTACAGCAGCAGCTGAAACTCCAAATTTTTCTTCTAATACTTTTACTAATTCGTGCAAATCAATAACTGACATCTCTTCAATTTTTGAAACGATATCTTTGAATTTTGCAGGAACTGTTGTTTTTGTTTCTTCCATCCCGTATGAAATAGGACGCGGACTTAAAATAATTTATTAAATCAACTATCCCATTTTTAAATTAATTTTTAATAATAATGTTTCCCGATTCATTCGCGTCCGCGATTTCATACGGGATCCATATTTTTTAAACTTTCGTTTGTGCTATCTGATCCAAACCAATGACCAAGCGTTGAATTGGTGAATTGATCAAATTGACGAACATTCCGCGTAGTGTTTGAAGTGGAGGAATAGTTGCGATAGACATCATTTCTGATGCATTCATATATCTTCCTTCAAATACCCCACCAACAATTGAAACATTGTCTTTGTGGCCTTTTTGAAAAGCAAAAACTTCTCGAGCTCCTGCCAATAAATCTGCACTATAAGCAATCGCCACCTGACCTGGAATCTCAGGTAAATCACCTGTGATTTTATGGGTCAATAATGCGCGCTTAAGTAAAGTTTTCTTGGCAACCTGATACCCAACATCTTCTTTCTGTAAAGAACGACGAAGTGTGTTGGCATCAGCCACTTTCAATTTATCAAACTTCACAAAAACCACAGAATTGGCATCCTTTAAAGCTTTCTCTAAAGAAGTTACTAACTCTTTCTTTTTATCTAATGTAATTGTCATAATTTTTAGTCTAAAATTAAAAAATCGACCTGTTAAGGCCGTTTTGTAGATCGCTCCACAACTGTGGAGTGTTTCGACCTCGGAAGGGCTTATAAATGCCTTCTTTCTACGGCTACAAAAATATACTAGCAAATTTATTTTAATGAGTCAATAATAACCAACAAAATCAACCCCACAGCTACAACCCCTAAAAATGAAAATAAAACTTTAAATGAATGTTGATTTATCATATATATAGTATATCATATTTTGTTTTATCTTCCGCATTTGTCTGCACAGGCAAGGCCTGTGTACACAGGCCTTGCCTGTGCAGATTTTGTCATGTTAACTATTATATGACAGCCATTCAAAAATTTCTTGTTGAAATTTTCCTTCGTCTTTAAAATATTCTGGAAATTTTTCTTTATCAATAATTAGATTCTCTTTTCTTTTGACCCCTAAATAATCTAAATAACTTGAATATTTATAATTAGAAAGAAAATCCAAGGCTTCTTTTTTATCTCTTATTCCGTTTTCCTTCCAATCTTTTTGGATTAATTTAACAGAATTTAAATGAATATATGAAAAGAGATATTTTAGATACCGATCACCTCCTGCATGTTGTGACTTAAATTTACCCTCAAACAATGAGCCAGTTCTATTATATTTTTTATTGTAATACATTGAATATGCTGTAGTGAGTTTTAACATAAACTTACTAATACTCCCCTCCTCTCTTTCAGTTAAAATAAGATGAAAATGATTGGGCATCAAACAATATGATCCAATCGCAACTAATTTGTTTTCTAATTTTAAACTAAAACAATTACTACTTAAATTGCGTAATTTGAAATTATTTTTAGTATTCGATAAATAAAGTAATTTTATAAAATGATAATAATCCTCATTATCATGAAAGATAATTTGTTTACTATTACCTCTATTATAAATATGGTAATACTCACCAAAAACAAAAGCCACTTTGCGGATTGACATAACAATATTATATCAATCCTTTATCAAGATAGACAAGTCTGAACAATCTGCACAGGCAAGGCCTGTGTACACAGGCCTTGCCTGTGTAGACTTCTGGGCAACAAAAAACTCCATTTCGGGGAGTTTTTTGAATACATTTTAAGGCGTATTAATATTCCAATTTTAAGTCTAATTTTTCAGCTATCTTTTGAAGCCATTTTTCATGACGGTCTACTTTTATCGAAAGCATCATCATCTCTTGATAATATATATCTGCTTTCTTTGCATAACCGTCAACAGATAAAATAAGATCGGAAAAGTTTTTCTGACTTCTCTCTTCTAACCTTTGAAAATCTTGTTTGGTGGCAAATATTTCTCCAAAAGCTTTCATTAATTTATCTATATCCTCATCGTTTAACATGTTGCTATTATACTTTATGTATTCTTAAGAAGTCAAATTATGATGTATTTTCCTAAAATTCAGACAACTCCAAGCACCAGATAGGTGGATAGCCCCTATCTATATGCATAGGTCTGACCTATGATATACGTTTGGCAAAAATAGTGAAGTCGGACTTAACTATGTTCTGGATGTGTTTTGGAAGTCGGACTTCCAAAATTTTATCTGAACAATCTGCACAGGCAAGGCCTGTGTACACAGGCCTTGCCTGTGTAGACT
>CAYVBT010000031.1:0-5514 GCA_964449885.1 uncultured Candidatus Saccharibacteria bacterium
GGATTGAAAACTTTATCACTTCTCCCAAATATTTTTTCATATGTTCTGTAATCATTATCTGAAAAGAAGGAATTATTGCTCCAAACAAGGTAACCATTATTTTGATATGAATATTCAACTATAATCTCGGTAGCTTTTTGCAATTTCTTGTAACAAGCATCGTATTTTTGGGGATTAACATATTCTTCACAATACCTAAAAACATATGTTGCAGCATCGTGCAACACTGCAACCCTGTACATGTGATCCAAGACTTCTTTTAATTCATCAGTTTTATCCTTTTCCTTTATTAATTCCCGTACTAAATGCCTACATCTTTTTCGTGCCTCTCTTAGAGACGTTAATGTAGTTAAATCAAAATTTGTATAATCTATATTCGAATTGAATTCAATATTACCAGTCCAACGACTTGCTTTACTGATTAAAATTTGAACCTCATCAAGATGAGGTTCAAATTTTATATCAATAAAGTTGCAAGTCCAATTTTTGCCTCTTCGTTGTTAGGTTCAATTCTTAATGCTTCATCAAACATCTTAATTGCATAATGTAAAGGCGTTATTTTATTATCATTCTTACTTCCGTACCAATATGAAAATTTACCCCAACCTTCCCCAGTGATAACAAATAATTTTGGACTTGAAAATTCAATTGCTTTTCGTTCAAAAAGAAATAAGTCATTTTGCATTCTTTCTGACCATTCTGGCCAATCATCAGACATTGCTTTCGCTCCATAGGAAACTGACCCTGTCAATGTTATTGCCATTGGTGCAAAAGCGAATGTTGCATAAAATATTAGTTCTGCTTCAGTATATGAATCAAGTCCATTTAATGCTAATGTTGCAGAATTTATTAGTTCTACTTCACTATTTGAATCAAGTCCATTATAATTTGCAGGAAGTATTTCACCACCCAAAACTTTAGTTTCACAGCAAGGGATTATTGATAATGAATGAGAATCCAATTCCTTATTATTTGTTTTTGATTTCTGAGGTTGATTATTATTCTTAGGAGAATTTACTTTTAGTTCATGCTTTATAGTAAAAGACAATTTTTTTTTATCAACTTTTAATTTGGCACTACTGTAACATTTGTCGCAGATTATTTTTTCTTCTCCTTTGTATTTTAGATGATATTTTTTTGACCCTTCCCGAAATGGAGTGTCACATTTGTTGCAGTATGATTTTTCCTTTTTTATACTAAAAGACTGATCAATATAATGATAAAGAGAAAACCGAATATCCAAAAACCAATCATAGATAGATTTTAGATTTAACTGTGCCATATATTTATTTTAGGATATTATTTTTCTTTTCCCCGGTTCCCCTGCAATTGTATCGCCAGGTTTTATTTCGTCAAAGTGCCACACGATTTAATCGTGAGTCATAGAAAGTAGGACCAAACCAAAATCCTATTGTATATGGTTTTTACTAACATCAATCAAACTCCAACAAGGTCGTCGGAAGAATCTTTAGTTAGTTTTGGAATTAATCTTCTTGCACGTATACGTTCAACGGGAATTGATGATTTCATTCTAACCCAGTTACCTTCAGAATCTTTCGTAAATAATACATCTGTATCATTTTTAGAATTCCAAATTATATCATCCAGATATCTCCTAGGAATCGTTTTATAATCATCTGAATTCAATTTTGTAACTAATTTTTCCTGATTATCTTTAATCTCTTGAAGTGTACGTATAATATAATCATCTTCACCAATTTCTTTTTCTTCAAGTTTTTTAACTTTAAAATCAATAAAGTGCTTTACAAATGTTGAGTATCCTGGTTCTAATGAAGCTTTATATGTTGCATCTAGTTTGTTTCTTAAAACTTCTCTAAATTCTAAAATTCTATGGTAATTCATGTCTGTTGGATAACTTACATGTTCAATCGGGTTTGTGTCAAATGAATAGTCAGTGTCAGAATCTTTAATGACAATTGCTGCTTTATCAGCTGCCAATCTCATACCTAATTCAAACATAACGTTTGGATTTTTACCACTAACATCACAAATTACAATTTCATTTTTAAAAATATTCTGAACAATACGTCCTTGAATAATTCCTGATTCATTTGCGTTACTCACTAAATTAGGTTTAAATCCAGCTTCATTTGCAACTTCTTCTAAGATTATCAGTACTTCTTCCCAATGTTCTCTTGAATAACTTCCCATTGGGGAAATAGGCATGATTATCCCACAGGTAGGCTTTTCTGGCTCTGAGATATTTGATGTCGGTTCATTAATTTTTTCTGCAGGTTTTTGACTTGTCATATTAAATTGAATTTTATTTAGTTGTAAAAGAAAAATTCGATATAACCGGTTTCAAATTCGGATTTTTACACAGTTGAATATTTGCTTACATGAAAGTTATTTTTGGTATAATTCAAAAATATAAATTATACCGTTATATACATATAATGTAGCAAATAAATACGCTATAAATTCCCAGAAAAATGGTGAAAAATTTTCCAACTTTCCCAGTTCCCGCGCGATTGTGTCGCGTGGTTTTATTTAGTCAAAGCGTCACATGATTTAATATTTCAGCAACGAATAATACCTGAAAGCAGATTGCCTACTGCCAAATGCCTACTCATCTAAGCTCCCCAACTCTCCCGATCCAAACTCCGGTAATGAATGGCTTCCGAAAGGTGGTGCGACAATACGTCATCTTCGCCTTCCAAATTGGCAATGGTGCGCGAAACCGGATCAATTTTGTTGATTTACAATGCTTCTTTATAGGTAACCCGTGGAAGAATCCCCGGTATTCGCTTTACCAGTATCGTTTTTTCTGCGCCCGGAGGATCGACCAAAATAATATTATAGCCGGAATAATTAATTGAATTATTGTATTTTATAAATTCAACAATTGTAGTTAAGTTTTTTAATGGGATTAAATAATATGAATTAGAGAGCCAGTATTATTATTAAACAAACAGCTAAAGTAACTCCTGAAATTGATAAATAAGTATTCATTAACGCAGTCTGAACAGATTTTATAAGTTCCTTTTTATCCTCACAAGGACCAAATGATTTTTCCGTTCCTATCACTTTAGAAAGTCCTTCTGCCGTTTTTTCAATAATATCACTTTGGTTACTATCAAGTTTAGAAATACCTCCTTTACCTTCCCAAACTATATCACCGATTCTTGTATCCCATATTTGACTTTGTACATATAATTCATCAACTTTAATAGTTTGTATTCCATAACCACTTGAAACAAATCCTAATTCTGAGTCAGATAATAGTCTTACGTACAGAACATAACCAACGGATAGTGCATCAGCAAGTTGATTTACCATTTCTTTAGGAACAATTCCTGAAATGCTATAATTATTTATAGCACTCGAATATTTTTCTGATAAATTTTTTTCGTTTAAAACTGAAATTACCTCATTTGGTGAAAGTATTTTATCTTCACCGAACTGAATTCGTAAGTATTTTGTAATAGCATCACCCATTGGACGCCTAAATTGTTCTTTTTCATCTCCCCCCAGAATTGGCATAATTGCGATACGTTTAGCTGAAATATCATTTATACCAAAATCAACACTTTTGTAACCAGAACAACTTGTATCAACAATGGTTTTTGTAGGCGTACAAGAGGTAATAAAAAAAATTGTTATGCAGAATAATAAAAAGGAATTTTTCATATTGATATAATTTTGAAAAGATTAATAATTATGGAATTTTAAATTTAGAAAGTTAGTCGGTTTATTTTTTATTGATTAAAAATTATAATTTAAAAAGTACACTACGAAGTTATAAAAAATCCCAGCAAAAGCAATAAAAACAAAAAGTTTCAAAACAATCACGCTCCCCAACTCTCCCGATCCAAACTCCGGTAATGAATGGCTTCCGAAAGGTGGTGGGGCTGAACGTCTTCTTCGCCTTCCAAATCGGCAATAGTGCGAAACAGGATGAATTTAGTTGAATTTCCAATGCTTCTTTAAAGTCAAACCGTGGAAGAATCCCCGGGATTCTCTTGGCAAGTATGGTTTTCCCGGCGCCGGGAAGACCGACTAAAATAATATTGTATCCGGTTAGCCACATCAATTTTTAACAATATCTTAAAAGTTAATTGCAAACCCAATTCCTTCTTTTGAAGGACTTAATGTAACTGCTTCCCCATTCATTACTTTACCTGCTTTAATTAACTGAAAATGGCCTGTTAATGATATAACACCTCCAATAAGAACCATAACTCCACCTGCAAGAGCAAAATTTTCAGGATTGTCGGAAGTAGAACCAGCAACTGCAACTGCTCCACCGGTAATTGCTACACCAATTCCAATTAAATAACGATTACCGGCTTTTTGCAAATAATCGCCTGCAGACATTTGATTATTAGTTGGTCTGCCGTTTTCTATGTTAGCTAAACCATCATATTCCGGATAAAAAATAATATTATTGTTTTTCTTAATTATTATTTTTTTTGTAGATTTTGCTATTGGTCCATATATTTCTTTTACTAAGGCAATTTCTAAACGATTTGATGTAAGACTTGGATTTACACCATTCAGAAAAATAATATTATTGCCGTAAGACTTATAAATATCTCCGATGTAAATTTTATTTTCTTTGGTTATTACTTTGTTTATACTTTGCGATAAACTAAAAAGAGGTAATAAAATTCCGAGGATTAAAATAGATTTTTTCATTTTGAATTTTTTAGTTTTTATTAAGCTATCATTTGTCAAATAAATGAATTACCAAAATACAAATAATTTCTACCAACTTCCAATCGGTTCTTACTTTCTTTTCTTCAAATAATTTTATGTTGTTCATGTTTAGAAAATGTAAATGTGATTATTCAACAAGAGTTAAAATTTAACTGTTTACTATTTATTCAATATTCACGCCCCCCAGCTTTCCCGATCCAAACTCAGGTAGTGAATTGCTTCCGAAAGGTGGTGTTGCAGCTGTGAGACATATTTAGCTGGTAGTAATATTTACAATATCAGTTACTTGTTTGTCTAAATAATGTCTGAAATTCGTCTAAAAAATGTCTAAGAATTTACTTTAGACATTTGCCATATTCTCCCTTTAACCTCTATAAGAGTTTGTTTTCTAAGCAACTGCAAATTATTCTTGATTTTATTTTTCTTTTGCCGAATGTCTAAAACATCGGGGTAAAACATTAGTCAATTTTATTTCAGTTTTTTGTATGATGATAATAATCCCATGCAATCGACATTATTTTTTTAATTTCAGGACTGATCGTGTCGCCCCCGGAGCATTCATGAAAAATACGGTTATGACCAACAATGATTAGCTTACTTCTTGCCCTGCTAACAGCTACATTTACAAGTCTTTCTCCACATTCACCCTTGTATAGAATACCAATTGATTCATTATATGCATCAACAATATCCCAGATAATTACATCACATTCCGAACCTTGAAAAGTATGAATTGTCCCTGGTTTAATACTTATCACTCCAAAACTTTCCTCTTTCATCTTTTCCAAATCAATTTTATAACTAAAAATTTTAATTTTGCCAGTTGAAGTAACT
>CAYVBT010000031.1:5524-7756 GCA_964449885.1 uncultured Candidatus Saccharibacteria bacterium
GGGCAATTATTCCAATCGATTCAATTACACCATCATGTTCCCTAATGATTCTTCGAAGAAGTTTAATGGTTTCCTGTCTTGCCAACTTGTTGTACTTCGATCTATTTTTTGAATGTTCAACCCTGTTTTCCCCTTCTTTGGGTAAATTTATAAATGAAATATGACCGTGAGTAGGTGCTACATTTATTCCATAATCATGATGAACTTGTGGAAGTGTGACCAACTGATTATCATAAAATGACTCGTTGATTAAATTAGCAATTGGAGCAGCAGAACGACGCTGAAACTTTAACATTGTTACAGCTTTTGATAAACTTAGCTTTTTCTTATTGCCAATTAAGGAAAAAAGATCAGGATGTAACCATTTTTTTGCATTTGCGCTTGCTGACAAGGCTATAGGACTTAATTGCATCGGATCACCACAAATTATAATACGCTTTCGTACATTCGCGGCCAATACTAAAAGGTAAGGTATTGACATCATTGAACCCTCGTCGATGATAAGGTTATCGATTTTAGTATTTTTTAATACATCGAGTGTAAGAAATTTGGACGCTGTTAAGAAAATTATCCGCGACTCAGTAACGTATTTTTTCAAGACATCGTCATACGTTTTTTTCAGGTTATCCTTTTTTGACTTCAATTCAAGCAATTCTTTTTGCTTTCCCAGATAATCTGTTTTCGAGTTTTCTTTCTTACTGATTTGTGATTCCATTGAAGAAATTTGATTTGCAAGTTGAATTAGTTGCTGATTTTCAAACTTAATTTCGGGGATGCTTCTTACCTTCTCTGATTGAGCGTAACCAATCCGGACTATTTTTCTTTCCGTCAACAGGTTTTGATTCTTTTCCCATTTATATTCTTTTAAAAGATCGATAGTCTTTTCAACCAGACCATCCACCGCAACGTTGGCGATAGCGCATACTACAGTTGACTCGTTTGCCTTATAAAGATTTAATGCAATTCGTGCCAATGTATGTGATTTCCCTGTTCCGGGAGGTCCCCAAATAAAGGTAATATCTTTATTTAATGACTGTCTGAGTGAACTTGCCTGGCTATCGTCCAAGCCTTTGTCATAAATACTTTCATCGTATCCTGTTTGGTTAGGGTAATTCTTTTTTTTGATCAAATTCCATAATGGTTTATTATCAGGGATTAAAGCATCAACTGAATCACGAAGTTTATATAGCAAAAACACACTGGAAGATTGAATTTTTGCTGTACTTGTTTCAATCGTCTTGTTACTCTGAAATGCAATTGTTTCGTCTTTAATGTTAAAGTTAAGAACTGTAATGTCCTTTATAATATTGAACTTTTCGAAAAGTTTTAGTTGCTGGCCTTCGTTAAGTGAGATAATATTATCATCTTCAATTACAAGATCGGCAATATAAATCCAAATGCCAGGTTGAGTTGAAACAACCTTAATGTTTTTGATAATAAGAAATCTTTCATTTTCAACCTTTCGTGTTTCATGAATCTCGTTGGAAACTGCTGAGCTGATTTCTGCGATATTGAAAATGTGTTGGTCTAACTTTTCTCCTGACCAAATCCAGGGATGTTCCTGATAAATTTTATCAGGATTAATTCGGATTTTACGGCCAAAATTTTCAAAATATATCTTGAAATCGTTGGTAACTCTTTTCAGGTATATACTGTCAGGTTCTTTAAAAACCAAATTACTCATTTGTATGTGATTCAAGAACTCCTGATGCTTGTTGGTGGAATATAGCCTTCTAACCAGATAAGCAAATAACTCATCTGTTTTATGTTTATCGACATTGCTCAATGATGGATTCAAAAATTTGGTAGAAATATTAGGTACTGTCATGGTTGGTAAGTTGTTGGTATAAAATTCTGTTATATTTTCATTTTATTAATAATTAAAAGATTCTATATTACTCCCCTCTGTCCCTCGATTGCAACGAGGGGTAAGCTGTTTTGAGTTTGTAACTCAACTTATAATCAAAACTCACGCTCCCCAACTCTCCCGATCCAAACTCCGGTAATGAATTGCTTCTGAAAGATGGTGCGACAATACATCTTCTTCACCTTCCAAATCAGCAATCGTTCGCGAAACTTTTAGGATGCGGTCGTAGGCGCGGGCAGAAAGACCGAGTCTTTCCATTGCATTCCGAATCAGGTCGTTGCTGGTTTCGTCTAAAACAACATGTTTTTTTATGAGTTTCGAAGTCATTTGCGCGTTGGCATAAATTCCTTTGTGGTCGGCAAAAC
>CAYVBT010000032.1:0-7211 GCA_964449885.1 uncultured Candidatus Saccharibacteria bacterium
AAATTGAGATGAATAATAAAGAATATAGATTTAGTTATTTAAAAACAAAAGACGACGCTGAGATCGATTTAGTTATTGAAAGACCAGGAAAAACAATTTTATTTGTCGGAACAAAACCAGAAGCTCGCCAACAAATTGTTGAAACTGCTTTATCTCTTAATATGCCATATGTTTCTGAACGTTGGGTAGGTGGTGCACTAACAAATTTGTCTGAAATTAAAAAAAGAATCGTTAAAGTACTAGATCTACGAAACCAAAAAGAAAAAGGAGAGCTAGATAGATATACCAAAAAAGAAAAACTATTAATCGACCGAGAAATGGCTGATATGACCAAAAATTTTCAAGGTTTAACTGGTATTACAAAAACTCCTGATGCTGTTTTTGTAGTTGATTCAAAAAAAGAACATATTGTAAAAATGCCCTTGAAGAAGCTGAAGGTGACCTTGAAAAAGCTTTAATTATCTTAAAGAAAAAATCTAGTAGTATTGCCATGAAAAAAGCTGACCGCAATGCCAAAGATGGCTTAATCATCGTCAAAGAAAACGCTGAAAAGGCTCTGCTTTTAGTCCTTCATACAGAAACTGACTTTGTAGCCAAAAATGATGATTTTATAAATCTTGCTAATAAATTAGCTGATTTAGCTTTGGCTGAAGGAATTGAATCTATGACCAATAAATCAAAAGATTTAATTGATGAAATAGTTCAAAAAGTTGGAGAAAAAATTGAATTAGGAAGAGTTGAGGAAGTAAAAAGCTCTATAATTGGTAGTTATATACACAATAACAAAAGTGCTGTTATTGTATCATTATCATCAGGAACTAAAGAATTAGCTCGTGATATTGCTATGCATATTGCTGCCATGAAGCCAGCCTTTACGACTTCTGATCAAATAACTGAAGAAGACAAGAAAAAAGTTATTGAAGTTTTCGAAAAAGAAGTTGCCGAGAGCGACAAACCTGAAGATATTAAAAAGAAAATGCTTGAAGGAAAAATTTCAACTTACTTCAAAGAACAAACTTTAATGGACCAAGCTTATATAAAAAATGGAGAAGTTACGGTTGGAAATCTGCTTAAAAACAACAATGCTATACTTTCTTCATTTGTTTTTGAATCAATAAATTAATTATGGGTGTAATAATTATCCTCTTTTTAATAGCCATTATCTTAGCATTTACGATGTTGTCATTTCGGGCTTGGCAGATTGAAACACTTCGAGTTGAACCTCAGACTCCCAGAAAAAAATTAATTCCAGAAATATATTTTCGACATTTGGAAAAAATTATGCTACATTTAGCTAAATATATAATCCAGTGGGTTCTACTGGTAGTAGTCAAAATCTGGTTTATACTGTTAACAAAGACAAAAAAATGGGTAGGAAAAAATTGGCCCAAGATCTCTGCTTTTTTTCATAAACAAAAAAATGAATTAAATCAACAGAGAAATACTTTTGTCAAAAGAGCAGTTCTTGAATCAAAGATTAAGATAAGACGGATAAAAGAAAAGGTTAAAAGAGAGCATTCGTAGAATAATAATTTATTAGAAAATCATATGCCATGCCGGTATGGCTGTCTTGGTGAAAAAAGCAAAGTATGGTAATGTAAATTAGGTTTTGTAAAAAAATAAATAAGCCGGCATAGCTCAGTTGGTAGAGCGCCACTTTTGTAAAGTGGATGTCCGGGGTTCGAATCCTCGTGCCGGCTCCCTAAAAAAAGATGTCTAAATGACATCTTTTTTTCTCGGCACGAGGATTCGAAAGCCGGAAGCCACGCAGGTGGCTGAGGCGGGTGAGGAAGCGAATACTTGGAGCTTCCGCAAGACCTTTTGAGATATCTTTGTAATCAAAGTATCCAAAAGGTGTACTGTTCCTGTAAGGAACGCGCAAAAATTCAGCAGAGTTTTATGCGTGACGATTCCTCGTGCTTATTAATTCGCTAGTACTTACGCAGGATGTAATCATCCGAGTAGACTTAGTAACTCGTGACCGAATCCTCGTACTAAAATAATTTTATTCCGTTGTCTCTATTTTCTTAATTAAATCTTTGACAGTACTTGTAGTTTTTTCTTCCTTAGGTTCTTCTTCCACCTTTATAGTTTCCAATTCTGGAAAAGTCTTTTCTATTTCCTCAACAGTCTGTAGCCCGCTATAAACCTTACCATTAATCACAATTGCTGGTAGATCATCGGGAACTTTATAAATAGAAGTCATTGTTTTTATGGCTGACAAGTCCAGATTATAGTCAAAAGAATAGACTCGTAATTCTGGATATTTCTCCCGAAGAGCCGTTAAGACATAACCTTGTTTCGTACAATCATCACAATTATCATTCTTATAGAAATAAAGAATAAAGATTGATTTTTCACCACATCTTTCTCTTATTTTTTTCATTAATAAATAGTCTTTTATTTCAAGTAATGAGTAAGATTTCTTAAGACTAATAACATCAACATTTTCTAATCCAATATTATTTTCACTATAAGAAATTTTATCAGCTAAAGAATTCAATTCTGAGGATAAAACTGTACCCGAAACATCCTTACAAGACTGCTCTTGAAGTAAAGAAAATTGAATTTCTGAAGACATTAAGTCAAGTGAAATTTTATTTTCAATTGATTTTAATTGGTCAATTTTTTTATTACTTAAATAATTAGAAAGCCATAATCCTGAAATAAAGATGGTTGAGGTAATAAAAAGAACAATTATATATTTTTTCCAATCATTTGGTTCATGTTGATGCATAAAATTATTCGACGACGCGACGTTCTTTTGTCCAACTAGACTCTTTCGAGATTATAGCATTATATATGGCTCGGAGCATCCAAAACGGCGCGACGACACTGTAAATTATAATAAAATAGAAAAATGTGAAAGAGAAACCCGTCTTCCCTTCAGCCATTTTTCGGCCAATCATTACTGATATAATAACTAGTATATACAAAATTATCGAGAAGAACAACACGGCTTTAGTACTAAGGAAAAACCAATCAAATTTATAATTGAAAGAAAAAACTGCATCCCAGCCAATTGTTTGTATTTGAATTATTTTATTATAAATAAATTTAATAATATTACCCGTCACATTTACAAATAAAAAAATAACTCCAATTATTGATATCAAACCTGAAGGTAAAGTAAAAAGTGCTACTGTCCCGTATTCTTTTTTGAATAACAATCTTCGGTAGTCAATTAGATTCTTAATAAAACCATAAATCCATCTTAAGCGCTGACGATAAAGTTTAGCCACGGAGTCGGGTGTGTTGGTATATACATAAGCATCAGGACAATGGTCAATCTTGTAGCCATTTTCTTGCATCCGCAAAGCAATCTCTTGGTCTTCGGTATTGTGAGCCTTTCGATAATTTCCCAATTCATCAAAAACCCTTTTGCGAAAAATAGAAAATGGTCCAGGTGCCACATGGATACCACCCATAAATCCAAGCATTTTTTTGGTGTAAACCGACATATCATATTCTATACCTTGCGCATATTGTAAAATATTTTTTGGATTATAAACAATAATCGAAGGAGCGACAGCCATTGTTGCCGGATCTTTCTCAAAATATTTTAAAATTCTTTTTAAGGCCTGTGGATGAACCATTGAGTCGGAATCCAAACAACCAAAAAATTCTGAATCTGTTTTTTCAATCGCTAAATTTACCGCTGTGTGTTTTCCACCATTTTCTTTTTGGATAAGTACAATGTTTGGATTATCAATAAATTCTTGAACGACATTCCAAGTATTATCATTACTCCCATCATCAACAATATAAATTTTTATTTTATCTTTTGGATAGTCTAGGGCCAATAGTGATTTAACTGTCTTTATAATCGTATTTTCTTCATTATAAACAGGGACAGCAATTACGACCGTTGGATAATATTTGAGCTTTAGAACCTCAGGATTTTGGACAATATGACGCTTTTTTTCAAGAAATGTCATTAAAAAAAATATCTGTATATAAACAGAAATAAATGAAAAGACATAAAATGCGCCGGTATAAAAGGATTCCATAATACACCCTAGTATAACATATTCTCTATATTTTTCAACCTATAATACCATTCTTTGTATAAGCGATATATGCTACAATGACAAAATAGTTTCGCAGGTAATTGAAATTATAAAATGTAGTTATTTTTATTATTTAATCAAATTAATCTTATTTAAGATTAATATTTAATCAAATGGAAAACGAAGAAACAAATAAAGAACAATTAGTAGAAAAAAAAGAAAATCAAAAGATAACAACCCCAATCGCTATAATTATAGCTGGATTGTTTATTATGGTTGGTATTTTACTAACTAATGGTGGTGGCAATAAAGTTGTAAAAGAAAAAACACTATCTGAACAAGTTGGGGTGAATAAAGAAAAATTTACCCAATGTTTAAATGAAACCGACTTACAAAAGTTAGCAGAAATAACAAATACTGAAGCTGAAAAAGCAATGAAAGGTGTCCCGCCAGACCAAAGAGGAACTCCTTATAGTGTCATCATCGGTAAAAATGGATCAAGGGCCGAAGTTCGTGGAGCCTACTCAAAAGAAGAATTAAATAAATTAATTCAAGAAGTTGCAGAAGGAAAAGTAACAGAAGCATATACAGGAGAAGCTACTGGATACCAAGAAGGAGATCATCTAATGGGAAACCCAAATGCCCCAATCATGGTGATAGAATATTCTGATCTTGAATGTCCTTATTGTAAAAGATTCGGCGAGACAATGAAAGAAGTTGTAGCAGAATCAAATGGAAATGTGGGTTGGGTTTATCGTCACTGGGTAGTACATCAAGGAGCTTTACCAAAGGCGGCGGCGTCTGAATGTGTCGCTGAATTAAAAGGAGAAGATGCTTTCTGGAAATATCTAGATCTTGTCTTTGGATTGATGAAAACAGAGGAAGACTCTTCTGCTACAGACCAACTATAGAATAATTACTAATTACCGATTACTAATTTACAATTAGATTTACAAATTAGAAAACAAAAAAACGATTAAGCTTTGCTTAATCGTTTTTTTTGATTCTCTATCTTTTCACTGATATCAGCCATGGCTGATATCAGTGTTTAATACACCCTCCCAGATAATGGCAAGGCCGCTATCTGGGGGAATTAGATTAATCGAAGTAATTTTTTAGACGGGCGATTTTTTCATTATTGCGAAGCTTTTCGTGGACTTTAGCTTCAATCTGACGAATACGCTCACGAGTAACACCAAATTCTTGTCCAACTTCCTCAAGAGTGTGTTGGACACCATCGTTTAAGCCATAGCGAAGCTCCAATATTTTCTTCTCTTTTGGGTTTAAGGTATCAAGGACTTCTTTAATTTGGTCTGATAAAATACGGCGAGAAGAATCTTGGTCGGGACGAAGTATTTTGTCATCAGGAATAAATTCACCCCGAGTTGATTTCTCATCATCATCCCCTATCGGTTGTTCAAGAGAAACTGTATCTTGATTGATTTGTTCAATGATATGAATTTTTTCAACTTCTAAATTCATTTCGGTCGCAATCTCTTCAATCAGTGGATCGCGGCCTAAATCTTGAGACAAACGGCGAACAACTTGTTTGTATTTGGAAATTGTTTCAACCATATGAACTGGAATACGAATGGTTCGAGACTGATCAGCTAAAGCTCGAGTAATTGATTGGCGAATCCACCAGGTGGCATAAGTTGAAAATTTATAACCCTTAGTCCAATCAAATTTTTCCACGGCTTTAAATAAACCTAAATTCCCTTCTTGAATTAAATCAAGTAAAGTCAAATCTGAACTTCGGCCGACATATTTTTTGGCAATCGAAACAACTAAACGGAGGTTAGCTCGAGCCAATAAATTTTTAGCTTCCATATCGCCTTTTTCAATTCGATAGGCTAAATTCTTTTCTTCTGAAGCTGGAATAAGTGGGTATTGGCCAATTTCTTTTAAATACATTTGAATCGAATCATATGTTTGTGAGTCTTTACTATATTTAAGAATTAATTTATCAGTATCACTATCGATATCAAGTAAATTTCCACCTTCAAGAACGTCGACTCCGGCGACTGATAATTTTTCATAAAGGTCATCTAAAAATAAAATGTTATTTTCAATATCAGGAAATATTTTAATAATTTCATCATAAGTAATAAAACCTCTTTTCTTACCCTTTTCAACGATACTATTTGATTTCACTTCTAATTCTAAAATTTTCTTTTCAACTGCGGACTGTTTTTCTTTGCTAATTTTCTTAACAACAGTCTTTTTGGCCTTTTTCTTAATTTTTTTATTTGGTAAAGGTTTTTTTGTTTTTATTATTTTTTTAGTCTTAATATTTTTCTTCTTCTTAATAACCACCGCCTTTTTATGAGTTGTTTTTTTAGATTTTGAATTTTTTTTAGCAATCACTTTTTTTATTTTCTTTACCATATAAATTATTGAGATCGACGATTTTTAATATCTCCTATTTTTTCGACTATTTTTTGATAAGCGACAAGGTCTAAATCAACCTTATCATTACTACGCTCTTTTTCATTTATTTTTTGTAATAAAAGACTAGCTTCATCATTTAGAATCTCTTCCTCAAGGTTCAGAATAATTTCTTTTATATCTTTTTCTAAAATATCAATTTTATTACTATACCACTTTTCGGCTTCAAAAACTAATAAATCTCGAAATGGTTCATATATATCAAGCATTTTTTGGAAATAAGTTGGACCAACATTTTCTTTAAATAAAACTTGAGTATTATTTATTATTTCTTTTTGTTTGTCATTTTCACCTTGCCAAAAAATTATCCCAAACAATCTTTTTTCTAAACTATCACGCCTAGAATTTAAATCATTTTTTTCTTTAACTATAAACTCTTGATTTGATATTGAAGGAGAATTTTTTTCATAATTTTTAAAATCCTCTATAATCGCAACTTCTGAAATTCCAGTTTTAGTGTGTATTTCATTTATATAAGCCGACCTCTCTATTTGACTATTTATCATCACTAAGAATGGAAAAATAATTTCTCTTATTTCCTTTCCTCTCGCCCTAATGTCACTCGTTCTAAGACAAATTCGATCTAAATGAAAACTAACAATATTTTTTGAAGTTTTTATAATTTCTTTCCATTTATTTGAATCCTGGAAAATTATATCTGCTGGGTCAGAACCTTCCGGTAAAATGGCCACCTTAACTTGCATGTCAAGGGAAAGTGCGATCATCGCCGAGCGACTTGCCGCCCGAATTCCT
>CAYVBT010000033.1:0-6734 GCA_964449885.1 uncultured Candidatus Saccharibacteria bacterium
AATTGAAGAAATTTTTCTTAAGTTTTTATTTAAATTAAAATTCATTATATAAAAAATATTTTTAACTAATTTTATTATCTCAATAAAATAAAATAATTGCAAGTAAAATCAGGTAAGTTAAGACGCTGTGGCCGTGGCCGTAATCGTTGCGGTATAAGCTCCAGAGGCAGCGTAAACAGCATTTTGTTGAGCCGCAAAACAAATACTACTTGTAATTCCTGCATTTGGAGTAACTCCAGCTCGACTGGCAATTGTTACATCTGATGTTGAAAATCCTCGATATTTTTGACTAGCATTTGTTACACCGGTTCCAGTATTGCCACAATCAAGGGCTGTCCCCCATGTCGCAGTTGGAACATCTGTCCCATGTGCTGAATAACCAAATTCTTTAGCTCCTCCCGCTACTCCACCCCAAGCATCAGGAGTTCCGGGAGTCGCTTCAGTATAATCAGCAAAGTTATCAATAACTCCATTTCGAAGAGCCGGAGTAGTAGAGGCTTTAACAGCGAGAGTATAGCCAGTAGCACTATTTGTCGCAACACTCCAAGAAGAAGATCCTACGGATCGATCAGAAGTAACTCCCATATTAGGAGTCATCGTCGTATCAGATCCGTTACTAATCGTGACACCAGAAGTAACATTGAGAGTCACAACAACATTATCAGTTACCGAGGCCGCTGTTAAAACTGTCGGTTCAACGATGTAAAATAGCATCTGGATAAAAAACAAAGAAATCATTGAGACTGTAAAAACTTTTTTAATATAAATTTTTTTCATATAAATAATATATAATATTAATAATAATTGTTCGTATTAAAAGATTTTTTAATCTATAAATTATAATGTTGTGGCCGTGGCGGTAATGGTAGCAGTATATGTTCCCGAGGCAGCATAAACACTATCTTGCTCTGCAGCATAACAAACGTTTATTGTTGAACCTGATGGAGTTGTAACAGTTGAAGTTGTCACAACCGTCTTATCTGTTGTTTTAAATCCAACGTATTTCATTGTTCCAAGTGGGGCACCAGCACTTCCACACCCGGCACCTGTCCCCCATGTTGCTGTTAATACATCTGTTCCATATGCTGAATAACCAAATTCTTTATTTGTGGCTGGAACGGACCAAACTTCAGGCACACCAGCTGATGTTTCAGTATAATCAGCAAATGAATTACCACCTGACACCAAGGCAGGTGAAGCTGAGGCTTTTAATAAAAAATTAAAGCCTGTTGGACTATTTGTCTTGACTGTCCAAGCCGAAGTTCCGATTGAGCCATTAGCAGCAATACCAATATTGGGAGCCATAGTGACATCAGCCGGTGATGTAATTGTAAGACCTGCATCAACAACCAAAGTAACAACAACATTGTCTGTAACAGATGCAGCTGTCGCCAAAGATGGCTCAAGTGCAGTATAGAAAATCTGAATAAAAAATATAGAAATTATAGATAATGCTAGTGTTTTTTTAATAAAATACTTTTTCATAATTATAATTGTATTATCTCAATAATTAAACAATAGTGCAATATTAAAATATGTGGAAAAAGGTTAGATTATAAAAATTTATTATTGTCAATTTTTATCTAACTTCCCAGCCAAGCGACACTATCTTTCCAGTAATCTCAGACATTATTTTATTTATTTCTTCATCTGTCAGAGTCCTATCTTTTGCTTGGAATACTAAACGATAAGCAAAAGATGTCCTTTTATCTTTTGTAAATGAATCAAATAATTTTGGCTCGCAAGCTAATAGTTCTGTTCCGAAATCTTTATAAATATCGATAAGTGTTTCTGGTCTTACCCCTTCTGGAATCCAGACCGCAATATCCCGAGTAATAAATGGATATACTGACCACATTTCAAAAGCTGTTAATTCTTTGTAATAGGGAGACAAAGAAATACAAGAAAGAATATCAGTTGAAATTTCAGGATAATTATCTTCTATATATTTATCAAGTGATACCTCTTCAATATTTTTCTTGTTACCATAAGCAACATGAATTTCTTCTTTATTATTTTTAAATATCGTACCAACTTCAAAAATTTTTACTTCATCAAGACCAAGAAGTGGTAAATTTTTTTGATTTAAAATTATACTTTCTTTCAAACTCTCTATTATATTTGTCCTTAAAAAATTTTTATCTGAAGCCGAAGCCAAAACCGCAAGTTCCCCTTTATCCCTGAAAACATAAGTCATGACTTCTCTATACCCACCCTCCACTAGTTTTTGTTTGGCTAAACAAATTTTTATCCAAGTCTCTTTATCAGGCAAAATATCTTTTGAAACTTCTGGCAACAATTGAATTATTTTGTCGTAACCATATACTCGGCCGATCTCTTCAACAAAATCATGGGGCCCCGTCAAATCCAATCTCATACTTGGAATTTCTACTTCCCACAGGTCCGACCTGTGGGAAAATTGGTATTTATAATTTTTTAATATTTTTTCTATATCTTCATCTTTTATTTCTACTCCTAGAATTTTTGATATATATTTTTGAGTAAATGAAACTTTTCTTTGATTTTCTAATATTGGGTAAATATCGACTGTTTCCTCAAATACTACCTCGGGGCACATTTCAAAAATTAAAGCCGTTATTTCATCCATAGCCAAAGAACATAAAGTTGGACTTAAATCATTTTCGTATCGTTTTGATGCTTCAGTTTTAATTCCTAATCGTCTCGAAGTCTTGCGAACTTTGACCGGATTAAAATTTGCTACTTCAATTAAAATATCAACACTCTCATTTGAAACCCCTGATGAAATTCCGCCTTTTACACCTGCAATAGCAAGATTATTTTCTCCATCGGTAATCATCATATCTGTATCTTTTAATTTGACAGTGGTTTTTTCTGAACCTACTAATTCTATACTATCCCCCTCTTTGGCTTCCTTAACAACAATTAAAGAATCGGAAACTGCCCTTAAATCAAAAGCGTGAATCGGCTGACCACAATCAAACATGACAATATTTGTTGCATCAACAATATTATTTATACTTCTCTGCCCTATGGCTTGTAAATGTTGGACCATCCACTCTGGCGATGGGCCAACTTTTATATTTCTAACTATCCGCCCCATGTAGCGACGACAATTGGGAGATTCGATTTCAATCTTCAAACCTGTGGATTTTGACTGAGGCAACTTATATTCAGGTAATTTAAAATCAATACCAAGTAAACCAGCAATCTCTCTGGTAACTCCTTGATGTGAAAGTAAATCGTGTGCACGGTCAGGCAATATTTTTAAATCAAAAACGCTATCACCGTTTGGTAATTTTTCAACATCTTCAATTTCGCAAAGTTTAAAAGTTAGAAGTTCTGTCACTTCATCGACATTGGGAATATCAGGAATATATGATTTTAACCAGTTATATGATATGAGCATAATTTAAAATTGATTTAAGCGTAAGTCTCCAAGATAAGAAAGTCGAACATCCGGAACTTTATATTTCATTACCATCAATCGATCAAGTCCGACGCCAAAAGCAAAGCCTTGATATTTCGTTGAATCAATTCCACAATTCTCAAGTACTTTCGGATGGACCATTCCAGCTCCCAATAGTTCAAACCATTTCTCTCCTTTTTTCAAATCAATTTCAAAACCAGGTTCAACGAATGGAAAAAATGAAGGACGAAGTCGAATCTCTATATTATCGTGCTCAAAAAATCTCTTAAAAAATTCAAACAAAACCCCTTTCATATGAGCAACTGATATATCCTCTCCTATCATTAAACACTCAATTTGATAAAATTGCATTTCATGTCCGGCATCAGTTGATTCATTGCGGAAAACTTTCCCAGGAGAAACTATTGCAAATGGTGGTTTGCCACCTGACTTCACAAGATTTTCCATAAATCTAATTTGGGTATTTGAAGTATGAGTACGAAGAACCATATCCTCTTTTCCTTTCACAAAGAAAGTATCTTGCATATCACGAGCCGGATGATCTTTCGGAACATTCAGGGCGTCAAAATTATGCCACTCATCTTCCATCTCTGGTCCCCATTCAACCACAAAGCCTAAATCTTTAAATATCGAAACTGCCTCATTCATAGTGAGGGTGAGTGGATGTAAACTTCCTTTTTGGTATTCTTCTCCCATATATAAAATATAGCATTTTCATGCTTTTTTTCAAATATTTTATTTCCCCAACTCCCTCACCAGATTATAACTATTCGCATGCAAAAAATGCCCAAAATATGATTTAATCATAGGAATATCACCTACCGAGAAAAATCCATCATCGCTATCTCTTCTTTTGTATAATTTATCCTTAAACCTCTTCACCACTTTTTGCCTGACGAGTGTATGAGTTGGTTTTATAAAATAACCCAGGAAATCAATACCCTTTTCTATCGGTTGTAGTATCGTCTTATCTTTACACAAACACAATGAGAGGCTCTCATGCAAGAAGCGGTCAACTTCGTTGACCGCTTCTTTTAATACCTCTTTACCTATAGAAAACCTATCGCAATAACCGTCCTTGCCTAACTTGAGAATTTGGGAACTCGCTCATACAAATCCCTCAAGATGAAGAATATACTATTGTATATCGGGAGTTGTGAATAAATAGACATCGGGTTAATTCCTCTTTAAAATGCTTTGGATTACCAAAGTCATTTTAAAGAGAATGGGTTAATGGATAATGCAGAAAGAATGCTAGCGAGAGCAACGGGCCAGGTAGGCGTACTCACTGCTCTTATTGTCGAGGCCCGCATAGCCATCGATCATACTGACGTAGTAACCGTTACTCGTACCGCCCGGATATGTAGTCCCCGACCAATAGTTACCGCCTGCGAAACCTGTGGGTGGATTTCCACCACTGGTATTGTTGTTCACATAATGATCGACCAATTGCCCATAAGTGGGTAAATGCCAAGTGCCAGCTGTCTGCCCGCCTTCGGTGGAGTTTGCACAGGCGGCTTTACCTGCGTACCATGATACGTAAGTTTTACCTGTTTTGACTCCACCAGTACAAGCATTTGAGACCCAAGAACAACCGGTGTTAAAAGCACATATCTGAGCGGAGGTAACTCCGGGCTGAGTAGAGTCTGTCATTGTAGTAAACCAAGAGCAATCATAAGAATTAACATCGGCAGAGGCAAATACAGGCGCAGGGGTTCCAGCCGTCGCCTCACCCTCTACTCCAAAAATAGTATTACCAGAGAGTAAAACACTTGGAGTTAATTTAGCTATCTCACCTGAGATAGCAGTATAAACATCTGTTAAACTTTTACCTGTTTCAGCTAAAGATGGAGTTGTTTCGATTGCTCCTGTCCCCTCAATAGCAGTTGTGCCAGTAGCTAGGTTCCAAATATCAGTAAGTGAATACATAGTATTTGAAACTGCTCCAGGTGGAGTGAGTTTACTGCCAGGTGCTGCATAGACAATAGTTACTCCGACTAAGATAGCGATTAATAAATATGGTAGGGTTTTTAAATATTTTTTCATTTTATTTTAATTAATTAATAATTCTTTAAACTTTATAACTTTCAACTTACTTAAGTAATACTCTTGTTAGTGGCCCGACAATACCATCACCTACTAAGCCATTAGCAATTTGGAATTTAATCACAGCTTGTTTAGTGAGATTACCAAATATACCGTCGATTATTCCACAGTTATAATTATGAGTATTTAAATATGTTTGAAGCGTTTTAACATCATCACCTTGCATTTGAGGTTTGGTTAGTTTAAGTATTCGAATGATGGTTGGTGTTTGGATGTTTGGAGTACTAGTAGTTGTAGGAATGATTTGAACATTTGGAACTAAAGTTGTGACCATAGGTGTTGAGCCACTACTTCTTCGTGGAGAAGATGATTGTCTTGTACTTGCTGGTCTCCAGTCGGTGACTACTTTGTTTGTATCTAGACCGAAAGTAATAAAGCCAATGTTTTCGCCGTATGCGTAACCGCTAAATACTCCGTCTATACCTATACTTGTATTAGAAAAGTCTACCCATCCGACATTCTCGCCCCAGGCATAGCCCGATAGATCTCCTTCATTATCATTAGTTATTCCTGTTAGATTAATGAAACCAATGTTTTCACCATAGGCATAGCCGGTAATGGCAGTATCGGTAATTACGACATTACCAGAAGTTCCCCCGAAATCAATAAAGCCGATATTCTCTCCCCAAGCGTAGCGGAAACTAGGGTCGATGGTACCTATTGTTTCAGAAGCAAAGGAAGGTGTGACTAGGAAAAAAAAAGCCAAGATAAAAATTCCTGACGTGATAAATTTATTTTTTATTTTCATTTAGATATTCTATTTGGGAATACCAAATAGAAATTAATTAATAATTTGCTAATAATTTAACCTTTTTAATAGATTTCTAGAGACTAGAAACTAATATTATTATATCATATTGTTTATATTGTATGCAATGTGCGGGGTTATTTTTGGATAGTTTTCCACATTTTACAATATTCACATTCGCGGATATTTGCTCCGTACGACTTAAAGTGGCACTCTCTTTCAATCCAATTGCCAGAAGAAAGAGCTTCATCATATTCTTTGATATCTCTCTTTAATAAATCTATTTGCTCGGAAGTAATTTGTGTTTGATAAAAAGCATTTTTATCAGATGGTTCACTCTCTAAAAATAATAATTTTGAATTTGTAACTTTTGTTTCTCCACTATCTCCAGCGACCAAATAAGAATACATTGCGAGTTGACGCATCAAGTCTGACATCCGGCCGTAATCATCTATCTTTTCAATCACCCCA
>CAYVBT010000033.1:6744-7071 GCA_964449885.1 uncultured Candidatus Saccharibacteria bacterium
CCCCAGTTGTTTTTGAACTCCCCGTTTTAAAATCAGTTACATATACTTCCCCATTATCTAAATACTCCGTTAAATCGATTTTTCCATACATAAGTAAATGTGGAAAATTTTTCTTATCAACAAAAGAAATTGAGCGCTCCGATTTAAAGCTTGGAAGTAGGTGTGAATGATAATTTTCTATCCAATTTTTGATAATACTATATGCATCACGAGAAAGTTTTCTTAAATCATTTTCATTACATATCCCTTGTTTTTCAAAATACTGATTAATTTTTATTTTAAGGTCATCATCGCTCGGTAAATCTTTTGATTTTAAAATATATTCAA
>CAYVBT010000034.1:0-936 GCA_964449885.1 uncultured Candidatus Saccharibacteria bacterium
GACTAAACAAGCAGTGATACTCTTCCAGAAGGCAAATGGTTTACTTGCTGATGGAGTGGTGGGGAAGATGACGAGAGAGAGGATGAAATAGAGAAATAAAAAAGTCGTTCTGATGACAGAACGACTTTTGTTTTTTAGGCGGCAATTTTAATATATTGTTTCTGAGATTTTTTTATTTTATAAACTTTTTGCAAGAGTTTAATTATCTCATTCAAAGTTTTATCACCAAATAATAAATGGATAGCAGGTTCTCTATACTTTTTATTAGGTAATAATTCCAACCTTTCATGAATGTTTTTTCCTCTCTCAAAAAAACAAATTATTTCAAATAATGTTTTATTTGGGAATAATAAGTGCCAAGCATCGTGTCTATACCCATCTAATTCAAACATGTTTGACATAATTGTTTCACCACCTCTTCCACTTGGAATTAATAGATGATGACCTTCATTATATCCCAATCTAGTATTGAACTTGTGGATTTTGTATTTCCCGTGTTGTTTGTTCATGGTTTTTAGCTTTTTAGTTAAAGGAGTTTAAGAAACAAGCTGTAGAGGTGGTAGAATTAAAAAATTCTAAAAAGAAGACGATATTTTTATTGTTTTTACCTGATTTGACCTTTTGCGGTCTGACAGAAAAACAATTGTGAAAGAGATTTTTTTAATTATATACCAATTTTAACTGTATGGGAATATCTTCTGTTGTTGACAAAATCTATGCAAAAAGTAATCTTAAGGTAAACAAATTTAAAAAACGAGAAAATGAAAAAGATTCTAGTTATTGTCCTGGTATTGTTTTGTGGTGTAATTTATTTTATACAAAACAAGAGCTCTGTTTTATTGCAAGCGATAGAAAACCATTCTGCTGTTCCTATGTGGGGAATAATATTTGTAGGAATGATTTTATTAGTAACGACAATTATTATTCAAATTGCTG
>CAYVBT010000034.1:946-4089 GCA_964449885.1 uncultured Candidatus Saccharibacteria bacterium
ATCATACAAACTAATGTTATTCACTGTAATTAGCCTTGCTCTAATATTTTGGCCTTTTATGGTGATAGGAATGGCTGAGACACAAAACCCACCGTCATATATCTTGGCAATTTCACTTATATTTCTCTGCCCAGTCTTTAGTTTTATTTTTTCAATCAGTGGGTATTCTGATCAAAATTTTAATCTAAAGAGGAAGAGTAATTTTTATATCGCACTGAACCTATTTTTCCTTTTATTGCTTTGTTTGGTTCAAATACAGTTTTCAGCCCTGTACTTTTCGGCAATAATGGGAGTAATCATAGGTGTAATTATTTTTTCTCTTTTAGTATATATAAAGAAAAAAAGGAGAGAAAAGTACCTTATTCATAAATAAAAAAATTAAAATAATTTTAAAGTACCCTTGCTGTTGCGGGGTATTTTTTGATTTAAAGAAGTCGGACTTCCTAAAATATTTTCAGAAATTTGCTAAACCAAGCTGTATTTATATGCTATTATAAAGATATGGAAAAACTATCACCACAAAAAAGGTTTTCGATTGTGGCTCGATTAAAAAGTGTTACCAATGCTTGGCGAGGATTAGGGATTTTTTTAAAAACGACACATAATTCTTGGGTCCACATTTTCTTTTCTATTTTAGCAATATATTTGGGTTTTGCTTTAAAAATAAATAATACTGAATGGGTGATGATTATTTTTGCCATGGGTTTAGTTATTATCACCGAAGCTTTAAATACAGCTTTTGAAATTGATATTGATTTAACTTCTCCCACCTATCATCCTTATGCTCGTGACACTAAAGATGTGGCCGCGGGAGCCGTTTTGATCTCTGTGTTAGTTGCCGGTATTGTTGGACTTATAATTTTTTTACCGAAAATATTAACTCTATTATAAACACTTGACTCTATAACTTATATTTGTTAACATGAATTCCACGAGCTCAAGCGAGCTTATTTATATTATATATGACAAGATCACTTAAAAAAGGTCCATACGTTGACGAAAGACTCTTAAAAAAGATTGCTGGTAAAAAACCTATTGAAACTGGTATGATTAAGACTTGGTCTCGAGCCTGTCAAATCTCCCCAGAAATGGTTGGGTTTGTCTTTGGTGTTCACAATGGAAAGACTCATATAGAAGTATTGGTTAGTGAAGATATGGTGGGACACAGACTTGGAGAATTCTCACTTACACGAAAATTTGTCAGACACGGAGGTAAAATGCAGAAAGAATTAGAAATGAAAAAGAAAGAGGCCGAAATTACCGCATCGAAATCAGCTAAAGCCGCTGTTGATTCAAAGAAAAAATAATTTTAAAATATGAAAGCATTTCTTAAAAACTACAGACAGTCCCCCCGCAAGGTTCGCCTTGTAGCGGAACTAATCAAAAGCAAAAGGGTTGCTGAGGCACTTTTGATATTAGACACATTGCCAAAGAGAGCATCTGGTCCAGTCGAGAAATTATTGGCTTCAGCTGTTGCTAATGCCAAACAAGCTGGTGTTTCAGTAGAAAATCTTTTTGTTGAGAATGTGACTGTTAATAAAGGAATAGTCTTAAAGCGTTCAATGCCAAGAGCCCGTGGAAGTGCTTCTCGAATCAATAAAAGAACTAGTCATGTGATGTTGACACTTGTTGAAAAAGGAATAGAAGCAAAGAAAAAAACAAAAAAGACAGAAAAAGTAGAGAAAAAAGTAGTTAAGTCGAAACCAACTAAGAAGCTAGAAAACTAGAACCTAATTTATATGTCAAAAGTAGTTCACCCATATGCTCATAGACTAGTAACACTCCGTGATTGGAAATCACGTTGGTTTGCTGATAAGAAATATAAAACCTTACTTCAAAGTGATGTTGTTATTCGTGAATTTTTAATGAAAAAACTTCGTGGTTTTTATATTTCTCGAGTTGAAATTGAAAGAAGTGTTAAAGCTACAAAAATAATGGTTTATACATCCCGTCCTGGTATGATTATCGGCCGTTCTGGCGAAGGTGTTACTAAATTAAAGCTTGAAATGGTTAAAGCTTTGAATAAAAAAGGTATTGCTATCCCTGAGGATTTTAAATTTGATATTATAGAAGTTACAAATCCAGATGCCGATGCCGCAATTGTGGCTTGCTCAATTGCTGAAGGACTAGAAAAAAGATTACCTTATCGCCGGGTTATTAAACAATCCATTGAAAAAGTAATGTCAGCTCGTGGTGTTAAAGGAGCTCGTATTTACTTGGGGGGTCGTTTAGCTGGAGCTGAAATTGCTCGTTCTGAGCAAATTAAACGCGGATCTATTCCACTTCAAACTTTCCGAGCTGATGTTGATTTTGCCCGCGAGAAAGCTCATATGAGTTATGGTGATATTGGTATTAAAGTTTGGATATACCGAGGAGAAGTTTTTTCAGCCCCAAACACAAATAGTTCAAATAAAAATGATAAAATAAGTTAAAATTTATATGTTATTACCCAAAAAAGTAAAATTTAGAAAATGGCAAACTGGTCGGACCGATATGACCAAAGTAACTCCTGATACACGAGGGATTACAGTAGCTTTTGGTTCTTATGGACTTAAAGCAACATCAGGCGGACGAGTTCGTTCAAATCAAATTGAATCAGCCCGTAAAGTTACTTCTCGAACCCTTGGTAAAACCGGACGAATGTGGATTCGAATTTTTCCTGATCGACCTTTTACTGCTAAACCAGCTGAAGTCGGAATGGGAAAAGGAAAAGGAGACCCACAAGGATATTGTTTAGATGTTCGCCCAGGCCGAATAATTTTTGAAGTCGATGGAGTTCCAGAGGCAACAGCAAAAGAATCTTTGCGAAAGGCTGGAACCAAATTGCCAATTACCACTCGTATTGTTGCGAGATAAATTATATGGATAAAAAAATTGTAAAAACAAATAAAATTTTAAAAGGGGTTGTTACTTCAGACAAGATGGATAAAACCGTTGTTGTGAAAGTTACTCGCTTTGTGGAACATTCTAAATATGGAAAGAGAATAAAGAAAACAAAGAAGTACAAAGCCCACGATGAAGAGAATTTAAAGAAGGTCGGCGACACAGTTGAAATAGAAGAAGTAAGACCTATTTCTAAAGATAAACACTTCAAAATAATCAAGTAGAAAGTAAAGAGCAGGGAGTAGTAACGAAATTCATAA
>CAYVBT010000034.1:4099-6698 GCA_964449885.1 uncultured Candidatus Saccharibacteria bacterium
GCATGCAAAACATTTTGTTGTGCATGCCAGGGGAAGCTTTTAATTTTAAACCGAACGTTCAAGCGCAGCAATTCGGTCTTCTAATCGAGGGTGCGTAGAAAGGAAATTCATAAAACAATTACTCTTACTACCTACTACTTACTACCTACTACTTCCAAACATATGATTCAAGATGGAACAATTGTAAATATCACAGATAATGCCGGAGGAAAGATCGGAAAGGTTTTCAAAGTACTTGGCTCATCCAAGCGTCGTTATGCTGGAATCGGAGATAAAGTTATCTTGTCTGTTAAAGTTGCTGAACCAAGAAAACTAATTAAGAAAAAAGATGTTTGCCAAGCGGTTGTTGTTCGAACTGTTAAATCATATCGCCGAAAAGATGGTTCATATATTCGTTTCGACGACAATGCTGTGGTTATACTTGAAAAAGATAAACAAGATCCAAAAGGAGGTCGCGTCTTTGGTCCTATCCCAAGAGAATTGGCAGAACGAGGGTACCAAAAAATTATTTCATTAGCCCAAGAAGTTATATAATATGAAAATAAAAAAAGGAGACAATGTAATAATTATTGCCGGAGCCAGTAAGGGGAAAAAAGGTAAAGTTCTAAAAGCAATACCTTCAGAATCTAAGGTTGTGGTTGAAGGGGTAAATATGAGAAAGAAAGCTCATAAAGCAAAAAAGAAAGGCGACATCAGTCAAATTTTAGAAATTGCTATGCCTATTCATGTATCAAATGTTAAAAAAATAGACTAATATCATGGAAACAATTAAACAAAAAGAAAAAAAAGCATATACAGCACTTAAGGGTAAATACGGTTATAAGAACGTAATGGCTTCACCACGCTTGGTAAAGGTGGTAGTTGCAAGTGGTACTGGTTCAGGCTTAAAGCGCAATAAAGACCACAATAAACTTGTCCTTGAAAGACTGACTAAAATTACTGGTCAACGCCCAGCCACCAAGAGTGCTAAGAAATCGATTGCTTCATTTAAAATTCGTATTGGTGATCCAGTTGGTGTTATGGTTACACTTCGTGGAGCTCGAATGTATGGATTCTTAGATAAATTAATCAATGTGGCTATCCCTCGAACAAAAGACTTCCGCGGAATTGAAAGAAAAATTGTTGATAATATTGGAAATTTAACTCTAAGTATTAAAGAACACACAATTTTTCCAGAAACAGGTGATGAAGAATTAAAAGATGTGTTTGGTCTAGCAGTGACAATTGTCACAACCGCTAAAACCAAAGCTGAAGCGACAGAATTCTTTGAACTCATCGGTGTCCCATTTAAAAAATAAATACATAATAAAAAAGAACCATTATAATGGTTCTTTTTTATTTAGATAGAAGCTTAGCCTCTATCTGGGATTTTTATTTGATTAAATAGTTTTGATATGGTAATTTGAAGAAAAAAGTAAACATTTAAAAACCATATAATCATGACCAGACCAGAAAAACCAAATGAATTTTTTAAATGCGTAGATAACTATCTCGCAAATGAAAAAAAAGAAGAATTTAATTCTAAGCAACACCAATACGTTGCCAGTGAAGAGATTATCCATGAATATCAGGGTAATTTACCGCCAATTGAGGTGCCTATAACACCGATTGAACATCTCTCTTTCCCAAACTTAGAAATTATTGTTTTAGGGAAACCAGAAAACTGGAAAGATCCAGCAAACTGGCACAAATTAATTCCCTTTCTGAAAGAAAATGGAATTGAAACGGTATATGTACCGGACTGCTCTACTTTTACTGGCCGATTGGGAGATCCTTCTGATTTTAAGGAACAAATAGAAATCGAGGGGATAAAATTTCTCAGCGGTAGTAAATGTGAAGGGATTATTATTCCAAAGGGTTGCGCCGAACTTATTCTGACAGCAGATTGTTTTACGGGAATTTATCATAATATCACTAATAACATCGTGATTGGTTTTCATGCCGGTCTAGCCTCTTTATTTGATAAAGAGCATATTATTAATGATGCCTCACCGAGAGTAAATGAAACTATAATTGACGATCTTCCAAAACATCAGGACGAGAATGATTATGAGATATTTATACTTGGTGGTATAAACAGTAATCATTTTATATATGATGTTAAACACCCAGAGTTTGGCAGGGGCAATAAAAAAATGTGGAATTTCTTTTTTGAATTTTATGGGACAGATGCAGTTTCAGCCGATTCTCAAAAAGGGAATATTAACTTGGAAGGAATTATTATGCTACAACTTCTTAGTTTCGGCTTTAAACCAACTGAGATTATTTTTAGTAAATATCATACTTATTCTGACCCGTGTTTACACAGCCATAAATATGCTGTTGATCATGGTCAGGAAACAGGTGGTAGAAATGGAATAATGGTATTTTCTAAACAAATTTGTAATTTACAGAAAAATAAACTAAAAATCCTTGCTTAGCAAGGGTTTTTCTTTATATTGACAAATAGGTATTATTTATGCTATAATATACATAGTAAGTCAGTTCTTTGGCATTTGGTTCTATGGGTGACTAGAGGAGATAAAATGTTGTCTTTTGTGGTCACCCTTAAAACCCCATGAAAATGAAAAAGTTTAAAATTGTCATCCTTTCAATTATA
>CAYVBT010000035.1:0-6012 GCA_964449885.1 uncultured Candidatus Saccharibacteria bacterium
GAAACGAGACAACATATTTTGGATTAAAAACAAAACAAGCTGTGATTAAATTCCAATTGGCAAATGGACTTGTGGGGGATGGAATAGTAGGGAAGATGACTAAGGAGAAATTAAAATAATCTTGTATTATTATCCTTGCATTGTTTTTGGATATCTGTTATAATTTTTGCCAGTAGTTAGCTTATGTTTTGGTATTAATTTCATCCTTCGTTGTGTTAAACATTGAGGAATGTAAATGAAATCGGGCTTTGCGATTACATTTATAAATTAGTTTTCTTCAATTAGTGGATATGAAAGTATCGCTAAAAGAAGCACAATTGTCATATATGGCAAAAAAGTTATATGTTGGTGGTCTTCCTTATAAGACTACAAACGATGAGCTCAAAGCTCATTTCAGTGCTGCCGGAGCGGTTGCTTCAGCAACAATTATCATGGATAAGATGACAGGTCGTTCTAAAGGTTTCGGTTTCGTAGAAATGGAAAACGATGCTGATGCAACAACTGCTATCTCAATGTTTGATGGTAAAGATTACGATGGTCGTAATCTTACAGTAAATGAGGCTCGTCCTATGGAAGAACGCCCACGTGGTAGTTTCCAAAGATAATCAAATATCTAAATCAAAAAAGCTCCCGCAAGGGAGCTTTTTTGATTGCAATAACTCAATATTTTTGATATAGTCTACTTGTATTTAAATACAAGTTATTCTTGCGTGTGTAGTAGTTGGTTTGAAAGTTCAAATCCTATACATGTAATGTAGTTATAAACATAGATAAAATATTGCGTGTGTAGTTCAGTGGTAGAACGCTGTCCTGATAAGACAGAGGTCGTAGGTTCGATTCCTACCACACGCACAGCGGGTGAGTAAGCAAACTGCTTTGCTTACGTGTAGGAATTGAAAGGCTTTTCTTTATCGAAGATAGAAATGCACCTGCGACGGTAAGTCGAGATTCCTACCACACGCACATGGCCCTTAAAGCCGTTTTCTTTTTATGGAAAATAATAAAAAAATTGATCCACCCTGGTGGAGAGATGGAGTTATCATCTTTATTAAAGTTTCTTCATATATAGCTGTGCCAATTATACTGGCCTCTTTTATTGGAAAATTTTTAGACAAGAAATACAGCTCTGGTAATTTATATTTTTATATGTCGATCACAGTCGCTTTTATGTCAACAATTTATTTAATCTGGAAAGAATTAAAAATTTATAAAAAGAAAATAGAAAGTCAAGAAAGAAATATTAAATAAAATAATACTTGTCCCGTACTAATTTATTGATTAGTTAAAATAAAAAATACGAGACAAATATATTAGACAAAAATAAGTTATAGAAAAATTATTATTAATAAATTAGTACCGGGATGAGCATAGAAAATACAGAAAATTCAATAAACGAAACTCATGAAGTATTACCTGAAATTGGTGGGGGAGTTGTTGGTAAAGAAAAAATTTCACACGAAGCTACTTTATATGCGGAACCAATAGCTCATTTTGGTTCTTTCACTGTCACTAACGCACTTTTCACTAGTTGGATAGTTGTTTTTATCCTTATCGTTATTGCAATAATAGTTAAAATAAAAATTAAAAAAATTCCAAAAGGAATCCAAAATTTATTTGAAATTATTATCGAAGAAGCTGAATCTCTTTGTGATCAAGTCACAAGTAGCCGTGCAATCACAAATAAAGCTTTTCCAATTGTTTTTGCCGTTTTCATGTTTGTTTTATTAAATAACTGGATGGGATTACTTCCGCTTGGTGGATTTGGTTTAATAGAAATGGGGGAACACGGTAAAATGTTTATTCCTCTTATTCGTTCAGGAACAGCCGATATAAATGGAACATTACCACTTGCCTTGCTTTCAGTCATTGGTGCAAATCTATTTGGAATTTTCTCTATTGGGCTATGGAAAACTATAAATAAATATGTTAATCTAAACGCACTTGGCAGTATTTTTACAAAAGTAAAAAAAGACCCAAGTATCCTAATGACAGCACCCATTATGTTTGCTGTCGGTTTCCTTGAATTAGTTGGGGAGTTTGCAAAAGTTGCTTCACTCTCTTTTCGTCTATTTGGAAATGTCTTTGCTGGAGAAGTCCTACTTGCTTCAATGGCCGCAATAATTGCTTATATTTTACCTACACCATTTATGTTGCTTGAAGTCTTGGTGGGTGTAATACAAGCATTTATTTTTGCTATCTTAACTCTTGTTTATTATACAATCTCTAGTATGGACCATGAGGAAGGCCATGACGAAGAGCATAATAAAAAGGGGGAGTTAAGTCAGGCACATTAATTTAAAGGTCAATCATTATTAATTAATAAATATAAAACATATGGAAATCACAATGTTAGCAAAAGCAATTGCAATCGGTCTTGGATCTATTGGACCTGCTCTTGCGATTGGTATGATTGGTTCTAAGGCTATGGAGGCTATTGGGCGTAATCCTGAAGCTTCTGGTAAGGTCTTTGTCCCAATGTTGCTTGCTGCAGCTTTCGCTGAAGCTATTGCAATTTACGCGTTGGTTATTGCATTCTCTATCAAATAGTATTCTGAATATTATTCAGTAATTAGTCATTATAATTAGTAATTATTTAAAATGGATTCATTTATAGAAACATTTCACATAGATTGGAAAATAATAATAGCACAAGGTATAAACTTTATAATTGTTCTTTTTGTTTTGTATTTCTTAATCGTTAAACCTTTAAAGAAATTAATGAAAGAAAGATCAGAGCACATCGAAGGGGGACTTCATGACGCTAAAACAAATGCCGAATTACTTGCAAATACAAAAAAAGAATACGACAGTATCGTAGCAAGTGCTCGTTCTGAAGCTCACACAATTTTCCAAGAAGGAAAAAAGGAAGCTGAAACAAAAAAGGCTGAAATGATAGAAAATGCTAAAAAAGAAGTAGACAATATGATATTAAATGGCAAAAAAGTTTTAGAATCAGAAAAAGCTAAAATATTAGAAGAAGCAAAAAGTGAAATAGTTGGATTGGTTGTGAAAGCAACTGAAAAATTACTTGAATCAAAAACAGATGAAAAGTTTGATAATAATTCAATGAATCAAATTAAAAAAATGTAATTATATGGCAACAATATCAATTAAAAATATAGCTCGCGCGATATACGAATCATCTCTTGGAAAAGATGGGGCTGAACTTGATGTTGTCACCAAAAAGGCCGTTGATTTAATTTCAAAAAAACACTTAATGAGTAAATCAAAAGAAATACTAAATCAACTTGAAAAAATTGTAGATAAACATGAAGAAGTAATCAGGGCAAAAATAAGTTCTAAAATAAAACTCGATAAAAAAATTACTGATGAGATTGACGATTTTATAAAGAAAAGATACAAAGCCAAAAATACAGTCCTAGAATTTATAATTGACGAAAAACTATTAGGTGGAATAAAAATCGAAGTCGGTGATGAGATAATAGACACGACATTAAAAAACAAAATCAAAAAATTACAAAATTATCTTATAACCAATTAAATATATATGACAAAAAATTACATTGTAGAAAACTTAAAAAAACAAATCGAAAATTTTAAAGACGAAGCTAAGCTTGAAAAAGTTGGCCATGTTATTGAGGTGTTTGATGGTATTGCAAAAATTTCAGGCCTTAGAGACATTAAAGCTTCAGAAATGGTTTCATTCCCAAATGGGGAACGGGGAGTTGCTCTTAACTTAGAAGAAGACTCAGTTGGGGTTATTATTCTTGGAGATTTTTCAAAAATTCGTGAAGGGGATGAAGTTAAAGCTACAGGCCAAATTCTTTCTGTCCCAGTATCAGACCTTCAAATTGGCCGTGTTTTAAATGCTCTTGGAAATCCAATTGATGGGAAAGGGGCTATTAAAACTGACAAATCAAATCCGATAGAAAAAGTTGCTCCTGGTGTTATCACTCGTTTATCGGTCGACCAAGCTGTCCAGACCGGAATTAAGGCCATTGATGCCCTTATTCCGATTGGTCGTGGTCAACGCGAGCTTATTATTGGGGATCGTCAAACAGGTAAAACCGCTATTGCTATCGACACTATCTTAAATCAAAAAGGTCAAAATATGATTTGTGTTTATGTTTCTATTGGTCAAAAAGATTCCAAACTTCGTAAATTACAAACAATGCTAGAAGATGGAGGAGCGATGGATTATACCGTTATCGTTTCAGCTGGTTCATCTGAATCTGCAGCTTTGTCGTATATTGCTCCTTATACTGGAGTTTCAATCGCAGAATTTTTTATGGACCAAGGAAAAGATGTTTTAATTATTTATGATGATCTTTCTAAACACGCTGTGGCTTATCGAGAAATCTCACTTCTACTTCGTCGTCCACCAGGCCGTGAAGCTTTCCCAGGAGATGTTTTCTATTTACACTCTCGATTACTAGAACGAGCCTGCCGAAGAAGTAAAGAATACGGAGGGGGTTCGATCACAGCCTTACCAATTATTGAAACTCAATCAGGTGACCTATCTGCATATATTCCAACTAATGTTATTTCAATTACAGATGGACAAATCTTTCTTGAAACAGATTTGTTTTATAAAGGAATCCGCCCGGCTGTAAACGTCGGATTCTCAGTTTCTCGCGTTGGATCAACTGCACAAATAAAAGCTATGAAAAAAGTTTCAGGAACTTTAAAGCTTGACCTTGCCCAATTCCGTGAACTTGAAGCCTTTTCACAATTCGGTTCAGACCTCGATGAAGGCACGAAGAATCAGCTAGAACGCGGTAAAAGAGCCGTAGAAGTATTAAAACAACCTCAATACGCACCTGTAAAAACAGAAGACCAAGTTGTCACTCTGTACGCTCTTACAAAAGGTTATATGGATGATATTGCTATCGACCTGATTAAATCTTTTGAAGAAGGTTTGATAGAATACGCTCGTCGAAATGCAAAAACTTTCTACAAAGAAGTAGCTGAAACAAAAATTTGGACAGAAGCCGGAGAAGAAGAATTAAAGAAAGCTATTACCGATTTTAAAAATTCATTTTCACCTAGCAACTAGAACCTAATCACTAGAACCTAACCAATATTATGGCATCAACAAAAGAGATTAAAAGAAGAATAAAGAGTGTTAAGAGTACAAAGAAAATCACGAAAGCGATGGAGCTTGTTGCTGCTTCTAAAATGAAAAGGGCAGTGTCTCAAACTCTTTCTTCTCGTATTTATTCTTCTTTTTCTTGGGACATTCTTACTTCACTTTCAGACCGATTAGAAAATATTACTCATCCATTCTTTACTGAAAATAAAAATGAGAAAACTTTAATTGTTCTCATTACTTCTAACCGTGGACTTTGTGGGGGGTATAATTCTCAAATTATAAAAAAAACTATTGGAATGATAAAAAGCCTAGTTAATGATAAAAATATTGATATCATTACGGTTGGTAAAAAGGGTGATGGGGCGATGCGTAGAATCGGGCAGAATATAACTGCAACTTTTACCGAAATACCAGACACTGTAAGTATGCGAGATATTATTCCACTTTCTACTTATCTCACCAGTGGTTTTAAAGAACAAAAATATGGCAATGTTTATATAGATTATACCGACTTTATAGCAGCGCTAACACAAAAACCGGTAATTAGAAAACTATTACCAATATCAAAAGAAGAATTAAAAGAAACAATTGAAATAAATATAAAAGAAAAAAGTGAACACCATACAGAAATTCCATACTTAGTAGAAGAAGATATAGAAAAGTTACTTAGTACATTGGCAGAGAAATTAATTCGAATGCAAATATATCAGATGATGCTCGAATCAAATGCTTCTGAATGAAAAACGCCAATGAAGCAGCCGGAGAGATGATAGATGACCTAACTTTAGTTTTTAACAAAGCTCGTCAAGCAGGAATCACAAGAGAAATATCAGAAATTAGTGCGGGGATGGCAAGCGTAAATTAGTTTCTAGAAAAATGCAATTATTAAAACATTATTAATATTATAAAATTATTTATGAAAACAACAGGTATAATAAAAAGAATCATAGGCCCAGTCG
>CAYVBT010000036.1:0-2395 GCA_964449885.1 uncultured Candidatus Saccharibacteria bacterium
ATCAAATATTCTCCCAGATACTATGAAAATACGAAGAGATACGCCTATCTGTGGGGCTGCGATTGCAACACCGTCATTTTGTGAATGGAGGGCTTCTGACATATCAGAAAGAATTTTTTGGATTTTCGGTTTCGTGATATTTTCGATTGGGACTTCTATCGCTTTTTTTCGCAAAACCTTATCTCCATTTTGCACGATTGTAACCATATAATTATTATATATTTTTTATATATTCTAGTAGTTTTGGAAGTTTAACTGTTTCTTGTGAGCGATTACTCATATCACGAAAGATAACAGAATTTTCTAAAGCTTCCTTTTGGCCAAAGATTATAGCGTATTCCATACCAAGTTTTTCAGCAATTGCTAATTGGGCACCCAAGTTATCTTTTGAAATTGATTGGGCAATTGGAATTTTACCTTTTCTTAATATTTCGATAACATTTAATGATTTTAATTTTGCGTCGAATCCTAATTGAATAAAATAAATTTTTGGCTTTTTAATAATTCGAGGAGAGAGTTTAGCAAACCAAGGAGCTTCGACTATTCGATCGACACCAATAGAAATTCCAACGGCCGAGACATCTTTTTTGCTCCCTAATTGTTTCCCCAAATAATCATACCGTCCTCCTGCTGTAACAGTCATTTTTTTGCCTGTTTCTTTATCTTCTTCAACGATTTCGATAACTGTTCGAGTGTAATATGATAATCCTCGAACCAAACATTTATTAATTGAATAAGGGATACCAGTTTCTTCTAAATATTCCAATACTTCTTTAAAATGTTTTTTGCAACTAGGGCAAAGATGAGAAAGTGTTTCAGGGGCATTTTGGTTCAACTCAATTGTTTTTTCTTCTTTTGAATCAAGAATTCGTAATGGATTAGTTTTTAATCTCTCACGATCGATAGCCGGAAGGGAGCTTAGATTTTTTTTATAATAAGAAACTAATTCTCTTATATATGAACTTCGACATTCCTTATCGCCGATTGAATTAATTTCGACAGATAAATTTGTAGCGCCAGCTTCGGTTAAAATGGTCCAAGCTGTTTTAACTACCAATGCGTCTAATATACTTTTATCACTTCCAATGACATCCATATCAAATTGCCAAAATTGACGATAACGACCCTTTTGGGGATTATCATGTCGAAAGACTGGACCATAACTATAAAACATGACTGGTTGTGGTAGGGCTTGCATACCATTTTCAATATAACTTCGCATAAGTCCAGCCGTGTGCTCAGGACGAAGAGCTAGATGATCTCCACCTTTTGTTTTTAGGGTATACATTTCCTTATCGATAATATCTGTGCCAATACCAATTGAAGAAGTAAAAACATCTTCATGTTCAACAATTGGGGTATCAATTGGTTTAAAACCGTAATACACTGCAATCTCTTGAGCTTTTTCGAAAAATCCTTGAAAATGATAATACTGAGAATCTATAATATCACGCATACCTTTAACTGAAGAAATGGGTCCTTTGTTTGTTTTTTTATTTTCCATATTATTTAATTTCTTCGAAATATCCCGGCAGATAAGTTAATTCTTTGACGGGAAGTAGCCGAATATAAGCTCGGCCAATAATTAGTTTACTAGGTAAGGTTCCCCAAACTCTAGAATCTGAACTTCTATTTCTATTATCTCCTAAAACAAAATATTCATTTTCTTTTGTTTGGAATGAAACTGTAGTATTGAAAATTTCATTGATATATGGTTCATCTAAAATAAAACCATCTGGATTTTCTTTATTTATGATTGTAATTTTTCCATTATTTATTTTTATTTCTTCATTTGGCATACCAATAATTCTTTTTATAAAAAATCTTTTTGTATCATTAGGATAACGGAAAACTATTACTTCACCGCGTTTAGGATTACCGATAAGGTAAGATAATTCATCAACAATTAAATACTCACCATCTTGAAAAGAGGGAACCATTGATTCTCCGCTGACAATGAATGGTTGGGCGATAAACATTCTTATTGGAATAACGATAATAAGAGCAAGAATTGCAAATTTTATTAAATCCCAAAAACCATCAACACCCTTTCTAAATTTAGATTTAGAGTTTGGGTCACTAATTTGACTGTTATTATTTTCCATATAAGCCATATTTTATCATACAAATGCTATTGACAGAATAGTGTCAATTGTGTTTTATTATATTTTATTAAAATTGAAAAGTATAAAATTTAATTTATTGACAAAATAGTTTATTGGGGTTATTCCAAAGAAAACAATTAAAATTCACTAAACAAAAGGAGATATCATGGCGTGTCATTTATGTAGAAACTTTAATGATTCTAAATTGCCTGAATCATCAAAAAAAAGAACCCACAATCAAAATCCAAAATAGCTAACTATTATCGGTATTTTTCACGCCAGTTGTAGTC
>CAYVBT010000036.1:2405-3235 GCA_964449885.1 uncultured Candidatus Saccharibacteria bacterium
CTTCTTCATCGTCACTTTTGTCGACTATTGGCGTGCCGCAAGCCTGACAAATTTCATCATAAGAACGCAATCCACAACGAGGACATACTGGCTCTTTTTTTACTTCATCAACATTTAATTCATCTTCATCATTCATGTATATATTATAATAGATTTTTAAGTATTTTAAAATAATAAAATGTGTTACAATTAAATCATTATTAATAAATAATTTTTTTTAAATATATGGCAAAAGGAGACGGGCACCGAAAAGAGGTGAAAAAACCAAAGAAAGTTAAAGCCCCTAAGAAATAATAAAAATGCCTCATAAATTTATGGGGCATTTTTTATTATAGATAGTTTGGAAATTACAATTAATGTTATATAATATAAATAATTAATCAAATTAACGCCAATTGATTGGCAAATCAAATAAATAAAATGAAAACAACGACAGCAGTTATTGCCACCATTGGCCCAGCAAGTAACACTAAAGAAATAATTACAGAAATGATCGACCACCACATGGATATTGCCAGGTTAAATTTTTCCTGGGGTACACATGAGTGGCATGCCGAAATTATTAAAAATATTAGAGAAATTTCTGAGAAAAAAAATATTACTATTCCAATCATTCAAGACTTATCTGGCCCAAGAGTTCAAGAGGGAAGTGAGCATCGTTTCGGAGGACAAGAAGACGAAGAAGTAATAACTGAAAAAGACAAAAAAGATCTTTCTTTTGGGATTATACAAAAAGTTGAATATATTGCTTTGTCTTTTGTTGGATCAGCATCTGATGTTCTTAAATTACGAGAGCTGATCACCGAACAAGGTGGTAATCAAAAAATTAT
>CAYVBT010000036.1:3245-4456 GCA_964449885.1 uncultured Candidatus Saccharibacteria bacterium
AAATTATTTCTAAAATTGAAAGAAGGGTCGCAGTGGAAAACATAGATGAAATTATTAATGAATCAGATGTAATTATGATAGCCCGGGGAGATTTGGGAAATGAATTTCCTATTGAAGAAATTCCATTTATCCAACATTATATTATTACTAAATGTAAAGACGCAAATAAAATGGTGATTGTGGCAACACAGATGCTTCTTTCAATGGTAGATAATAAAACTCCAACCCGAGCTGAAGTTTCAGATGTGGCATATGCGATACTCGATGGTGCTGATGGAGTTATGCTATCGGAAGAATCAGCTCGTGGGAAATATCCTGTTGAAGCAGTTTCGATGATGGAAAGAATTTCTTTGGTCGCTGAACAACACATAGATACAACCAAAATTGGTTAATTAAATTTATGAATAAACATATATACATCACAAGAAAAATTCCAGAGGTTGGATTGAAATTATTAAATGAAAAAGGGATTACTTTTGACATTGGTAAATTTAAAATTCCTCCTACTAAAAAACAATTGCTTAAAGAATTAAAGAAAAAACCATACGATGGAGTAATTTCATTTTTAACTGACAATATTGATAAAGAAGTTTTTATTTCTTGCCCCAATGTTAAAATTTTTGCCAATTTTTCTGTAGGTTACAATAATATTGATATAGAGGAAGCTAAAAAAAGAAATATTTTTGTCTCAAATACTCCTGGTACTTCAGCCACCGCGGTAGCAGAGCATACTGTAGCTTTAATGATTGCCCTAACTACAAGAATAGTTGAAGCTGATGAATTCATACGCAGAGGTAAATACAAAGGCTGGGATCCTGATTTATTTGTCGGAACTGATTTAAAAGGAAAAACAATCGGTTTAATTGGGGCAGGTCAAATAGGAACAGAAGTCGCAAAAATACTTCACTATGGTTTTGGCTCAAAAATTATTTACAGTGATATTAATCAATCCGTTGAATTAGACAATATTGATGAAACAATTAGAAAGTCAACAGAAGAAGTTCTTCGTGAAGCAGATATTGTTTCTCTCCATGTACCTCTTTTGCCTTCAACCCACCATTTGATAAATAAAGATTCACTTGCGACGATGAAAAAAACTGCATTTTTGATTAATACTTCAAGGGGAGCAGTCGTTGATGAAAAAGCTTTAGTGTTCGCACTTCAAAAAGATATTATTCGTGGAGCGGCTCTTGATGTTTTTGAATTTGAGC
>CAYVBT010000036.1:4466-5135 GCA_964449885.1 uncultured Candidatus Saccharibacteria bacterium
CCTAAACTTTCAAAAGGATTAACTAAATTACAAGATATAATATTAACTCCTCATATTGCTTCTGCTCGTCAATCCGCACGAGATATGATGGCTGAGATTGTAGCAAAAAATATTATTGAAGTTTTTGAGAAGGGAAAAGTTATCAACAGTGTCATAAAATAATAGAAAATATCCTATAAAATAAAGTTTTTTATAGGGTATTTTTAATTTGCCTCAATTATATATTAGTTTATAATTATAAGATGAGAAAAAATATAAAATATAGTGCGTCGTTTTTAATTATTATATTATCATTAATGTTAGGTTTTGTAGCTTACGCCAAAGATGGCGCTGATGATGAAAAAGAACAACCAGTTGCCTGTACAATGGAGGCAAAATTGTGTCCAGACGGAGTAACTTCTGTCGGCCGAGTAGGTCCCGATTGTGAATTTCAGGCTTGTCCAGGTGAACAAGTAAATAATGAAGTTAAAAATAAATTCGAAGAGTTAAAAAGGGAAAGAGAAAACAAAAGAGAAGAAGTAAATAGAGAAAGAGAAGGAGGAAAAGATGAATCAGAAAATGGGAAAGACTCAAATAGAGTTCGATTTGAGGCGATGGTTCAATCTATTAAAATACAAAGAGAAGAATTTAAAAAAGAAATGGAAGCTAAAAAAGAAGCTGTGAAGACAA
>CAYVBT010000036.1:5381-5641 GCA_964449885.1 uncultured Candidatus Saccharibacteria bacterium
ATTGAATCCCGTATTAGTAAAGCTGAAACTAAGGGATTAGATGTAACTTCAGCTAAGCAAGAAGCTGAAAAAGCAAAGCTTGCAATAGAATCTGCCCGAGAAGCCATAACTCTCCAAACGACAAAAGTTTATCAAGTAAACATCACAAATGAAGAAACACTTAGGACTGAAATGAAAAAACTTCGTGATCTTTTCAAAGCTGATATTAAAATTGTCCATGAAAAAGTAAAGCTTGCTCATATGGCGGTTAAAAATACTGG
>CAYVBT010000037.1:0-4593 GCA_964449885.1 uncultured Candidatus Saccharibacteria bacterium
TTCCGCCTACGGCAAGGAAAAATCTTTCGAATCCCTGACGTAAATGAAGCAGTTCATTTACTTAGGCCCCAAACAAAAATCCCCTATTCGGGGAATTTGTTGTTTGGGTGCCTACAGGGATTCGAACCCTGACTGAGAGTTCCACAAACTCTAGTGCTAACCATTACACTATAGGCACCATGACAACTCTATTTAAAACATAGAGTGATTACACCTTTATACCAGAAAAATGCCCATAAATCAAAGTGGCTATTTAAAAAACTTAAGAAAATTACCGTTTAAAAATTTTACTCGCAGATAACTCCGGTTGGTGGATTGATTAGATCTTTCATTTCTCCGGTGCTATCAATACAATAATATGATTTATATTCACCCGCTGTTGCTGAAAATGGGTCATAATTATCTGATATTGGGATAGAGAATGACCAAGCTTTTGAAGTTGAATAGCATAAACCAGCTCCATTCGTCTCTCCCATAACTTTATTCAATAATATTGAAATATCACTTACTACTTGGGTTGAATTTTTAGTATGACCGATAGGAGAAAAAAGTGATCCTGCATTTGGATTCATGCAACTTCCAATAGGGTTTGAAACACCACCAAAATGCTTCTCGGATTTAAATAAATCTTCAGCTAATTTTTTAAAAGAAGAAACATCATTCTTTAAATTAATTTCTTTAACTTCTTTTGAAAAATCTACAGCTGAAAGAGATAAAGTCGGGGTAGAAATTTCATTATTTATATTAAAATCATAATAAGTTGTTTTCCAATTAATATTCATTTTATGGTCTCCAATACTTTTATCATCAAAACCAATAATCTTTGATAATGGAATATCAAGTATTACATTATATTGATAAATATTATTATCACCTTGCCCCACCCAAACTTCAAAAGAAGCCATCGTTGTGGAACCTAAAATTTCGGACAATTTATTCTGGTCTTCGTTTGATAAATTTAAAACAAAGTTTTCGGCAATCTGGCTAAGAAGTTTTTTAGATAAATCTCTATCAGGAGTTATTATATAACGATAGGTCATAATACCCTTTATTTCTTCTTCTCCTTTTCTAATTATATCAACATTGTTTACAAAATCATCATATGCACCTAGTGTTTCATTATTTATAAAAGAAGGAATACCACTTGATAAAATATTATAAATGTTAAATTTTTTAAGTTGTGACCCTACTTCGTTCGGGAATATTGACGAAATTAAATCAAATTGAGATTGATCTAATTTAACCAGAGTATCAGGAAGAGAGTCTGTTTTTACAATCTCAGAAAAATCTGAAAAAGAAATAAATAAATTTGTTCCATCATTTTTAATACTGGAATTAATCGGCTCAGATAGTAATGAACTCTTGATTGTTATTTGATCCTCTGATATAAGGCCTTCATCACTCTTATTAATTAATCCTTTTGTGGTAATTGAAAATGAGTCTTTATCAATTGATGAAACAGCCTCTCCGCTCAATAGACCCAAACTAATATTTGAAAAAGAGGGTGATGAAACTAATATACTAGTTTCTGTTTTATATGATTTCAACTGAGATAAGCTTTTTGAATTATTTAAAAGCACCGTTTTAGCATCTTTAACAATAAATGGGATTTTAATATTTTTAATATAATCAAAAGCAAAAAAATATACAGCCAGAAGTCCAATAATAAAAATACTAGGAATTAACCATTTTAATGATTTAGTTTTATTTTTTTGAGCGACTTCTTTCTTTTCTATACTTGCCGTCAGTGAATCGCTTTCAAAAGAAGAAATCATTGCTTCTCTTGGAAGATCTCTGATTAAATATTTTTTATATTCTCCTGTTTCTGCTGTGGGAGTTTGGGTTATGGTGGGATTTGAAATCGGTGCTGGTGTTAATTTTATGTCCGACACTTGGAATCGTGCTTCTGTTTGTTCTTTTATTGGTTCTTGCGTTTGAATCTTTTGTTGCTGAACAGCGTTAACTGGCAAAACTGTAACTTTAGGAATAAGATTCGGAATTAGGTCTACATTTTCAACTATAGTTTTTTCTTTAATAGGCGCCTTCATTGGTGTCCAAACTTTTGGTTCAGTTTTTTCCACTACTTCTATTTTTGGAATCTGACCCACCGGTAATTCAGCGTTAAAAACCTCGAGATTTAAATTTTCTTTTTCTTTTTCAACTACTGTTTCTTGTTGTCTTAATTGATTTTCAACACTTAAAAACCCTTCTTGTATATCATCTTGATGCCAACCAGCTATAAGTAATTTTGAAACTATTAAATCTTTTGATTTATTATTATTTATTTGTTTCTTTATATAAGAAATTAAATCAGAAGTTATCATATATATTATTGTAACATTTTATCCTAAAATTGGTAAACATATATCTTGCGCCCAAGTTTATATTTACTTCTATTTAAATCTATCTCTTGTATGGGTCTTTTGTTTGTAAATTGAAATGATAGTGAAACTAGTCTAGTTCCCGGTTTTAACTCACTATCAAACTTAGAAAGTAAATCATCCATAACATTTGGATATAAATAAGTAAAAATATGTGTAGCCTTTGATAAATCGTGTTTAAAAAAATCTGTTCTCAAAATTTCAACCAGATTATTAGTTTTTTTCTGATTATAATGAGCTCCGATTTTTGATAATAAAAATGGAAAAACCCCATTTTCAATTCCAAAATATTTGGCTTTGGGGCAAGCCCTCGAAAGGTAAAATAAAATTCTTCCATCACCACAACCTAAATCATAAACTACACTATCGTCTTTTACCTTCAGAGCTTTTTCTATATCTTTCAAAACGGCACGCGAGCTAGTGACAAATGGAGCTTTGTTTTTAAAATTTCCAATTGTCCAAAAAACAAAAAGAACCAAAATAATAATTAAAAATATTAATAAAATAAATTCAGACACATAAAGTAAAATATGAAGCATATTCATATTATACTACAAAAAATTATTTATTATAATTGGTGCGCAGGAGAGGATTTGGTCACGAGTATTTTTCTGCTGAAAAATCTCGCTACCCCGACTCGGCTCGTCAGCCTCCGTCTTTCGAATCTTCTCCCTAAAAAATAGACATCAACATGTCTATTTTTGCATAAGAATTTCGTTCGTGTGCCCGGGAGAGGACTCGAACCTCCACGCCCTTACAGGCTTATCCACCTCAAGGATAAATGTCTACCAATTTCAACACCCGGGCATTTATTTAAAATACATTTTTTGTTGCTTTTTCTCTGTTCTTAAAGCTTTTTATATTTTAAACTTCTTTCTAGATAAACAAATAACCTTTGTATTATAAAACATTTTTTTTATTATTTCCAGTTAATATTTATTATCTTATTATTTCCCCAACTTCCTGACCAAATTATAACTGTTTGCGTGCACAAAATGCCCCAAGTATGATTTAATCATCGGTATATCACTTGCAAAAAATAGTCCATCGTCGGGATTTCTTTTTTTATATAATTTATCTTTAAATCTCTTTACTACCTTTTGCCTGACTAGTGTATGAGTCGGTTTTACATAGTAACCAAGAAAATCAATCCCTCTTCCTGTAGGTTGTAGTATCGTCTTGTCTTTACACAAGGATAGTTGCAATTTTTCATTTAAAAAACAGCCGATTCTATCGACTGTTTCTTTTAAATTCTCTTTATCCTCGCTAAGTATTATAAAATCATCAACATATCTTATATACCTCTCAAATCCGAGCTCTTCTTTTACAAAATGGTCTAACTCATTTAGATAAATATTTGCAAAGAATTGACTTGTCAGGTTCCCTATCGGTAAACCCTTCATCTTGTCTCCAAACAAAAGCGATTTCTCTTTCTTTATTAAATTTTTCGTTTCAAGTCTACCCTTAAACACATAGTTTAAAGTCGGGTCGTGATATATTATTTTCTCAGCTAACCATAGTAATTCTTCTCTCCATGCACCTTCTTTTCTAAATTTTATTATTTTTTTCTCTACTATCCCCCACAATATATCCTTATCAATATTTCGGAAAAATCCCTTAACATCCATTTTTAAAAAGTATAGCTTTTGTCTATTTATCCCACCTCGAACAAAGTAAAACCTCAGCTCTTTTACCGCCTTGTGTGTTCCCTTACCTTTTCGATTTGCATATGAGCTTTCAATAAAATCTTGCTCAAATAGTTGTCCAATTTCATTACAAAGTAGATGGTGCACAACTCTGTCTCGAAAGTCACCGGCAAATATTTCTCGCGGTGATGGTTTTTTTATTACAAAACAAATATGTCGAGATATTTCATATCTTCGACTCTTTAAATCTGAAAGTAGCTGAAGAAGATTTTTCTCTCTTTTTAATTCAAATTTGAGGGCATTGGCAGTATTCTTTTTGTGTTTGATACAGTCTTTATACGCAAGATATAATTTATCAAAAGTGAAGATAGTCATAAAAATTTTAAACTAAACAGAAAATTGGAAACAAAGAGTACTAGTGGACACAATGGACAAGGCCGTTCGGACCGCCCTTACCAACGTCGCCCGCGACGCCACTGCCCATATAGACGTAGTAAGCGTTATCCTCAATACCAGGATACTGGTAGGTGGTATCTGACCAATAGACGTCATTAGCAAAACCTGTT
>CAYVBT010000038.1:0-1391 GCA_964449885.1 uncultured Candidatus Saccharibacteria bacterium
TTGTAGAGATATATAACTCTGGCCCAAGCTCTAATATTTCTTTTTCAGTTTCCATTGGAGATTTTTTAATAAAATGTAAATCCTTCAGCTCTTTAATAATCAAAGCAAGTTCCATACTATTGCCATTGTAATTTGAGGCCGAATAAGATAAAACACAAAATTCTTTTGAGCGAGTGATGGCAACATAAAGTTCCCTTCTAGCCATTTCAATACTGCGTTTATTCATATGTTCTTTAATTTTCTCAGGCAAAGTAAAACCACCTTTTTTTTCTGACATTAAACTTTCTTCATTCATATGGGCTACCCAAACACATTCATATTCAAGCCCCTTTGACCTATGGAGAGTCATAACTTTTATCCCATTGTCACTTCCGAATTTTACTAATTCGATATGTGTTCCATACGACTCGAGCCGATTTAAATATTCCAAGAATGATAAGAGTGTCGCTTTTTTATTTTTCTCTTCATACATCATAGCGAGGTGAATAAAACTTCGAACAACTTCAACTTTGTTTAATAAGTCATCTAAATCCTTGGCATTTTTAACCAACATCTCATTGCCAATAACACTTATGATATAACTTGGTTTTTCATTAACTAAATTATTAACCCAATCTTTTAATTGTTTTCCCCATTTAGATATTGGATTCTCACCCTTAAAAAGGCCGTCATCTTGACCGTAAGAAATTAATTCCTCAATTGTTAATTTGTCAGCTTTTATATTTCTTAAAAAATTATGTGCATCAAGATATGGTATGTTGCTTGTTTTGTCGAGTAATGTTTTTGAAAGTAAAATAGCATTCGAGGGGTCAATTATTATTCCTAAAACTCTTCTTAAATAATCTCCATCGGGAACTGAGAAAAGGGAGAGATTCTTTCCTTGTGAGATTGGTAAATCCATACTAGAGAGTATTTGTATAGCCGAGCGGACATTATAATTTTTAGGCACAAGCAGAGCACATTCATTTGGATCGACTCCTTCATTAATTTTTTGTTTAAAATACAATCCGGCACCAATAATCTCATCACGCGGATAATTGTATCCGTAAAGCATTATCTTCTCTTGCCCTTTTTTATTACTATTTAATTGCTCGTTTGTGATAGAACTCTTAAGTAGGTCATCGGCAATAGAAAGGACAGGCGCAGTTGAACGGTAATTCTCTGTCAAAACTATTAATTTAGCTCGGCCGAATATATGAGAAAATTCTTCAAAATAAGAAAGCGATGCCCCTGAGAAAGCATAGATAAGCTGACGATCATCACCAACGACAAAAATATTTGGATCCTCAACTTCACGCCAGATTGCTTTCAAAAAATTATTTTGTATTCCACTTGAGTCTTGGTGTTCATCAACGAGTTACGCAGATGCATGTCGACGTTGTCGTCGTCAA
>CAYVBT010000038.1:1401-2601 GCA_964449885.1 uncultured Candidatus Saccharibacteria bacterium
CCTGCAAATCTTTAAGATCGTTGTCTGCTAATCCAATATCTTCCCATAATTTATTAAATATATCTAAACTAATAAATTCTCTTTCCATACTACAATTTGATACCCTATCGAGTAGGGTGTCAAGAAAATAAATAATTTTCTCTTATATCATCGCGTACACTATCAAATTCTTCAACCAATTTTACAGAAAGCTCTAAAACATCATCGTAATCAATAAGCGACATCTCTTTTTTACTTTTTTCATATAGTCGATAAAATTCTACAACCTCTTTTGTGCGATTTAATTGCTCAATTTTTTTCTCTATTTCTTTTTTAAGTTTACCCTTACTCTCTCCACGACTTGAAATATTCTCAGGATTTTCTTTTAAATTTTTTATATCCGCTTCGACACATGTAAGTAAATCAACATCAGATATTCTTTCGCGTTTAAGAATCGAAACTAATTGTTTTAAATCGCCAAAATACATTGCCGGATTACCTCTTGGGCTAATATATTCCCAATCGTTATTATTTAAAATTTCATCAACAATAAAAACTGCTTCATCATCTGAAAGTAATTCTGGCATCCTTTCAAAATCTAAAAGTTCATAGTGTTTTTCAATTAAGTTATAAGCAAATGAGTGAAATGTTGATATTATTACGTCTTTTGACCTCGAGCCAATATATTTATCTAGTCTTTCACGCATCGCTGAAACACCTGAATTAGTAAAGGTTAAACATAAAATACTATCTGGGCTTGTATCGGTCTTTTTTAAAATATTACCAATACGTAGAGCAAGTATTTGAGTCTTCCCGGTCCCAGGTCCTGCGACAACCATGACTGGTCCATCTAAAGTATCAACAGCATCTAATTGTGCTTTGTTTAATTTATTATAGGCAATTTCAAATTCATTAAAATCTTTGTTCATTTTTTTACAAATTAATTTTTAAATCATTAGTCCAATTTATTTTTTGTATCTCAATATAGTTTTTAAATAATTTTGATAATACGAAATTCATATGACTTGGTTGGCCTGAAGTATAAACACTAATCTTGCCTTTTTTATTTACGATTTGTTCTGATAATTTATTTTCAATTATAACTTTTGATACTTGCTTCACGATAGCATTTGTTGGGTCAATAACGACAACCTTTTCCCCGACTATTTTTTTTATCTGTGGAATTGCGAAAGGATAATGCGTACACCCTAAAACAACAGT
>CAYVBT010000038.1:2611-3894 GCA_964449885.1 uncultured Candidatus Saccharibacteria bacterium
GATCAAGGGCCCCTTTTTCAATTTGATGCACAAGCCCATGACAAGTGTCTTTAAATTTTTCTACTTCATGGGCAAACCTCTCAACAACAGAATTATAGAGCTCACCTTGGAATGTGGCCGGTGTTGCTAAGACTCCAACTTTCATAGTATGGGTTATCTCTACTGCTGGTTTAATTGCTGGCTCCATACCCACAAAAATTATTTCAGGAAATTTCTGACGAAGATATAAAAGTGAAGCCGCTGAGGCAGTATTACAAGCAATCACTATAATATTACAACCTTTATTAATTAAAAAATTAGTTATTTCCAAAGAAAAAGAACGTATCTCTTCCATAGACCTCAAACCATATGGAACATGGCCCTGGTCCCCGAAAAACACATAATTATATGAGGGAAGTTCTTCCTGTAAATGCTTTAATATCCATAGTCCCCCAACCCCCGAATCAAATACGCCAATGTTTGTCATTAGTCTATTATAACACTAATTATAAATACACTTAATCTTCTAAAATCCACAATTGATTTTCTTACTCAATACAATTAATTTTAAACTTAATTAACAAAAACTTCTTTAGATTAGATAATTCGCTCCTCTTCAAAACGCTTTGGATTACCAAAGTCGTTTTGAAGAGAATGGTTAAATGGATAATGTAAATTCAAAAGAATACTAGTGGGCACAATGGACACGGGGGTCCGGATTACTCTTATCACCGAAGTCCGTATAGCCACTGCCCATACTGACGAGGTAAGCGTTGCCCTCACCACCAGGATACTGGCCGGTAGTACCTGACCAATAGACGTCATAGGCGAAACCTGTTGGGGGATTGCCACTTTGGTTATGATTCATATAGTGAGTAAGTAATTCAACATTTGTTGGTAAGTGCCATGTTCCTGCTGTTTGTCCACCTTCTGTGGAGTTCGCACAGGCAGCTTTGCCTGCGTACCAGGACATGTTTGTCTTGCCAGTTTTGACTCCACCAGTACAAGCATTTGAGACCCAAGAACAACCGGTGTTAAAAGCACATATCTGAGCGGAGGTAACTCCGGGCTGAGTAGAGTCTGTCATTGTAGTAAACCAAGAGCAATTATAAGAATTAACATCAGATGAAGCAAATGTAGGAGCAGGGGTTCCAGCTACTGCAGTACCTGTCAACTTCGCTCCATTTACATAAGCTGTTTTGGGAGAGATAATATCCTCGGCTGTTGCATCTGCATCTGATGTATCTACTCCAGCCGTCGCCTCACCCTCTACTCCAAAAATAGTATTACCAGAGAGTAAAACA
>CAYVBT010000039.1:0-341 GCA_964449885.1 uncultured Candidatus Saccharibacteria bacterium
CATTGGGACGAATGTTTAATGTTTTGGGTGAGCCAATTGATGGAAAAGAATTAAAAGATGGCAATAAAAGTTTACCAATTCACCGCAAGGCCCCAGAATTCGTCTCCCAAGCGACTAAAGTTGAAATACTTGAAACTGGTATCAAAGTTATCGACCTAATTTGTCCCGTTCTAAAGGGTGGTAAGGTTGGACTATTCGGAGGAGCCGGAGTTGGTAAGACTGTTGTTATCCAAGAATTGATTCACAATATTGCTTCAAACCACGGAGGTTACTCTGTATTTGCAGGTGTTGGAGAGCGTGCCCGTGAAGGAAACGACCGCTATCACGAAATGAAAGAATCC
>CAYVBT010000039.1:351-3665 GCA_964449885.1 uncultured Candidatus Saccharibacteria bacterium
TGAACCACCCGGTGCTCGTCTTCGTGTAGCTTTATCTGGTCTTACTATGGCTGAATATTTCCGAGACGTCGAAAACAAAGATGTGCTATTTTTCATAGATAATATTTTCCGCTTTACTCAAGCAGGAAGTGAGGTATCAGCTCTTTTGGGTCGTATCCCATCGGCTGTTGGTTATCAACCAACATTAGCTACAGAAATGGGAAACTTGCAAGAGCGTATTACTTCAACCGATAAAGGTTCCGTGACATCAGTCCAAGCTGTCTATGTGCCAGCCGATGACCTTACTGACCCAGCACCCGCTACAACATTCTCACACCTTGACTCTACAGTTGTGCTAAACCGTTCACTTTCAGAGCTTGGAATCTATCCTGCTGTTGATCCACTAGACTCATCTTCAACAATTCTTGATCCAAATATTGTAGGAAAAGATCACTATGAAGTTGCTCGTGAAGTTCAAAGAGTTTTACAACGCTATAAAGATTTACAAGATATTATTGCAATTTTAGGAATGGAAGAACTTTCTGATTCAGATAAAGAATTAGTTTCTCGTGCCAGAAAAATTCAAAAATTCCTATCTCAACCATTCTTTGTTGCTGAACAGTTCACAGGTACAGCCGGTGCATACGTTCCACTAGCAGAAACAATCCGTTCATTTAAAGAAATATTAGAAGGTAAGCATGACGATAAACCTGAAAATGATTTCTATATGAGGGGAGCTATTTAAAATTATAAAAATAGTTTTAGAGAAATTCCTTGCGCAGGCTGTCGAGCCGAGCAGAGCAAAAATTCAGCAGAATTTTATGTGTGCATTTCAAGAAGAGCTATTTATATAATTTTCAATAAATATAAGAAATATATGTCAAAAAAATTACAACTCAAAATCGTCACACCTGAAAAACTAATTCTAGAAGAGTTAGTTGATTCAGTTACAATACCAACAACAGAAGGGGAGATAACAATTCTTCCTGACCATGTTCCACTAGTTGCAACAATTGCCTCAGGTGACATCGTCGCTATTTCAGAGGGTGAACATATTCCAATGGCTGTCGTTGGTGGATTTATTGAAACGAAAAAACAAAATGGACAGACCGAAGTCACAATCTTAGCCGACTTCGCTGAACATGTCTCTCTCATTTCTGACAGTGAAATTGAAAAAGCTAAAAATAAAGCTGAGCAACTCAAAAAACAAGCAGAGAATAATGAAATAGTTGACTTCGAACACTTTGAAACAGAGCTTGAACGTTCACTAAATAGAATCAAAATCGCCGATAAATGGAGAACTAAAAAATACCGAAAATAGACGAAAAATATTTGACTATCCCTAAAAAGCCTTATTTTATAAGGCTTTTTACTATTGACTTTTACGGTGTTTATGTGCTATAATATATAGAATATTTAGGTTGTTCTTTTAATAATTTTTATTCTCTGTTTGGTTAGTAATTTTATTTTCTCTTATAAAAGGGAGGTTAAAACTACTAACCAAAACTAACAAAAATGAAAACAATAAAAATTATGAAGAAAATATTTTTTGGTGCTGCACTAATTTGTCTGCTTATGGCAATTGGTAAAATGCCGACTCATGAAGAGACTTCGGCATTACAAAATAATGCTGCACTAACGTTCGCGGGAATGTTTATTTTTTTCTCCTTACTAGCCATTTTATTCAAATGGATACAAGAAAAAATAAAAATATAATTATTCCGAACCCAAAACAAAAGCCGCTGAATTTTTATTCAGCGGACTTTTTTTATTCCCTTGACTTTTTATGTAAATGCATTATAATAAGAATAAATAAATAAATATATTAACAAACCAAATCCCTAACTAAAATGGACAAGAACACTGTTATCTTTAATTTACTTAATGAGAATCAAAAACAAATGTTTAAAGAATTCCAAGAGGAATGGATGAAGAAGTTCAACTTTGAAACTATGACTTTTAGTCAATATTTTTATTATGTACGCATTTTGGCTATCGAAAATAGTGTGGCAGACAAAATGATAAAACATAATTTTCTCCATGTCTCTGTCATGGAAATGATAAAAGAAATTTGTCTCAACAGTGAGGATTTTTTCTTTAAGAAGAATATTGCTATCATGGATATGATTCTTCAGGAAAAATATATGCATATCGAAATACAAATATCTGTATATATTGATCCAAAAAAAAATTTTACTCATAAATAAACAAAAGCCGCTGAATTTATATTCAGCGGACTTTTTTTATTTTAAACGTTTTTCATATTTTATTTTTTGGTAAAAAACACAAAGGTTTTTTCGCTAACCAACATAAAACACAAAAAATCGAAACAACTTTAATCAAATACCACTCAAAATTTTTCATTTCTAAATTTTTAAATTAATTTACAAATTGAATTTCTCTTCCGAAAAGATATTCTTTTTCGTTCCACCATTTTTTGCATTTTATCCGACATTTTGATAGTACGGTTAAATGAAAATTATGCTCGAGTTCGAACTTTGATTTCCTTATTTTGACTGCAATTAATTCTTTGTCAGATTTTAAGTTCTGCATCTTGATAATACAATATTTTGACATAATACAATCAAAATCAGCCACAACTCTTGAGTCATCTCTTTGGGAATACATAATTTCTTCATATTCTTCAATTAATATGACTATTCCGTCGGCAAGAATATTTTCTCCAGTCAAATTCTTTTTTAAAAAATTCCATGACTTTCTAGCCGGTTTGTGAACAGGACAAGTGATTAATAAAAATACTCCGCAAATAAAACCGAATATAATCACAATAATTTCTGCAATGTCATAAAGTTCGATTTTACTTATTCTTTTAAATAAATATAGAATTATAGCAGGAGCCACAATTATACCGACGACGACAAGTGATAGTGCCGATAGAATTACTATTCCTATTCCCGCAAGGACAGAATAAAAGAAATCATAAATATTTCTTTTTCTTTTTTCCCAACGGTAAGTTGAGAAATAACTTAATCTTTGTTTAATACGATCCCCGGTGAAAATCATTACTGCAAAAAGGACCATTAAACACGAGAGAATAAACTCAAATAAAGAGTGATTCAGAAAATTTGAATTTGTCATGGCTTACAGATTTAGAGGTTTATGTTGATTATTTGGATTTCAAATTTAATTAAACTATATAACTTATATTACCTTTAGTCAAATAAAAACACCCGGAAAGTATCCGGGGTTTAAAAAATTAATAACAGTTGTAAAGCTCAATTTCGGATATTCGTTCTACTTTCTAAAAAATGAATAAAATTTTTTAAAAAAAAATAAGGGCTTATTAATACAAAAACTACTATGCCAATACTTAC
>CAYVBT010000040.1:0-2715 GCA_964449885.1 uncultured Candidatus Saccharibacteria bacterium
AGTATTACAGAATGATGCGGGCATAATCTACGATGAGAGTAAAACCAATTGCCCGACGTCAATTACTTTTGTGCACTGGCGACAATTACACTTGTGCATGTTGATAATTAATTCCCTGATCCTGTTGTTGAACCGGGAGCTTTATAATCCTCCTCTGTCGTTTCCCGAACCTGTTTTTGGTACAGGGCTTTTTCCGTTCTGTAACTGGAGCCATTGAGTTCCAAGATAACGCAGTGGTGAACAAGTCTATCTATTGCCGCTGCGGTAGTCATTGGATCTTTGAATATTTTATCCCATTGTGAAAAGACTAGATTTGAAGTTATCAACACGCTTCTACGCTCGTATCTGTCGGCCAGGAACGTAAAGAGAACCTCCATTTCTTCCTGTTGTTGTTGAACATAACCAATGTCATCTATGATGACGGCCTCAAAACGATCCAGACGTCTCATCTCTTTTTCAAGTTTCAACTCTCGTTTTGCCACAAGTAGGTTTTGGACCAGTCGATAAGCGGGGGTGAAAAATACTGAATGGCCTCTTAAGATCAGTTCATGACCAATGGCGCAAGCCAGATGAGTTTTACCTCGGCCAGGCAGACCAAAGGCCAGTATATTTTCGCATCGTTTCAAGAAGTGGCCTTCCAGCAGGGCTGGTAATTGTCGTTGGATTTTTGACGCAAACAAGGAGATGTCTAAACTCGCCATGGTCTTCCCTGTAGGTAGTTGGGAACATTTTAAAAGACGCTCTATTTTTCTGACCCTTCTACCTTCAATCTCCAACTCAAGTAAGTCTCTTAGGTATCGTGTAAGACCCCAGCCTTCTCGCTCTGCCTGATCCGCCATTTCCTGATGATGCCTGGCGCAAGACGGCAATTTCAACGAGCGAAACATTAATGCCACGCTTTGCTGTGTCATGAAGCCACCTTCTGAGTATGGACAAGCAATGCGTCGTAACAAGACAAGTCCACTTTGAATGATGCCATATCCGGTGGTTCAACACGCTTCCCCGTTTCCATAAGGGATTTGACCTGTTCCATGCTTTTAATGGCGCCGGTCTCCATGATAAGCTCAATGGCCGCCTCCACTTCGGATTCCAGGGTAGAAGCCGCTAAGTGAAGAATGCGAAGGTATTCCAGACTCGCCCTACGCTCTTCGTACATCTTGGATAAAGCGTCATAACATCTCCGAAACGTAGGGCTAGGAAACATGTCCTCTCTATATTTGAAAAGCCTAAAAGCGCCCGGTTTACGAACTAAAGACCAGATTACATGGCGATAGTTTATCCTGTGTCCATGTCGGCCCAAAAGCCTATCAACGCTTAACTGAAGTTCCCCAGCGTAATATATTTCAATCCGGTCATCATATATCCTGACCCTGACGGTTTCTCCTATGAGCCGAGATGGCACCGAATAAACGTTGTACTTTGCCCTAATAACACTACGTGAATTGACTCGAAGGTCCTGTTCAGTAAACTCAGGGACTCGTTCGTTCGCCAGTGGTCTCATGACAGCCAGTTCTTCATTCAACCTGCGGGTTCTGAGTCGATTGGCTTTTTCTATAACTGCGCTTAACCATGACTCATATTCACGGACACTTTCAAAATCACTTGAGCCCCTCAAGAGCAGGTGCTGTTTGAGTCTACGTTTCAACCCACCGTTGAGAGCTTCGACGTCTCCGTTCTGATGTTTTTCACCCACTGTTATGGTTCTAGGCGTCATTCCCAAATGACGGATAAAATCCTCGTAGTCATTATTAAAAGCCCGTTTTCCGCTGGGGATATTATGTGTGGCCGCAGTTGAGTTATCGGTTTGATGATACTCCGGCGCTTTGCCCAGACGGAAAACAGCCTCCTGAACTCCCCTTTTAAGAGCGGATAATGACTCTGAACGGCATACCGTAGCCCACTGCCAGTTCGAATATGGTAAAACCACATTGCAAAGCATGTGTGCAAACGGCTCTCCCTGGATGGTTACACCAAGCGCCGTGGCCCATGTGAAATCAGTCTGAATAGCCTCACCAGGTAGATGTTTCTGAGCGAAAAACACCTGCTTTGCTGGTCCTTCACTGCCACGCCATCGTTTCAACTTTCTCTGGAAGGTTCGAAGTTGACCTGGATGATATCTATCGGGATTGTTTTCCAGAAGATTTTCGAATAACGATTTTGCCTCAAGTTCAGGAGCCGCTCTCAATCGCTCGGAAATCTCTTCCCAGTCCATGTCAAACGGATCCACTCTAGTCCTCCATGTTCTTGGTTCCGTCAGTTCAGACGGTAGCTTACCAATTCTTACATACTTGGCCGCTGTGTTACGGCTCATCCCAGATCGTAAAGCTGAATCTCCAATTTTGCCTGTCTTGCCTATCTCCCTCATCAGTTTCCTCACCTGAGCGTCAGTCGTCTGCAAAACAATGCCCCCTTCAAACAAATTGTGGACATCTCTAACAGACAACTACTCTCCGAAAGATGCACAAATGTAATTATCGTTGACGCCCAAGCGTAATTGTCGCAAAACATTTTATTGCTATGTTGCAGATATTCAGCCATATTGACAAGTAGATAATGTAGTCGTGGCACAATAAGTGGTATTTGTCTAATATACAGATTATTATGCAATTATTTAAGAAGTTTTCAAGTTCATTATTTCTACTATAGCGCTCATTTATAACAACATGCCATTTAACGTGCCACGAGAATGAGAAGGAACTTGTTTATGAAAACTGC
>CAYVBT010000041.1:0-646 GCA_964449885.1 uncultured Candidatus Saccharibacteria bacterium
ACCTTGAGCGAGCAGGGGTTGATCCTGGAGATCAATCTCACGGCGGCTTATTTTCTGGGAGTGCCCAAGGTCTCCCTGGCTGGGCAATTATTGACCCGTTTTATTTTTCCAGAAGATCAGGACATTTACTATCTCCATCGTAAAAAACTGATTGACACGGGTGAGTCTCAGAGATTCGAGCTGCGGATGGTTGGAAAGCTCGATACACCGTTATGGGTTCAAATGGAATCGAATACAGTGCGTAACATCTATGACAATCCCGTGATTCGCATCGTTATGAGCGATATCTCCGAGCGCCGATATGCCGTGCAGACATTGCAACAGAGAGAAGGAGAACTCGTCGCACTGAACCAGTTGGCCCGTGCAGTCGCCTCAGAGCTGTCGCTCGAAGACGTATGCCGGACAGCGATCGAGAAAGTGGCTGAAGTGTTGGCGCTGGATGCAGCGCTCTTGTTCGTCCTTTCGGGCAAGGAACTTGTCTTGAAGGCTTCAGGCCCTCAACCACCGCTGCTTCCCATCGAAACAATACCGTTACATTGTCTCGGGGAGTGTCTCTGCGGTCAGGCCGCTCTGAAAGGTCAGGCAATTTATTGCCGGAACATCCATAACGATCCCAGATGCACCTGGCAAGAGTGCAAGAATTCCG
>CAYVBT010000041.1:656-2104 GCA_964449885.1 uncultured Candidatus Saccharibacteria bacterium
CCGGCTTGCACTCCTTTGCGGCCATCCCCTTGATCTTTGAGAATCAGGTGTTGGGAGTCCTGGGCGTGGGTTCGACGACCCACCGCGATCTCGAAAAATCGGCCCATTTTCTGGAAACCGCCGCCGATCACCTATCCATCAGCATTCACAATGCCACCATGTTTGAAGAAGCTTGCAATTACGCGGCCAAGTTACAACAACATATCGCCGAACGAGAGCTGATGCAGCAGTGTCTGCTCCGGGCGCAAAAAACAGAGGTCATCGGTCAGTTGGCCAGTGGTATCGCACATGACTTCAACAACATCCTGGGAGGAATCCTCGGGTTCACCGAGCTGGCTTTGGAACAGATCGTGGGGAACCCGGCCAGAGCTAAAGCCAGCTTGCAGCGCGTTTTTCAGGCCGGCAATCGGGCTAAGGATCTTGTGGCGCAGATCCTGCGTTTCAGCCGTCGCGACAAGCCAGAGCTGACCCATTTGGATATGACGGGCATTGTCCGTGAAGTCCTGAATCTCATGAAAGCGGCGCTGCCTGCCAATATCGAGATACATTGCCATATCGAACCCGATTTGCCCAAGGTGAGAGCCGATGCGTCCCAGCTTCATCAACTGGTCATGAACCTTTGCACCAACTCCTTTCAAGCCATGCGCGGTTCTTCCGGCGTACTTACCGTCTCTCTGGACCGTCGTGAATTAGCAGAATCCACCGCTTGCCACAACAGGGTTTTACCCATCGGCATGTATGTGCGGCTGAAGGTGTGTGATACTGGGCATGGCATTGATCCGGTGAATCTTGATCGGATTTTCGACCCCTATTTTTCGACAAAGGAAAAAGGTGAGGGAACTGGTGTAGGGTTATCAGTCAGCCTTGGGATTGTAGAAAATCATGGCGGCGGAATCCAAGTCGAAAGCAGCATTGATAAGGGAACGACGTTTTCCATTTTTCTGCCTGAATCCTACTGCCATGATGAAACCAAGTCGGTAGTTTGCCCGGAAACGCCAACAGGGTCCGAGCGAATCCTGTTTATTGATGATGAAAGCCTTTTTATCGAGATGGGCATGGATATTCTCAGCGGGCTCGGATATCATGTCACCTGTGAGCAGGACAGCCTGGAAGCCCTGGACCGTTTTACTCGCTCACCGGAGGCTTTCGACCTGATAATCACAGACCAGACCATGCCCAAAATGACAGGGCTCGAACTGGTGGAACGGTTCAGACAATTGCGTTCCGAAATACCGGTCATTATCTGCACGGGCTTCAGCGATAACATCCGAACAGGGGATCCGCTGTATAACAACATTACAAAGATACTCTACAAACCATACAGCCGGCTCGATATGGCGATAACTATTCGAATGATATTGAAATCGTAACACTTCCTTTCTTTTATAAAGGGCAGAAAGAGGGATCGATAATGAATAATCGAAACATACGCACTGAATTTAGTGCTT
>CAYVBT010000041.1:2128-2423 GCA_964449885.1 uncultured Candidatus Saccharibacteria bacterium
CGGAAAACCTCGAAGCCCTGTCACCGGAAGAAACTCGGCGGATACTCCACGAACTTAGAGTGCATCAGATTGAACTGGAGATGCAGAACGAGGAACTGCGCGATATCCAACAGGAACTGATTGCCAGCAAGGAGCACTATTTCGAACTTTACAACCTGGCACCGGTGGGCTATTGCACCGTTTCCGAAAAAGGGCTGATTCTGAATGCCAACCTTACCATCGCGTCCATGCTGGGCGTAGTCAGAAGCGTGCTGATCAAACAACCGCTTTCCCGCTATATTTTTCCTGATGACCA
>CAYVBT010000042.1:0-2310 GCA_964449885.1 uncultured Candidatus Saccharibacteria bacterium
CTTCAAGCTTGTATGTCAGATATTGAGTCGTTTCGGTGATACCGGTTGTACTCATGTTCATATCTCCTAATTATCAATATTTCTCGAAATCCGAATCCTGGGCGTCTTTTTTGCCTCGGCTTTCTCCCATGTCGATGGCGAATCCGCCGGACTGCACTTCATGGGGTTTGACGACCTTGGCTCCCGGAGCCAGCCCTTTAACGGGGTTTTGATGTGGCAGTTGTTTCAAAGGACCACGTTTGTCCGGAATGGCTTTGGTGCGGGACAGTTTTCGGGCTTTGGAGGCTGCTTCATCGGTTCTGAAGAACGCCGCGGAGGTCTGGAGCTCTTCGGCCTGATTGTCGAGTTCCGAAGCGGTGGCCGCCATTTCTTCGGCAGCGGCCGCATTCTGCTGGATGACCTGATCGAGCTGCTGGATGGCCTTGTTGATCTGATCGGCACCGGTTTTCTGTTCGTTGCTGGCGGAGTTGATTTCCTGAACCAGATCAGCCGTTTTCTGAATGGCCGGAACGATACTGGCCAGCAGTTCACCGGCATGCTCGGCAATCTGGACGCTGGAGGCGGAGAGCCGGTTGATTTCGCCGGCAGCGGTCTGGCTGCGTTCGGCCAGTCTGCGGACCTCTGCGGCTACGACCGCAAAGCCCTTGCCGTGTTCACCGGCACGGGCAGCTTCGATCGCCGCATTCAAGGCCAGCATGTTGGTCTGTCGGGCGATTTCCTCGATGATGGAAATCTTGTTGGCGATTTCCTTCATGGCCGAAACGGTTTCACCGACGGCATTGCCGCCTTCTCTTGCGTCTTCAGCGCATTTGACGGCGATCTTTTCCGTTTGCTGGGCGTTATCGGCATTCTGCATGATGTTGGACGTCATCTGCTCCATGGACGACGACACTTCTTCGGCAGAGGCCGCCTGTTCGGTGGCGCCCTGGGAAATCTGTTCGGTTTTGGAGCTCATTTCCTGGCTGCGGGAGGCCACACTGTCCGAAGCGGTCTGAACCTTCTTGACCACTTCCGTCAGTTTTTCGATCATGACGACCAGGGCCTGGATGAGTTTGTCTGTTTCAGAGCGTTCCCGGATATCGACCATCAAATTGCCATCGGCGATCTGTTCGGCCACACCCGTGATTTCGTTCATGGAATCGATCAACATGTTCAGGTTGTTTTTGATTTCATTGAAATCGCCGTTGTAATTGTCGGTGATTTTGGGCGGAACATCGCCCTTACTGATGCGATCGACATATTCAGCGGCCACATTGAGCGGACCGATGACGGCATCGAGGGTTTCATTGACCCCGGATACGACGCGGGCGAAATCCCCTTGATGCTTGGTTGCATCGGCGCGGGTCGCCAGCTTACCGGCAACCGCCGCATTGGAGAGCATCTTGGCATCGTTGACGAGGGCATTGACGGCATCGATACACTGGTTGAGGTTATTCTTGATGACGTTGTACTGGCCTTTGTAGTTGTCCGTGATTTTTTTCGGGATGGCGCCTCTGGAAATCTGTTCCACATAGTCTGCCGTGACCATGAGGGGGTTTACGATGTTGGTGATGGTATCGTTGACGCCAGCCACCAGTTTGTTCCATCCGCCCACAAACATCGCGGCATTGGCCCGCTGATCAAGCTCGCCGTCCGCAGCGGCCTTGATGATCTTGTCGGTTTCGGCCAGAAGTTCACTCATCATCTTGACGACCGCATTGAGGTTGTTCTTGATGATGTTGTACTGGCCTTTGTACGTGTCGGTGATCATCGGCGGAATGACGCCTTTGCTGACCTTATCGACATAATCGGCGGTGACCATGAGGGGGTTGACGATGTTGTTGACGATGTTGTTGATACCGACAACCAGTTCCTTCCAGCCGCCGATGAACAGATCCGCATTGGCCCGTTTATCCAGATCGCCGTCCGCGGCAGCGGTGACGACCTTGCCGGCTTCCGTCAACAGATTGCTCATGATTTCGATGCACTGGTTGAGGTTGTTCTTGATTTCGTTGAAATCGCCGTTGTAGGTATCGGTGATTTTTGGTGGGATATCGCCCTTGGAGATTCGGTCCACATATTCGGCCGTGACATTGATGGGTCCCACAAAGGCATCGCACAGATCATTGACGCCGGCGATCAGCTTACCCCATCCGCCAGCGAATCTGGTGGAATCACCGCGTGTTGCCAGCTTGCCTGCGACCGTTGCACCAACCAGCTTATCGGTTTCGGTCAGCAGTCCGCTCATGGTATCGATGCACTGGTTGAGGTTGTTCTTGATTTCGTTGAAATCGCCGTTGTAGGTATCGGTGATTTTTGGTGGGATATCGC
>CAYVBT010000043.1:0-2099 GCA_964449885.1 uncultured Candidatus Saccharibacteria bacterium
TATCTTTAATTTATTAAAGTGAGATGGTCTTATTGAGTCGATATTGTGTAGCTCAATTGACTACACAATGGACATTGATTTCAAGTCCTAAAAGAAATCTGACAAGGAGGGAAAGACCCCTAGAACGGAACAAAATAAAGAATATTTTATTTTACTGTTGATTATGATTTTTACAAATACCTATTTAATTGAAATTAAATTTAAACAAAAAATCTTCCATGAAATTGGGAGATTTTTTGTTATGTATATGAGTTAATGTTTGTGTGATATAATTATATTGTGAAAAAGATAAATGAAAATAAAATAGTAATATATCAAGCTTCTTCGGGTGCGATTGAATTTAAGGGAGATATTAAAAAAGAGACAATTTGGGCAACGCAAGCTCAAGTCGCTGATCTTTTTAATGTTGAACGCTCCGTAATAACAAAACACATACGAAATATATTGAAAGATAAAGAACTTGAAGAATATGCAGTATGTGCAAATTTTGCACATACTGCAGGGGATGGAAAAACATATAAAGTCCAATATTATAATTTGGATGTTATTTTATCAGTTGGCTATAGAACAAACTCTAAGATCGCCATAGCCTTTAGACAATGGGCCACCAAGACTTTGAGAGAACATATTACAAAAGGTTATACCATAAATCGCAAACAGATAGCCAAGAATTACGATTCATTTATGAAAACAGTTACTACTATCCAAAAATTATTACCAGAGAATATTACTCTTGATCCAAAAGCTATACTTGATTTAATTAAAGAGTTTGCTGGCACTTGGGTATCGCTTGATGCTTATGATAAAGAATTGTTACAAATAAAAGGAGTTACAAAGAAAAGTATTAAACTAACTGGAGATGAATTACTATTAGCTATTTCTGATTTGAAAAATGAATTAATAAGAAAAGGAGAAACAACATATTTATTTGCCAAAGAAAGTAAGATAGGTAGTATTGAGGGAATAGTTGGTAATGTTATGCAAACTTTTGGTGGCAAATCACTTTATGAGACAGTGGAAGAGAAAGCCGCCCATCTTTTGTATTTTATGATAAAGAATCATCCATTTATAGATGGCAATAAACGTTCTGGAGCGTTCACATTTATTTGGTTCCTAAGGAAAACTAAAGCAAAAGGTTTTAGAAATATAAGTCCTAGCATCCTGACCATTTTGACACTTCTTATTGCAGAGAGTGATCCAAAAGATAAAGATCAAATGGTTGCATTAGTAACGCAGTTATTAAGATAATTATAACTTTCTAGAACTTAATCACTAGAAACTATCCTTTCCTAGCGGGAGGGGCGGGTGATGTGCTACAATATAAACATCGAAACTATTATAAAAATTAATTTAACTTACCTCCGTTAGAAATTTTAAGAAATTAATCTTAAATTAATATTTCTAATTGTAATAAGTAATATATGAAAGATAAAAACTCTTTTGGAGGTGTAAAAAGTTGTGTTTTAAACTTGTTTGTATTTGCGTTTATCTTATTCGCTTCAGTATTTACTTTATTACCCAATCATGTGGAAGCTGGATGGACAGAGCAAACATCTTCAGGTTTACATTCTTGGGATTCAATTGCCTCTTCTAGTGATGGTACAAAATTAGTAGCAGCTTTTTATGTTATGGATAAAAATTACATATATACTTCTACGGACGGGGGGGTAACCTGGGTTGAGCAACCAGCTTCTGGTTTACATCAATGGATCAGAGTTGCTTCATCTGCTGATGGATTAAAACTTGTAGCAGCAGAATATTCTGGTGGTATTAATAATATTCATACTTCGGATGACGGAGGTTTAACTTGGACGGCTCGAACAAAAGATACTGTTGACGGGTGGACTTCTATTTCTTCTTCTGCAGATGGGAGGTTATTAGCAGGAACAACATTTAGCATGGGTGGCGGAAATATTTTTATTTCTACTGATTCTGGATTAACGTGGGTAAAAAATGTGCCTGCTGGGAACCGTCGATGGAGTTCGATCGATTTTTCTGCTGATGGAACAAAACTTGCTGCTACTGTACAAAGTTTTGGTTATATTTATACTTCTACAGACGGAGGGGTAACCTGGGTTGAGCAAACAGCTTCCGGTCAG
>CAYVBT010000044.1:0-1889 GCA_964449885.1 uncultured Candidatus Saccharibacteria bacterium
TTTGTAAAAGCATGATATAATCTATCTAACAAGTTGACAACAGGTGTGAAATTAATCTCAACACTTGTTACTTCTGATAAGAGCGAAACGAGCTTCTGCGGAATTGACTCCCTGCAATAAATCAGCAAATCCTGACCTTTTTTTGATACGCCTTCTACTGTAATGTTTTCGTCTTTACGATTTTTTAATTTCAGGGTTAATTTGAAGTCTTCACTGTCCTCAATACTTTGTGGAACATAACCATTTGCACCACATAGCAAAAAGTATTTGTCTGAATTTTTATTTTCTACCTTATAGAACTTTATTTCCTGAAATGAAAGTGATTTTTGCTGTACAGTACTTTGTGTTTCGCTGTAGGTCAAAAGCAACTTCAAATACGCTTCAAACCACTGGTAGGAATATTTTGTGCTTTCGCTAATGGCGTTGGTTAATGCTATTCTATCTTTCTTTACTTCAAGTTTTTCTTTAATCTCATCAATCCTTTTTGCCAATTCCTCGCCTTCGTCGAAATCCTGAATTGTAGTATTTTTAGCAGATGTAGCATAGTGTGGTTTTGGTTTCGAAACAAATTTTGACAATGAGTCTAAATTTTCGATTGTATCTTCCAAATCATTGGCATCATATTCTGATGGATTGGATTCTCCTTTTGTTTTCCGTTCCTGTTTTGCTTTTTCTTTTTCCAATAGCTCTTTTGCCCGTTTTGCTTCTTCTTCACTTCCAAATAATTGCGAAATTCTCTGTTCCTTTGTTAAAATAATTGTTGGTTTGAATTGCAAAAACTCAATCAGCGATTGTGCCTCATTGCTTTTAATATCATATCCTTTATCCAATTCATTGATAGTTATTTTATGCGGCGCAGAAAATTTACCATCCTTGGTGACGAGCCATTTTGTTATATGAAGTAATTTTTCTGCGGAAGATTCAAAGTATTCTGTGAGAGGCGAATAATAAAAATAATTATGTTTCCCTCTAAGAAACCATGGCCAATTCTGATAACCACTAACGATTTTTATCATTTGCTCCCAAAATAATTTCGAACGTGAAATGTCTTTTGATTTAACTATCTCTTCACTTCCATCTATTATTACATCAAAAACATAACTTTGGCGAGATGAATACGAAAGATGTAAATTATACTTTTTTTGCAAATCTGTTATTTCCACTGTTAAAACTTTGGGTAAGGTAAATACATCTAATTGAAGCAAGAACTCTTGCAATAATTTGTGATCAGCCTTATCAATTTGTTTGTAATAATCGTCTAAATCGACAAACCGGGTATCGGATTTTGTTTCAAAGTACTTAACCAAATCGTTATTTGGATAATAAATTTCACTTGGCTTTCCACGATACGTTTTTTGGTCGTTTTTACTTTTATACGACACAAACTCTTTATCTTTTATCAAAGTAATAAAATTGTCAATTATTGTTTTATTGCCGAGGTTTTCTTTGTAATATCTAAAGAATTTTTTGAAATGGGTATCAGTATCAATATCTCCATCGTTATCGTATAAAGGCAAAATGTGGTTGAAGATTTCGTCTTTTATATCCGGTTCTTTGATTCCAAATGCGATTATAAATTCCTTTGAAATTTTGTTCGATAAAAGGTTTTTGTGAATAGTAATAAATGCTGAACTCTCGCTATCGCTTGGCAAAAACAAAATTGGGTGGTAGTTTTTTGTATTACTTTCATATCGAAAAGCGGCAACTGCATTTCGTCCAGCATCTTTAAAAATAGGTTTGGTTTTGAATTTTTCAATATATGATTTCCTCTCCGAAAGATATTCATAGAATTGATGTAACCACTCAAAAGTCTGTTTCTCAATAAATCCAGTATCTATCATGTTAGCAATTTTACTCTCCAAATCTAAATTTGCTTTAATTAGATTTGG
>CAYVBT010000045.1:0-336 GCA_964449885.1 uncultured Candidatus Saccharibacteria bacterium
AATGGTTTAAAAATAGGTCCTGCTGTTGCTGTGCAATTAGGAATTAACTATGTGCAATTTGCAGCGTCAGGCACACCCAGTACTTTTGGTTTGGCAGGTGGATTAGCCATTGGCAATACTATTATGGACATGGCCGCAAACATTTCTACAAATCCTATGGATGAAATCCTATCTGGCACATTAAAAGAACTCGATTTAAAGGAAATTGTGTTATTTGCTACTGATACAGTGGGTCTTAACATCCCAGAAGAGGATATCCCGGATTTCTTGGACATAAAAAACTTACAGTTTTACGTCGCTCCTGCCGGAGGATCTATCGGAACAATTACCTATGAA
>CAYVBT010000045.1:518-761 GCA_964449885.1 uncultured Candidatus Saccharibacteria bacterium
CTCAGGTTCAATTTCTCAACCTTCAAGTTTAGATTTTCAGCTTTCGGCAGATATGCAAAACGATATTACAAGCTTTTTGAAAAACGATGTATCAAATCAAATTAATGCGGTTTTAAGTTCCGCTACGCAAGATATTAACGTTGCAAAGAAAAAAGTAGAGGATGCAGAACGTGTGTACACGGCTGAATATGTCAAAGCCCAGAAAACTTTAAACGATGCGCAAGGTGCTGCTGATGCATATTT
>CAYVBT010000045.1:1048-1787 GCA_964449885.1 uncultured Candidatus Saccharibacteria bacterium
GGGAAATTCCTGGTTGGATACCTTCTCCTTCACAGTTGCTAAAACCGGAGCCAAGTACACAGCATTTGAAAGTGCGAAGGCAACTTTAACTGCGGTTCAATATGGCACAGAATACACCGCATGGCAAGCTGCTGGAAAAACATTGTCGGCGACAAAAGTAGCAGGTGGTTTTGCAATTAACTCAGCAAATCAGGCAATGAATACGATAGGCAGTTCTGCTGTGTATGTTGCGCTTAATGCAGCAAAGGAGGGCTTAAAAGCAGTAGAAGCTGGCTCGTCCGCAGTAGCGTTTGGTAGTGCAAAAGCGGCTTTAGAAGCGGCTAAAGCAGGTTCTAAAGCAATACTTGGTTTGGCAGAATATATTGCCAGACATTCTGGGGATATTTTTGATGTAAAAAGCATGCACATTTCCGGAAGCTTAAAAGGATTGGAGAAAGGAGATCTTTTTAAAGCAGATCTAAAAGTTGCGGTGTTGAATAAAAATTACGATTGGAATATTGATTTGGACATTCAGGATGTTGCCTCATTCATTGGTGTAATGTTTAATAAAGCTTTCGGTGAAGCAAAAACTATAGCTGGATTCTAAATTGTTTAAAAACAATCTTAATAAATAAAAATATTCAGCGGGTGACTTCGAGTCACCCGCTGAATAAAAAGTGTCATTTAGTATTCAAATTCAATCAGTTTCCCAAACTTTTTATACTGTTCGTAAAGTGCTTTGTATTTCTCAACATTCTCA
>CAYVBT010000046.1:0-1755 GCA_964449885.1 uncultured Candidatus Saccharibacteria bacterium
TTTGTAATGCATAAATATAAAATCCAATTTAACCAGAACAGGAAAAATAGCTACTTTGAAATGCACTATTCCTAAATGTTTCGAGAGGCAGCAAGAGATAAAATTCCTTTAGTAATTCAATAAAAGCCAACCCCTCTTGGAACCGGCTTTCTATCAAATCGGGTGTAGCCAATTCCGATTCGCCATATTTAACGCGGTTCGGAAACCGCGTCACCCTTTCATTATTCAATAATATTCGAATTTTCATAAAAAATTGGTTAACAAGTGGCTAATAACCAGTGCAAATCATTAACCAGTGTATATGGAAAGTTTTGTATTTTTAGGGGAAAAAATGAAAGAACAAACGTTAGCTATTCCAATCTACAAAATCAAGGCTGATTTTCAATCGTTTCTAACACCTGAGCATAATCGGAGAATTATATTCTCCGATCCGTTTGGGATTAATCTTCATTTCTACTAAATTGCTATTTTGAAATGTAACTATGTAAAAATTTAAAAATGAAAAAAGAAGAAATAGAAAGGCATATTAATACGCTATCTAATACCTACGATAATTGCTATTTTCTAAATAGTACTAACAAAGAAGGAAGGAGAAAAACGAGTGAAGAAATAAAAAAATGTAAAAGATATATTATTAGTAGTTTAGGATTACTATCTATTATAACTGCGAGATGCGAAACTACCTATCAAGAAGAAATAATTTTACACGACTTCTTTTCTAAAGATTACTTTCTTATTAATTTAGGAGAGTATATTTCAAAGCTAAAGATTTTATATCATAATGTTTAAATGCTAACAAAAAGAAATAAAAAATAAGATTACTTATACAGGTTAAAATGGAAGAAAATATTTTTTATATCTTAGTAGAAGATAGATTTTATTATCATGACGATTATACCGATGATTATCATTTGGAAAAAATTTTTCATAAAGAACAAGTTCTTGAAATTATAGAAAATGGACTTGAAGAAAGAAATGTAATTGTAACCAATGATAAGGACTTATTATCCAAATATATAAAAGCTATAAACGAGGATGAATTCAAGATGCTTTGTGAGTTTGGTAATGATGACTTTAAGATAAGCAACTACGATTTTAGACTTGATAATTTTGACAAAGTGATAATAAGAATTAATCCTAAGTATTTTGGTAGTTTCAGTTCCAAAGCATTTGAGTACTTCTTAAGGATAAAAAGAGGTGAACTGGTTTCTGCAAGTATGGATTTTATAATCGAAAAAATTGATACATGGGAGGAAAAAAATCCACACCGCGGAGTAATCGATTACGAATATTTTAGTGGTTGGGTAGAAAACAAAAAATTCTCATATTTAAAAACACCAATTCGGTATTTAAACAAAGAAAATACAAATACACTCTTTTATTTCAAAGATGTAAAAAAAGCCGACCTGAAAGAATTAAAAAATCTGGTTAATTTCAATATTACCGAGATATTTGAAAGTAAACTAGATTTCGATAAAAATTGGCATTGGGAAAAAGGGGTATTAAAGTATTATGATAAAATTTCTTGTAAACGTCTATATATAGCAAAAAATCATTTTGATAAGATTGCTGAGAATAATGATTTAGTTTTAATGATTGACACCAGACTAGACCGTAACTTTTATATTGAATATCATGTGACGGGATTTGAAAGCCAAGAATCTGGGATTGAAGATTATAACTTTGAATCACGAAATCATTTTCAAGATAACGATTCGTATAAGTATGAAAAATACAAAGGAGCTTACGGATTTG
>CAYVBT010000047.1:0-326 GCA_964449885.1 uncultured Candidatus Saccharibacteria bacterium
TTCTCCGGCATTGAATTTTTGTTTTTCGTGATTTTCTTCTGTAGCATTTGTAGTTTGAAATGTTGTAAAAAACAACAGAATTACAATTGAAAATGACCAAAAGTTCTTATTTATAGTTTTTATTTTATTTGATAATTGCATATTTAATTTTCTTAATTTGCTTACTGTTAAGCAAATATATTTAAACATTTTAAATTAGTTTATTTTAAAATTATTGGTTACAAAAATAGTGATTTTAACCTACTTACAACATAAAAAAGCAAAAAAAATAGTTAAATTTATTTTCATTTATTCAACATTTTCTTAACAAATAAATTGGAGAATTG
>CAYVBT010000047.1:390-1639 GCA_964449885.1 uncultured Candidatus Saccharibacteria bacterium
TTATGAGAAACAACATTGATTTCATCATAGCGTTTATCAATAGCAGGTTTGAAGATTTCAACCTTTTGCCTGGCAATTTTTGCCCTGTTTAACCTACGGATTAATTCCTCCGTTTTGCCTGAAAACATCGAACCACATATTACTTCAATGCAACCTCTCTTTAATGGACTATTTTCTCTATTTTCAAAAAACATCTTTAAAAGTAAAATTAACTTATTAACTAAATATTTTTGATAAAAAAATCATTTAAAATTTTTTCAAAATGTATTTTTACGTAATTTTATCGAAAAATTTTCAAGTTACAAACCTACATGATTTTATTCAAATAATGGTTAAATTTAAGATTTTTTTTTAAGAAAAGACTTAAGAGGAGTTCTGGAAATTTGATTTTTTAAGGCGGACAAGATTTTTAAGGCGGCAGTTTACTAATGTAAAAGATGATTTTTATTATTGAAATTTAGCAAATAAAAACAATTTTCAGAAGTCACTTTAAAATATATATTCACAATATTTTGTAATTATAATTAGTTTTTTATGGATAAAAACATTATTAAAGAAAACATTTTAAGACAGTTAGATTTAATTGTTGAACAAAATAATAATTTGAATGCATATTCAGGGAAAATCCCACAAATTGATTTGGATATATTAAAAGCCAATATACGTAAGCTTTACGAACAGTTATACGATTTGGAAAAAGTAAATCATGCCATTGAAATTTTTGATCAGAATATTAGTAAGGATAATACGCAGGAAGTTATTAATTGTTAATAATGAAACTGTTAAAGAAGAAGTAAAGCCTGCAGTATTGATTGAAGCAGAAGAGGAATCAGAGGAAAAACATCTGAAAGTTGAAGAAGTTGAAGTAATATTTGGACCAGAGCCAAAAGCTATAATCGAAGAAAAAGTTATTGAAATAAAAGAAGATACAATAAAAGAAACGATTAAAAATGTAGAAGATAAGCAAAAAGCATCAATCCGTACAGATTTATTCGGAACTACAACAATAGCTGATAAATATAAAAATGAAACAAAATCGGTAAATGAAAAAATTCAAAAAGGTAAAACCGATAAGAGTATAGGATTGAAGATGTTGCATAATCCGATAAAAGATTTGAAATCTGCTATAGGAATCAATGAAAAATTTCTTTTTATCAATGAATTATTTAAGGGAAACATGAAAGCGTATAATGACTCAATAATTAATTTAAACGATAGTGAATCATACGATAAAGCTTTTGAATATCTT
>CAYVBT010000048.1:0-1577 GCA_964449885.1 uncultured Candidatus Saccharibacteria bacterium
ATGGAGGCAAAATAACAAAAGAGATTGATGGACAAAGTTTTGACCTGGTTCGCGGCACAACCGCCAGCCGCTGGACTTTTATCATCGATAAAAAAGGAAACATTGCCTATAAAAATGAGCAGGTTAATGCTGAAAAAGATACTGAAGAAGTACTGGCATTTCTGAAAAAAAGCAAGTGATTATCTTGTCAATTTGACAATTTGCGGGGAGAAGACTTTTGTTTTGAAGCAAGAGTCTTCTCCTTTTTTGTGTTGCCCGATTAGTAGCTAAATCTCTTTTATAGTTTCTGAGCTGGTGACTTGAGACCATCTATTCAGAAAAAATACAAAACCCGCTTAAAGCATTGCATTTCAATAGAAATTCGGTTACTTTTAAACCCGTAAACAAAAATCAGTACTGCTTGAACTTCTCTCAGGATACAACATTAGGAATTTTAATTTCGGCTTTTTATCCAATTATGGAAATATTGGGAAGTTTTGTAGCTTGTATAAATGGGTTGAGTGTCATTTTAACTGGTAATTGGAGATTAATAATAAATGAATTATAATATGCTTTATGATAGAGATTATAATATTTTGACTGAGGATGAGCTAAGCAGAATTGAGCAAGCTGAATCTTATAAAGAAAAGTCCTCTGTTTTAAATTGTGGTTGGAGTGTAGAAAATATGTTCAAATATCATGAGATATTGCCTGAAGCAGCACGATACTATAATTCACTCTTCCCAAACAATCGACTCAATCCTGACTCGTTGAAAGACATGTCAATCAACAAAAAGATAGAATCTGAATTTCAAAAGTTATTAGATTCAGAAATTACAGAGCGAAATATTCTCAATTTTATAAATGAAAATAGATATTACAATCTTATTGGTTCTATTTTTCAATGGTATACATTTGGTCATCATGATGCGTATTTATTTAAAGAATTTGAATTTCCATCGACCCATAAAGCCGACTATTTATTAATAGGGGGAAGTTCCGGAGGTTATAGTTTTGTCTTTATAGAATTGGAAAATCCATATGGACAAATAACACAAAAGAATGGGGAGTTTGGTGACACTTTCCGAAAAGGTATAAAACAAGCGGAGGATTGGGATTCTTGGTTAGAATCAAATTATTCAAGCTAGAGAGTTTTATAAATTAGATAAATCAAGACTTAATTACGCAGTCATTGCCGGTCGTAGAAATGATTTTTCAGAAAAGACTTATGAGATAAGTCGAAGATATTTAAAAAGAAACAATATACGAATTGTGCATTACGACAATTTGGTCGACGCATATAAGGATTTAATTAGAAATAGAAATTATTAAAAAACGAACCCATATCATCAGCTACCTACAAACGCGGCAGTTGTGGTTTTCGGATTGTATTTTTCCGCTCAAGTAGTTTACTAGCTTGACAGAAAATCGCCCGCTATCCGCTTCTGCGTATAGCTGTCATTCGTTTCCAAATTTTTGTTCTTTCTGCCAATTAAATTCCCCAACACAAAACCCAGCAATTAAGCAGTCATAAAATATTTCATTTATCTTTGCCCAAAATTCAGAACTTGCAAACGAGGCAGTTTCTAAAATACTTT
>CAYVBT010000049.1:0-1556 GCA_964449885.1 uncultured Candidatus Saccharibacteria bacterium
CTTCGGGCTGCCGATGGCGCCTGCGGCCGTTATCGTTATCTTGCCGGTTCTTGGGATCGATCCAGTGTTGGCGGTGAATGCACAGGTGATGGTGCCGGCATTGCTGCCGCTGGCGCCGGATGTGATCTTCAGCCAGTCGCCTCCAGAGGCGACGGATGCTGTCCACGGCATGGTACCATATCCGGTGTTGGAGACACCGAATGTGGTCGTACCGGCTGTTTTGGCCACATCCCGGTTGGATGGCGTTACCGAAAGCGTCATCGTTCCGGCCTGTGTCACCGTAACGGTCTTCGGGCTGCCGGCAGCACCAGTTGCCGTCACTTGGATGGCGGCGGTTCTGGGCGTCGATCCGGTATAGGCGGTGAACGCGCAGGTGATGGTGCCGGTATTGCTGCCGCTGGCGCCGGATGTGATCGTCAGCCAGTCGCCGCCGGTTGTTACGGCAGCCGTCCACTGGAGGGTGCCGGTGCCAGCGTTTGCCACACTGAATGTGGTTGTACCGGCTGTTTTGGCGACATCCCGGTTCGGCGGTGTTACGGAAAGCTCCGGCAATGCCTCTCCGCCGCGAACCGCCCGGACGTGATACCCCAGGTTCTTTTCATATCCGGAGTCGAAGCCGTAGGTGAAATCCACACCCCATCCCTGGCGCGGGGTGGTGGCGCGGGTGGTGGAAGCCCAATATGCGTAGAGCGCTGTATTGGGGAAATATGCGGTGTCGATAGCCGGGCGGATTCGGCTGTATTCCGCAAGGCTCTGCAATTCCTTGACCGTGGGAAGCCGCCAGTCCGTATGTCCTGCCAGTGTCAACCCTTCGCAGTAGCTCAGTGCCTGCTCCCAGGTTTTGTTGGATGTTCCGGCTTTTTCCCACATCAGCCCGGTGAAAGAGTCCGACACCGTGCCATCACCGTTGTCCGTAAAAGCACCCGTTTTCCCTGAAGGGCCGCCGCGGACGGCCATGGCATAGTAGGTGTTGTATTTGTGGTGGCTGAAATTGCTGCCGCTGTACAGATCCCGGCCCCAGGCATAGGCGGCGGTTTCCACACTCGTGTTGGCAGACCAATACGATGTCGATTGCATATTCGGGAAATACCCGCCGTGTATCGTCGGGCCGGGTTCTGCGATGCTGAAGTTGACCACCGCGGACAATTCCTTGAGGGTGGGAAGCCGCCAGTCGTTGAATCCACCGAATTTGGCATCGTTTAAGGCTTTGATGAAGTCTTCGGTGTCGGTGCCGGTTCCCGGTGTGCCGGCGTTGCCGCCGTTGGTGGCCGGGTTGCTGTCGTACCAGGTGTAGGCGTTGTCTCCGTCGTGAGGATCGCTGTAGTTCTTCACCCCGTCTTTTTTGGTTTTGATCTCCCAGACAAGGCTTGTGACGTTGTCTTTCACCATGCTCCAGGAGGTGGCTGCATCGGAGAGTGCTTTGCCGGTGACATCCAGTTTGGTGAAAGACATGGGGTTGAGGGCGTAGTTGGCATCCTGGCCGTAGAAGCTCTGGCCCGGTGTCGGGCAGGTGATCACATTGCCGGCGGCGTCATAACACTTGCTCTGGCCGGTGT